>CABVRO010000241.1 GCA_902500715.1 uncultured Nitrospira sp. | reverse complement strand
CTAGGAGCCTGTCTGAGTAACGGCTGGCGATGAGCGACGAGACGTATTTTCTCAGCTGGGTACGGCAGCAAGAAGCGGCGAATCGGCCAGCAGCCTGGCGGATAAGAGAGCCGATGGGGGGATGTCGTCCGGTGTTGAGGGATTCATCCTCTCGCTCCGGCCAATTTCAGCACGTTGTGGGCACTGCAGACCAAACTCCACTCACCGGCGACCTGTGACACGCCTCGCAGCAAGAACTGCCGGAAACCGCGACCATGCTTGATCTGGCCAAACACCGGTTCGACCACCTGTTTTCGAAAACGATAGCGACTGCGATGCCCGGCTCGTCTCAGGCGGATCTGCATCGCGTGGACTCGCGTCCGCGGGACGGTCTTGCGCGCGCCGGTGGCCGAGGCCGCGCCGTGCGGTTGCCGACCCGTGGCGACGTATCCTCGAACGTGGCGGCGATTCAACGCCTTGAGATTGTGCTCGGAACAATACCCCGCATCCGCCGACAGCTCCCGCGCCTGTCGGCCCGTGTTGCTCCTGATGTGAGCCAGCATCGGCTCGAGTTGGTGCGCGTCGCTGGCCTGGTTCGTCAGCCCCTGCGCCACGATCACCTGGTGATCGGCATCGACGGCCGCTTGGGCATTATAGCCTTGGATGAATCCGTCCCGAGCCTTCATGATCCGACTGTCCGGATCGGTGAAATTGCGCTGCGCGCGGTCGTGGGGCGTGCCGGGAGGATGCTGCACAGGGCGGCCCCGTCGCGGGCGATCCGCGTGGTTCTCGTCCTTCCGCTTCTTGGCCCTTGCGTCGTCCTGTGCGTCGGCTTCCAGTGCCGCTTTCGCGGCGCGGATCTTCTCCAAGCGATGCTGCTTGTTCGTCACCCACTCCGGCAACTCGTCCCCGCGCCGGTCAACTCCATACGCCTTGTCCTCGCGCGCGTCGCTGGCCGCCGCCTTCGCCAGCCACTGGGCAACCTCGGCAGCCAGCTCCGGTTCAGCAGTCTTCATCCGGCGGTAGCTCATCGCCTTATGCTTGGAGGCATTGGCTCGGATCTTCGTCCCATCCAATGCGACGTGGCCCAAGCTCACCAGTCCCGCCTGCTGGCACAGCTGGAGCACCTGCGTGAACAGCCCGCCCAACGCCGGCAAGTGGCGCTTCCGAAAGTCGCTGATCGTACGAAAATCCGGAGTCTGCCGCGCCGTCACGGCCATGACATCCACGCGCTCCTGACAGGCCTTGGCGATCCGCCGCGACGCGTAGAGCCCTTGGCAGTACGCATACAGCAATAGGGCGACCATCATGGTGGGATCATAGGGCGGAAACCCGCGGTCTTCCGTGTAGGTCTTCAGGATCGCCGACACATCCAGCGAATCTCGGACCAGGTCTCGCACAAAGTGAGCCAGGTGCCCTGCGGGCACCAGCTCATGAACCGACGGGGGGAGCAGCACCAGCTGATCGACGTCCCAGGATTTGAATATTTTCGCCATGCGGCAGAGGAACCACAACGCGCGCTGGCTGTCCAGTCCAAAATGGCGCATTACTCAGACAGGCTCCTAG
>CABVRO010000240.1 GCA_902500715.1 uncultured Nitrospira sp. | reverse complement strand
GGGCAAATGGTGCGCACCCTCGATACGGCAGCCTTCCACCGAGAGATCCAGAAGCTGTCCTTCTCCGCTCGTGGCCGATTCCGAGGAGAGAGACACTTGATAGTGAACTTTCATGGTCATGTGCCGGTTTCTATCCTTACGTGAATTGAATGGTCTCGCGATCTGTCGAATCTCTGCAGTCCGGGAGGGCGATGCGTAGAGTCGCGCCGCCAACGTCGGAAACCGGCCTCGTGATCTCTAGTAAATGGGGGCGAGCAACGAGGGCGGATAACATGTTTCGTCGGAAAGACATAACATGCCCTCATCGTGCGTGCGATCAGGATAATGTCTCCGACCATTTGGAGTTGGGAAAAACCCTAGGGCCCGAGAGGTCCTGCGCCGGGACTAATCCCGGCGTCGTGGATGTTGTTACGAGATTGAGTGGGCTTGATTGTTGGCTTCAATGAGTGCAAGCTGAATGTTCTAGTCTTGGAGGTGACCATGAAGCCGGGGTGACCTCGATACAACGACGTTCGTTTGTTCCCTGTTGTTTCACAGATCTCTTCCTGCGCCCTCCTGATCGTCCGGACAGGAGGGCGTTTTTATTTCACCCGCTTAAGAGGAGGTTTGGTATGAAAGCCTCATTATTCATATATCCCCTTGCGATGAGCGGAGTCCTGGTTGCTGCCATGGCGTTCAGCAATCCAGCCATGTTGCCGCAGCATCCCGGGTATCCGATGGGTAAGTCTGTCGATCCGGTCCATGGGCAGTCCCTCGCCAACGATCCGGGCCGTGCCAATGCGGTCGGGGAGTCCGCGCTCAACAAAGCGGCGGCTTTCGATAACGGTCATGTGTCCCAACAGCTTTCGATCAACGACCAGAACCAACGACTCCTGGAAAAACCCGGGGCTGGAATCTTGCCGAAGGTGCAAGGCCCTCAGATTGTGATCGATCCGCCGGTAAAGGAAGGCACTAAGGTACAGGCCTCGCCGCAGTAGGTAGCGGTATCACAAGCGCTGCCGCGGACCGCAGGGCGCGACGCAAGGGTTCGTGCTTGCGGATTGCGCTCTGCGGCTCCGCCCGTCGAGGGGTCGTCGTTTGATTTTCAACCCGCCCGCCTCTTAGAATGCCGCCACTCATCACGAGCGGTTATGTCTACAAAGTCTCGCGTTCAGAAAT
Source organism: uncultured Nitrospira sp. (assembly GCA_902500715.1). GTDB lineage: Bacteria > Nitrospirota > Nitrospiria > Nitrospirales > Nitrospiraceae > Nitrospira_A. The sequence continues at coordinate 393 of CABVRO010000240.1, read as the reverse complement.
CCCCGCGGCGTAAGAAAAAGGTATCTCGGTCCTCAGTCCCGCTTACGCGCGGACGGAAGCAACGTTTTCAGAACCGGTTGTTGAAGTGGTACAAGGAGCATGGGCGTGATCTGCCCTGGCGCCAGACCTCCGATCCCTATCACATCCTGGTGTCGGAGGTGATGCTCCAGCAAACTCAGGTCGATCGGGTGATTCCGAAGTACCATGAGTTCTTGGAGCGATACCCGTCGTTCGAGCAGTTAGCCGATGCGCCGGTTGCCGAGGTGAAGCAGACCTGGTATCCGCTGGGGTACAACATCCGACCGGAACGGTTGCACAGCATCGCCTGTGAAACCGTGGCCCGCTACGGCGGGCAGTTGCCGAACGATGCGGAGGAGTTGTTGTCCTTCAAGG
>CABVRO010000239.1 GCA_902500715.1 uncultured Nitrospira sp. | reverse complement strand
AGTCTTGCACCGAGAGCCGACGCAGCCCCTGATACTTCGCGATGCCGTATTGCATATGGACGACGTAGTCGCCGCTGTTCAGATCTTCCAGTGAGGAGAGGAAGGTGGCGGCTTTGCTCTTGGGTTGCGGTTTATGGCGGGCACCTTTTGCGAACAGTTCTTCTTCGGTGAGGACCACCAGCCGCAGATCGGGGGAAAGAAAACCAGCCGAGACTTCGCCGTTCAAGACCGAAAACGGTGCCTTTTGCGCGCCGCCGGCCGAGAGCGCCGAGGGCTTCCATTCCATCGCCGGTCGATCGTGTTCACCAAATAACGCCAGCAGGCGCCCGACTTGGCCCTGGCTGCGGGCGACCAGGACGACGGGTCCGGCTTCGCGCAAGCGATCGAGTACCTGCAGCGTATGGCTGAACGCGGTGCCGCGTTGGCCGAGTCCCACGCTGGCCGGTATTTGAGCCGGGCAGGTCAGCACCGGGTCCCAACTCGCGTCCGGTGCGGTGACCGGCTCCAGCGCGAGCGTGGCGTAGCCTTGGGTGGCGGCGAGGATCTGATCCCACGTGAGGTACAGGTTGTCCGGTGTCGGGTAGGGATTCGGATCCGTGCGATCTTCGTGACGCAGGAATCCCTCTTCGATGGCTTGCCAACATTCCTCGGTGTGAGCTTTCAGCGTGCCGGGTTGATCCAGGACGAGCACGGGTGGCTGAGGGAAATAGTCGAGGAGGTTGTCCATGGTCCCATAGACCGAGGGGGCGTGCCATTCGGCGTCGGCGGACAGGGGCGCGAGGGCCTCCGGCGCGGCCTCGGGGCGAATCAATTCGCGGGCCGGCAACACCCAGGCTTGCTTGATCTTGTCGGTCGATTTTTGCGTGGCCGGATCGAAGAAGCGGATCGACTCGATCGTGTCGCCGAGAAACTCCACCCGTAGCGGGTCGGGATAGGCGGTCGAATAGATATCGACGATCCCGCCGCGAATGCTGAACTCGCCGGGAATTTCCACCACCGATCCCTTCCGGTAGCCCAACCGTAACAGGCTGGAGACGAGCACTTCCCGCTCCAGCGTACCATCCGGTTGAAACTGCAGAATCGCGTCGGTGAAGACCAGGGCCGGTAGTACCCGCTGCGTCAATGCCGGCACGGAGGTAAAGAGGACCGTACGCCCCGTAGTGCAGAGGCGGTTGAGTGTTTGCATACGGCGGGCTACCAGATCGATGTGGGGGACCGTCGATTCATAGGGCAGCGTTTCCCATTTCGGGAAGAGTGCGAGATCGTCGCCGGACTGCCCGCAGAGGGTCCTGAAAAACAGCGTGTCGCGGTAGAGGCGCTCCGCCTCGTCGTCGGTTTTGGCGACGATCAGCCAGGACCGGTCGGCCAGGGGCTGAGACGGCATGCTGTGTGTGAGGAGCGCCAGGCCGAAACCGGCGGTCGAACCATGCAACCCCATGAGGCAGGGTTTACCCGAGCCGCTGCGAAGGGCCTCTCGCGCAGGCGCGAGCCATTGAGTCAGATGTAGCGGGATCAGGGGAGGCACAATATCCTTAGGCTGTCGTGGAGCGAATACGTTGCACC
>CABVRO010000238.1 GCA_902500715.1 uncultured Nitrospira sp. | reverse complement strand
AGCTCGACGAAGTGCGACTCTACGGGCGGACGCTTACCCTGGCCGAGGTACAGAGTCGGGCGCAGACCCAACCGGTGGCGACCTATGTGTATGATGCGCTCTCGCGACGGGCGAGCCTCACGCTCCCGAACGGGATCCAGACGACCTACACTTATGACCCGGCCAGTCAGGTGACCAGCATCCTGCATCAACTCACGGCCACCAGCAGCCAGATCAACAGGGCCGACTATGTCTACAATCCCGTCGGTAATCGGACCAGTCTGACGGATCGACGGGGAGCGCAGACGTTTGGCTATGACCAACTAGATCGGCTCACCTCAGCGAGCCATCCTTTGCTGCTCGACCCGCAAGCCTTCGCCTATGACGCAGTGGGGAATCGCACCACCGGCGGGAGTGTTGTGAACCCGGGCAATCAACTCACGGCGGATACGAACCATACCTATCAGTACGATGACAACGGTAATCTGACCCGCAAGACCCTCTTGGCCACGGGCAACTACACCCAATACACCTACGATGCCGAGAATCGGTTGACCCAAGTGCAGGAGTTTGCCGCTGGGAATCCGACCGCCATCACGACCAGCAGCTATCGGTATGATGGCTTGGGGCGACGGATCGAAAAGGTGGCCAACGGCCAGACGACACGCTACATCTACGACGGCGAAGATATTCTGCTGGAATATAATGGCAGCAACGTGCTGCAGGCACGCTACACCCACGGCCCCGGCATCGATGAGCCCTTGAGCCGGACGCCGATGGTGCCGGGCCTCGGCAGCGGGCAGACGGCGGTGCTGGCTTCCACCCCGGACGGCCTACGCGGGCCAGTGGTGGATGATGGGATCAAGGTGAATGGCCAGGTATCGGTGGGCTTCGTGTTTGTCTCCGGGATGCCGGCGCCGGCGATCGGGCAGCCGATCGACTCAACCGGCCTCGAACAGCCGATCGCGCCGATCGATGTCACGGCCGCCGCGGCCACCGGGACGCTCGCAGTGGACCTGATCGATACAGGGGGCATCGGCGGCAATGCCCCGCTCTATCTGGTGACGCGCGACCACGCGACGAACCAGGTGCTCGAAAGCCGGCTGCTCTTTCCGGCTCGCGCGACCTTTGCTTCGACCACGCCCCTGGGCACGCCGCTGGTGGTGGCCTCGACGACGGTGCCTACGACCACGCCAGTGGCGGACGGCACACTGTACTATCATCAGGATGGCCTCGGCACGGTGACGGAACTCACCGATATCAACGGCGCCGTGGCCAAGGCCTATGCGTACGATGCGTATGGGAATATCCTGGAGTCACCGGGCACGGTGGAGCAGCCGTATACGTATACGGGCCGAGAGTTCGATTCAGAGTCAGGGCTCTACTACTACCGGGCGCGGTATTACGATGCCTTGACAGGAAGGTTTCTGCAGAAAGATCCGATTGGATTTGGTTCTGGAGACAGTAACTTTTACCGTTATGTGCGAAACGCTCCGGCCAGGTTCAACGACCCACGGGGACTAAAACCTGGGGATCCTTTTGACAGCGAGCGGGAGGCAGTTCTAGGGGCCTGTCAGATTTTCTGTGTGTGAGGCGGGTTAGTTTCACGCCACACTCGGA
>CABVRO010000237.1 GCA_902500715.1 uncultured Nitrospira sp. | reverse complement strand
TACGCGCCACCGTGGCCGCTTCAGCAGCCAGCGCCCAATCGGCCACCTGTCCCGTGCCACCATAGGCGTTGGCTGAAAACGCATCCACCAGAAATCCCCGCACGCCGGCGCGCCCTTGGAACTCGGCGAGAGCTAGAAACGACCGTCGATCCCGGAGACGAATCGCCTTCAGCACCGGCCGCCCCAGCACCTCGCAATAGGCCGCCGTCTCATCGCCATGCAGCTGCGCAAGGGCAAGACCGCAACTGTCCATGATATCCCGTACCACCTTCGCATCCTCATTCACGAACACACCGATCGGCAGCACAAACGGGGGCAGTTCCTTCACGATTGCTTTCACCACCGCCGCCTCCGCGCAACGAGGGCTCTTCTTATGAAACACGAACCCGACCGCATCCGCGCCGGCCTCAACCGCCACCGCCGCATCCTCGGCATTCGTCAAACCGCATATTTTGACTTTCACAGCCATGGCGTCAGCAACTCTGCTTGCTCTTCTGCATGCCGTAGAACCCGCGATAGGACCACTGGCAGGCCTGCCCTTTGCCGTTGAACGTCAGGCCGATCAAATCCTGCCGCCCGTCCTGCTGAGGCACAGACCACTCGCACACTTCGCCGCCGGCCTTGAACGAATGGCATCGGGTGGGAATGCCCATTTCTTTGATACGGTCGTCTTTACTGCTGCCCATCCAGGAGTCCCACTTCGGAGAAAATTCGTGGATCTCCTGATTTAAACAGCCGGTCAAGCTGAGCAACACCGCCATCATACCGAAAGAGAGTCGCGTCTTCATGGCTTCTCCTTGTTGAATTCATCGCCCAGCAACTCACGAATCTTCACGCCGATATCCTGCGCCCGGATGAGCGACTCGCCGACCAGCATGGCATGCACGCCGGCCTCGACCAACCGCGTGACATCCTCCCGCTTGTGGATCCCGCTTTCACTCACGATCAGCTTGTCGCCGGGAATGCGCTTCGCCAGTCGCAGAGTCACACCCAGATCCGTCGAAAAAGTTTGGAGATCACGATTGTTGATGCCGATCAGACGGACATCCGGAATCCACTCCAGCACGATATCGAGTTCACGCTCATGATGCGTCTCGACCAGCACATCGAGCGACAGCTCCTTCGCCAAGGCGGAGAAGTCGATCAATTGGCGCTTCTCCAACCCGGCCACGATCAACAGGACCGCGTCCGCGCCATGGGCCCGGGCTTCGTAGAACTGAATATCCGCCACCATGAACTCTTTGTTCAGCGCGGGCAGACCGACTTTCCGTTTCACATCGGAGAGATACTCTAAGCTGCCTTGAAAAAAATCCTTATCCGTCAACACGGAGACAGCTGCGGCCCCATGTTCCCGATAGGCTTCGGCGATGGCCACCGGCTCAAAGCGCTGCTCAAACTCCGGCCGCAACAGACCGAGGCTCGGCGAGGCCTTCTTGACCTCCGCAATGAGCGCGGGCCTGGTCGGAGTCCGTCGCGCATCGAGGTTGACGGCAAACCCCAGCGTCGGGCCGGCATCGCGAATTCTGGTTTTCAACTCCGCGAGATAGCCGCGGCTGTTCTTGTGGCGAATTTCCGCTTTTTTATGTTCGAGAATCCGATC
>CABVRO010000236.1 GCA_902500715.1 uncultured Nitrospira sp. | reverse complement strand
CCGCGAATCGTCGGCGAGCCGGAACCGGACACCGCATACTCCACGGCTTCAAACTCCGCCCCCAGAATATCGTAGAAATAAATCTTTGCAGACTCCTGCTCCTGGTCATATCCGGCAAAGACGGGAACCACCGCCCCGGTCCCTGCCAACGCCGCCGGCACGTTCTCCTTGAGCAACTTGGAGACCGCCCGCAGCTTGCCTTCGAAACTCAACTCCTGCAATTGCGTGCGCCGGTAGTATTTGAATGAATGCTCCAGCACCCGTACCATCTCGTACGCCGTCGCCGGCACCCCTGCGATGGCCATCACGCTGTGCCGGTCGATCTCCAGCACCTTGTCGGTGCGGTCATACATCACCATGTTGCCCGCCGTCGCCCGGCGATCGCCTGCGACCAACACACCGTCGCGGTACTTCAAGGCCAGAATCGTGGTGGCAGTGGGAACTTCCATCCCGGCCGCCGCCGCAACAGGATTCCCGAACTGATACCCCTGCTCCTTCAAGAGCTGAAAAAAGTCCCCTTGCATCCCCATTGCTTACCTCGTTAGACGTGACACGTCAAAGGTGGACCAACGATCGCTTCAATCCTCAGCCCCGCGACCTTTCACGTTTCACTTTTTACCTTTCACGTTTATTGGCCCGTGCGTTGCCGATAACGCTCCGCTTGCTTCGGATCGACTTTCCGCATCCGCTTCAGCAGATTGTCCTTATCCGGCGAGCCCGTTTCAGGCCGCCGAGGCCCTCCGCCTTCTTCCGACGGCCCCGACGGTTTCGGCATGGGATCGCCCGGCGCCTCACGACGTTCCGGCATCAACATATATCGCATGGTTACCCGTCCTTTCGTCTCGTCCACGCCGCCAGCGCATCGGCTGGAGACGCCGCAGCTTCCAACAACGCGGCACAGGCCTGCACCGCATCCGGCTCAAAGAGGTCACCCATCTCTAGCGTCCGCGCACGCAGCCCCCCGGAAAACTGCACCCGCTCCCATTGCATCCCCGTGATCTGCTCCGGGAACCGTCTCACACACAACCCGCGAAGCCCGCCCCTGGTATCGGAGGGGCCGGCCACCAGGGCCTGCGCAATGTCACGCTCGCTCGTCATGCGCCAGGTTTTTCCTTCGGCCTCGAGGCCCAGAAACAGGCCACGGTCGGGGTTCACATTGTGATATTCCAAGTCCAAACTGGCGAGCCATGGATCTTCCCACGCCAGCCGTTCTTCCCGCATGAATGTCTCAAGCAGCCACTGCTTGGTCACCCAGTCGATCTTCCCGACTAATTGCGTGCGATCCTGACGAAGCACACTGAGAGTCTCCTGCCATTCCCGCAACACCCAGTCGGCGTCCGGGTCGCTGCCCGCACAGCATCGACTCGCTGCGTGCCAATATTCCTCCTGGATCGCCAGTCCCGATATCGTCCGGCCATCCTTCAATCGCACCGTTGTCTTCAAGTCAGGATCTCTGGAGAGTTGCTTGATCGCAGCCACCGGCTGTTCCAATTCCAGGCTTGGGGCCTCTCCACGTTGGAGCAGGTCCAGCATCAACCTGGTGGTGCCGACCTTGAGCGCCGTCGCGTATTCGCACATGTTCGCGTCGCCGAGGATCAGGTGCAGACG
>CABVRO010000235.1 GCA_902500715.1 uncultured Nitrospira sp. | reverse complement strand
GTGTGGAGACTCGATGGCCTTTTTTCTTGCCAGAATCACGAATAATTCAGGCTAGTGTTCCTTCGACCACTTTATTCAGAGGCCAGCAATCCTTCCAGGTGTGCCACGATGCGTTCCGCCGCCTTGCCGTCCCATTTGGGAGGAATCGCGCCCTTCTTCCACTGTCCGGCCATCAAGCGTGCGAGGGCTGGAGGGAGTTTGCGCGGATCGGTTCCGATCAGTTCGTTGGTGCCGATCGTGACGGTCTCCGGCCGTTCGGTATTATCGCGCAAGGTCAGGCACGGCACTGCGAGCACGGTCGTTTCTTCGGTGATGCCGCCTGAATCGGTAATCACCCCGCGGGCGTGTTTGACGAGATAGTTGAATTCGAGGTAGCCCAGCGGATCGACATAGTGCATGGAGGGCAGCGTCTTGCCGGCTTCGCGCAGATTCTTGGCCGTACGCGGGTGTACCGGGAAGACCACCGGCAGCCCCTGGGTGCCGTCTGCAATGGCCTTCAGCAGTCCCAGCAATTGCTGCTCGCCGTCCACATTCGCGGGACGGTGCAGGGTCACGACAAAATACCGGTTCGGTTCCAGCGCGAGCGAACTCCAACAGGCCGGCGGACGCAAACGCGGGAGCTGCTTCAGCAGGGTATCGATCATGGTGTTACCCACGAAGAAAATCCGGTCGTCTGTGACCCCGGCTCGGCGCAGATTGTCGTTGGCGGTGTCGCTGGTGGTGAAGAACCAGTTGGTGATGGAATCGGTCACCACGCGGTTGATCTCTTCCGGCATGGTCCAATCGTTCGAGCGGATGCCGCCTTCCACATGGGCCACGGGAATCCCCATTTTGCGGGCCACGATCGAACAGGCCATGGTTGAAGTAACGTCCCCGACGACCAGGCAAAGGTCGCTCTTCTCTTTTGTCAGGACCCGCTCGTAGTTCACCATAATCCCGGCCGTTTGCTCGGCCTGCGTCCCCGACCCCACCTCCAAATTGATATCCGGGTCCGGAATGCCCAGCTCTTCGAAAAAGCTGCCAGACATGGCGCGGTCGTAGTGTTGCCCCGTATGGATGAGGCGGAACCGCAGCTCGCTGCCGTTCGATCGAGCGGCATTCAAGGCATCGATGATCGGCGCGATTTTCATGAAATTCGGCCGGGCGCCGGCAATGAGATCGATACGTTTCATACGTCTAATCCTGTCTGGGTTTGTGCACTCTGCGATTCCGTCCTCGCCGGCGAGGCAAGGCGAGGAGATTCAATGCTTCTATGCTCAAGCGACGATGAGTTGAACGACGGCCCGATACCGGTGCACGGCCACGGCTGATCCGGGAAGCACGTGGTGAAACAGACGGAATGTTATGGCGAGGGGCATCTCATCATGTACATAGCGGAGCCTGATCCGTCAGTCAACAAAAACGGCTCTGTTCACGAGTGGGCGGGCATTGATATCGTGTGCGGTCTTGCGATTCGAACCGTTCTCCCGTTGAAGCTCAGCCGAGCGAAATGGCACGTGGAGCGAATCATTCCGGAGGGGGCTCGATCGGCTCGGAAACGATACAGGCGCGCGCGTCTACTCTTTTTCGACCAAGCGCCATCCCTGTTTCTGGACGCAGCGCTCGGTGGCCTGAATGATGAGCAATTG
>CABVRO010000234.1 GCA_902500715.1 uncultured Nitrospira sp. | reverse complement strand
GGCTGCGATTCGTGTTCGCTCCGGTCCGTCGAAGACTGCGTTACCCCAGTCGGCCGGCTCTCGACCCGCTGGCTCATCACCCGGATGTCGGTCAAGGCGATTTCCGGGACTGTTCCCGGCGGTCCTTCCGCCTGCTGTTCTTGGATCACACTCGGCTCGGGCGCTTGCCGCCCTCTCGCCCTGCGCATGTCTTTGACTTCTTCTAGTTGGTCGATGATCCCCTTCAGTTTTTGCTTTAGCGCCTGTTCGCGCTGATCCAGTACAGCCTCTTCTACAACCTCTTCGCCTCCGCTCGACACTTCCGCCGCGCGGGCAGGATGAGGCCCCGAACCTATCTGCATAAAAGTGAGACCCAGTATGACGATAACCCATCGGAACAATGACATGACTTTATGCTCCCTTTGCGCAAGGACGCGCCCGGCACCCAGGGGGCAGGACAACGTCCGCAAGCCAGAGTCGAGGACATGGAGAGGCGATCGTCACGACGCGAGGGGAGCCGGAGGAGCACGTGAACGAATCACGGAAGAACGGGAATGGGCGCTCGGGGAAAAGCGCGTCTCTGCCCCGATCGCTGCCGAGACAACCGGTGCATCCGGAGGCATGTCCGGGACTAGCCCCGTGTCAGCTTGGCTCTGGCAGACCGCGCTACAGGGAAGGGCATGGGCTGTGTCGTGGGAATGGGTCTGTGAACCCGGTACGGGAACAAGACCCGTGCCGACGCAGACCGGGGAGGCAGCCAGGACAAGGGCGTAGAGGACGACGAACAGCCCTGTCCCGATACGACACTGCCCGCTCCCTCGAACCACTGCTTTCATAGCGGCGGCAGTGTAATGGGGGGGGCCGGAGCTGTCTACCGACGGATACCTATGGATGCTCGACCGTGAGGCAGATTCATTCGAGGTGGGACTTCAGAAATTGTTCCAGTTCCGTAAACACCTGCAGGCGGTCCTGTTCCCGACTCAGCGTCTGATCGGCGAAGGGAAGTTCCACGTATCGATAGGTCGTGACGTTGGCCGCTTTCAGCGCCTCGGCCATGTCTCGACCATGCGACACCGGCACCGCCCGGTCCATGGCGCCGTGCATCAGGAGCAGCGGGGTGCGAATCTCCTTCGCATGAAAGACCGGCGAGGTATCGCGCAGCCGCTCACGGTCGGTCCACCAAGAGCCGACACGCATTTCGGCCATCGGTTTCTGATTCAAATACCAACGGCTATCAGATACGACCTGCGACAAGTCCGTCACCCCGCCCAGGCTGACGGCGCAGCGATAGAGATCCGGCGTCTTCACGGCGCCCATCAGGGCGGCATACCCTCCATAGCCCGATCCGACGATACAGATACGGTTGGCATTGGCGATGCCGGAGCGGATGGCGTACTGCACCGCATCGGTCAGGTCGTCCTGCATCTCCAAGCCCCAGCGTTGAAATCCGGCACGCAGAAATTCGTCTCCATACCCTTCGGTTCCTCGAAAGCGAGGCTCCAGCACGGCCCAACCGCGACTGACAAACCACTGCGTCCAATAATTGTATGCACCTGGCGATCGCGAGGCAGGGCCGCCATGAGGGAATAGAATCATCGGAAGTTGGCGCGGGTCCCGATCCTTGGGAACGGTCAGGAAGACCTGCAACTCCTTGCCGTCCCGCGCC
>CABVRO010000233.1 GCA_902500715.1 uncultured Nitrospira sp. | reverse complement strand
ATGGACCATCCGCACTTCTCTATCCTGGCCCATCCCAGCGGGCGGCTGATCGGCCGGCGTGAGCCCTATGAGGTGGACATGCTTCGCATTATCCGGAAGGCGCGCGAGCGCCGCTGTTTCCTTGAAATTAACGCCCATCCCGAACGACTGGATCTGACGGACATCCATTGCCGGATGGCGAAGGAGGAGGGCGTGTTGCTGGCGGTGAATACGGATGCGCACAGCATGCTCGACTTGGAGAATGCGCGCTTCGGGGGCGGCCAGGCCAGACGGGGATGGCTTGAGAAAACGGATGTACTGAACACAAGGCCGTACGCGGAGTTGAGGAAGTTGCTGAAGCCGACCATGGAAGCCTGAGGCCGGCAGGGGAGACGGGTTGATTGGTGCCGATCCTGTGATGCGTTCGATGTCGGATGGAGGACAACGATGACGGACAAAGCCGAGTTGTTGGCGAAGGCTTCGAAACCGGCGGAAGAGGCCTTGCGGCTGCATGCGTATTACAAGGGAAAGATGCAGACGTTGCCGAAGTGCGCGATCCGGAGTCTGGAGGATTTTTCGGTGTGGTATACCCCGGGGGTGGCGGCTCCCTGCAAAGCGATCCAGGCCGATCGCGAACTCGTGTACGACTATACGAACAAGGGGAACACGATCGCCATCGTGTCGGACGGCACCAGAGTGCTGGGCCTGGGCGACATCGGACCGGAAGCGGGGCTTCCCGTGATGGAAGGGAAGGCGCTGCTCTTTAAATATCTCGGTGGGGTGGATGCCGTCCCGATCTGTCTCGATACGAAAGATCCGGACGAATTGATTCGAACGGTTCGGCTGCTGACCCCGTCCTTCGGCGCGATCAATCTTGAAGATATTGCGATGCCGAAATGTTTCCGGATTCTCCGCGAATTGCAGGCCGACTGCCCGATCCCGGTCTGGCACGACGATCAGCAAGGAACCGGAACGGTGCTCCTGGCAGGTCTGATCAATGCGTTGAAGGTCGTCGGAAAAGAAATGGGACAGGTTCGGATCGCGATGATCGGCATGGGCGCGGCGAACGTGCCGACCTATCGATTCCTCAAGGTCTTCGGGGCGGATCCTGCCCGGATTGTCGCCTGCGATGCGGGAGGCATTCTCGGAACGCATCGGCGGGAGTATGAGCTGGATCCTGCGTTCGGCGAGCAATGGAACGTCTGCGTGCAAACCAACCCGACTGGTTTGCGAGGCGGCATTGCCGAAGCCTTGCAGGGTGCGGATGTCTGTGTGGCCTTCTCAGCCGGTGGAATTATCAAGCCGGAATGGGTGAAGGGCATGGCCAGGGATGCCATTGTGTTCGCCTGTGCCAACCCGGTTCCGGAGATCTGGCCCTGGGACGCAAAAGATGCGGGCGCACGGATCGTGGCGACAGGCCGCTGCGACTTCCCCAATCAGGTGAATAACTCCCTCGTGTTCCCCGGCATGTTTCGGGGCCTGCTCGACGTCCGGGCGAGGGCGATTACCGATGAGATGGCGATCGCCGCGGCGCACGAACTGGCGCTGTGCGCCAGGGAGCGCGGGATCCATGAGGGCAGCATTCTGCCGACAATGGACGAATGGCACGTGCCGATGCGTCTTGCGGTGGCGACGGCAATTAAGGCGCAGGAGCAGGGACTGGCGAGGGTGGCCAGAACACGCGATCAGGTGCACATTCTGGCGGAATCGAAGATCCG
>CABVRO010000232.1 GCA_902500715.1 uncultured Nitrospira sp. | reverse complement strand
TGCTGTCCAACATGGCCGCGCCGGGTCCGCTAATCATACGATCCTCGAACGAAGGTTCCGTCGAAACACCGGAGTCTCGGAAACATGAACGTCACAGAGTTTGATCGAATCGTGCGGGTGGCCGAGGACATGCAGTGAGCGCTCTATGAAATCCGTCATCGTCGACTGGTGGTAGTCTGCGACGGGTAGCTCTGCTCCCTTCCTATCGGCCTCGATGCGGCGCATTATCGGCGCCTGTGTTGACCCAGTCAATGCGCGCCCGACGACAGTAGTCACGTATGTCACCTGGCAATGGGCGTGATCGAGGCGAGACGCGGTTGCTATGCGAGAGGTGGTAGGACAATGGGTCGCGCCCGTGATGACCGCATGCAGGCGCGGAGGAACAGTTCTCTGATCGGCCCGGCTGCCTAAACCGCTGAGTGTTTCCCGATAGACCGCGAGATCTTCGCGCTTGCCCATAGCGACGGCTTCGACCAGGATCTGCTGGTCGATGAACCGGTACACGATACGGCTCGATTTTTTTGCTGCGTAGAGTTTGTCGTAGCCGGTGAGAGCTCTCGTTATTTGATTCGCGTTCATGACTATCTCTGCTACCCTGTGATTCCTCAAGCAAAAGCGGTTGAGGTGTGCGCGCTCTCGAATCCCTGTCGCGGCTCCTCGCCGGATTTCCGACTCGTGGAAGGACGGTGGACGTTATGAACCCTGGTCCTCAAGTGACCTTCACTGCTGATTTCTTCAAGCCCCTTCCCGGCGAGGAGGAGCGCACCAATCCCGGCTGTTATGGCCAGGCCTTGGCGGATTGGCTGGCCGGTCGGCTTCGGGAGCGAGGGGTATCGGTGGAGGGAGTCATTCCGGAAGATTTTGGATGGGTGGTGATGGTCTCGCGCACGCCGTTCATGTTGTGGCTGGCTTGCAGTAACACGGAAGACAGTACCACCGAATGGACGGTCTACCCAGTCGCGGAACTATCTGTCGTGCAGCGCCTGTTGAAGCGTGTCGATCCTGCGCAGGAGATCGAACGGTTGAGGGCCCATCTGGCCGAGTTGATTCCTTCGATTCCAGGCGTCACGAATGTCGTCTGGGAGTGAATGCGCAGAACCCGCTCTGGTCAGGGTCGACCCAGGTTGCTCCTCCCCGGCGAGCGAATGCTTGGTTCGCTAGACATTGGCTTCGGATATGATTAGCATGGCGCTAATGGAGCTAGACGGAGGGAAAGAATGACCGAGCTCATCTTCATGGTCGAGGAGGCGCCAGAGGGCGGTTTCGTGGCTCGATCCCTGGGCCCATCGATTTTCACGGAGGCTGACTCGCTCGCCGAACTTCCGGAAAAGGTGCGGGATGCCGTCCGTTGCCACTTTGAAGATGGAGAGGGCCCTAAGGTGATCCGACTCCATCATGTTCGCGAAGAAGTTATCACTGCATGAGGCTTCCTCGGGATGTATCGGGAAGCGATCTGGCCCATATTCTTCGAAAGCTGGGCTATTCAATCACGAGACAAACCGGCAGCCACCTGAGGCTCACGACCACCGAGCACGGGGAGCACCATATTACGATTCCTCAGCATAGCCCTCTTCGCATTGGAACACTCGCTGCAATCCTCACCGACGTCGCCCTACACTTTGAGTTGACCCGCGAGCAACTCCATCAGCAACTTTTTGAGTGACCGCCATGGGCTTGGACGAGATTCTCTTTCGTGGCATCAACGGCGTGGC
>CABVRO010000231.1 GCA_902500715.1 uncultured Nitrospira sp. | reverse complement strand
CCTAGCACTGAGGATTTTACGGTTGCGCTGAACTCATGCTCGCTCTATCTTGAGGCGTAGAGGATAGGCCAAGCATGTCTGACGCCGGAAACGGGTTACCCGCGGTACTCACCCTCAACGCCGGATCTTCCAGTGTGAAGTGGGCCTTGTTTCGTGTTGGGGCAAGGCCGGTTCGGGCGGCAGCGGGACAGATCGAGCGTATCGGGCTTCGGGATGGGATCGTCACCGTTACGGATGTTGCCACAGGGCACAACGAACGGCGAATCGCGCAGGTGCCGGATCATGCGGCCTCGGTGCGGTTGCTCATCGATCAACTCGCGCAGAATGGGAAGGGATTGTCCGTTCAGGCCATCGGCCATCGGGTGGTGCACGGAGGCAGCCGTTACTTAGACCCCCAGGTGATATCCACCGAGGTGCGGGAGGAGTTGCGGCGGCTGAGTCCCTACGATCCGGAACATCTTCCGGCCGAAGTCACCTTGATCGAGGCATTCGGCGGTGAATATCCGCAGGTGCCGCAAGTGGCCTGCTTTGATACCGGGTTTCATCAACATCTGCCGCCGGTGGCGCGCCTCCTGGCCATCCCCCGCCGCTATGAAACACTGGGCATCCGGCGGTACGGGTTTCACGGTCTGTCCTACGCCTACTTGATGGAGGAGTTGGAACGGGTGGCGGGCCGTGACGCCGCGCGCGGCAAGGTGATTCTCGCCCATCTTGGAAATGGGGCCAGTCTGGCTGCGGTGCGGGACGGCGTCAGTATCGATACGAGCATGGGCTTTACTCCCGCCTCCGGTCTGCCGATGAGCACCAGGTCCGGCGATCTGGACCCGGGCCTGGTGTCCTATCTGGCCAGGACCGAAGGCATGACGGCGGAACAGTTTCACTACATGGTCAATGCGCAATCCGGTTTGCTCGGGTTGTCGGAGATCAGCCCGGACCTTCGCGACCTGTTAGCGCAGGAGAGCCGCGAGGCCCGCGCCGCGGAGGCGGTGGCCCTGTTCTGCTATCAGGGGAAGAAGTGGATCGGGGCCTATGCGGCGGCACTGGGTGGCGTGGAACAGCTGGTCTTCAGCGGAGGCATCGGCGAACATTCTCCCATCGTGCGAGCGCGTATGTGCGAGGGTCTGGAGTTTCTCGGCATCCATCTGGATCGGGAGCAGAACGAGGCCAATGCCGCTGTGATTTCCAGCCCGGCGAGTCGCGTGACCGTGCGGGTGATCCATACCGACGAAGAACGTCAGATTGCGCAATCGGTCTGCCGGTTATTGGCATTGAACGAAGTTCGTTGACGATGCAGGACGGTCGTCCACGCCTGTCGTGGGCGATTGATGCAAAACTGGAGAGAGGGAGCCCATGAATCAGACGACGCAGGCGAATCGGTCGCTCAGCCCGGAGACAGTGCAACGGATTGATGCCTACTGGCGAGCGGCGAATTACCTTTCCGTCGGGCAGATTTATTTGTACGACAATCCCCTGATGAAACAGCCGCTGAAGCGAGAGCATATCAAGCCGCGTCTGCTCGGCCATTGGGGGACGACGCCGGGGTTGAATTTTATCTATGCCCATCTCAACCGCATCATCAAAGCCCAGGATCTTCCGGTGCTCTACATCGCGGGTCCCGGACACGGCGGCCCCGGCCTGGTTGCCAACGTGTACCTCGAAGGCACGTACAGCGAGGTCTATCCGAACATCTCGCAGGACGAAGCAGGCTTACAGCGCCTGTTCAAACAGTTTTCTTTCCCCGGCGGTATCCCGAGCCATGTCGCGCCGGAAACGCCCGGCTCTATCCACGAGGGCGGTGAGCTGGGCTATTCCCTGGCCCATGCCTATGGGGCGGC
>CABVRO010000230.1 GCA_902500715.1 uncultured Nitrospira sp. | reverse complement strand
ACTGAAAGGACTGTAGCGAATGATGGACGCTCGAAAAATGTCTGCGGTCAGAAACATCCCGCGTCGGGTGATTGCGGAGGCGGATCGTGAACGGGTTATTCAGGAATTCACCCACGTCGTGAAGGCCATGGCCCATCGACTGGCGTTTCGGTTGCCGGCGTATATGGACGCGGAAGATTTGATATCCGTCGGGATCATGGGCCTCATGGATGCGATGGATAAGTACGATCCGACTCGCGAAGCCAAGTTCAAAAC
Organism: uncultured Nitrospira sp.; assembly: GCA_902500715.1. GTDB lineage: Bacteria > Nitrospirota > Nitrospiria > Nitrospirales > Nitrospiraceae > Nitrospira_A. Next base: position 1,624 of record CABVRO010000230.1, on the reverse strand, counting down.
CTATGCGGAGTTCCGTATCCGTGGCGCGATGCTCGATGAAATCCGGTCGATGGATTGGATCCCGCGCTCGGTCCACGAGCGGATTACGCTCCTTCAAAAGACCTATTCCGAATTGCTGCACCGGCTCGGGCGTCCGCCGACAGACCAGGAAGTCGGCAAAGAATTAAAGATGTCGCAAGAGGAACTGGATGAATTCCTGACTCGCTCCCGGGGCGCGGTGGTGATCAGTCTGGACGATCTCGGCGTGCACGACGCGGACGGGCATAAAATCATCAGTGTATTGACCGACTCCAACCAGCCGGATCCGCTCTCGGTCCTGGTGAACGAACGGGCGCGTCACGTGCTCGAAGCCGCGATCCACGATCTGCCGGAGAAAGAACGTTTGGTATTGTCGCTCTACTATTTCGAGGAACTCACGATGAAGGAGATCGGGCAGGCGCTCAAGGTGACCGAATCACGAGTGTGCCAGATCCATTCGAAAGCCATCCTCCATTTGAAAGCGCGGCTCGAACCGGTCGATGTGTGAGGTGACCGTCCGGACGGTCTAGCGGTCATTGCCGTTCATTCGTATCGTCGGCGCCCGGAGGGCGTCGTGCGGGCCACCCTTCCTTTAGTTTCGCCTCCACTTTTCCGATACCTCCCTAGTCCAACATCCCGTTGGCTGCGCTGCTCCATCGGGGAGGCTATGCATTCGTCACATCCGGAACACAACACTTCGATTCACCGCAACGGGTCTGCGTCAACGAACCGACATGGGTGGTCAGGCGGCGAAGCGGATACCCAATCGCTTCAGAACGCTCGGCTCGGCGTAGCGGCCTGTATCCTGTTCATGGCCGGCGGATTGTATTGGACAGCCTCCGTGGGCCTGCTGACTCTGTCGGCGTTGACTGCCTATCCCCTCATGATCTCTGTCGGCATTCTCCTCACGTTGCTGGTTTTCGGCGCAACATTCTGGACTCCACGGGGCCCCCAATCAGCTTCCAGGATGCATTCGCCGTCGGAAGAATCGAACGGGGCCGGTATGAACACCTACGACTCGGTCACCGGATTGCCAACCTATCGCCTCTTTACGTCTGTCCTGAAGCAAACCCTGGCGCAACCTTATAAGCATGGCCGGCTAGTGGCGGTCCTCATGATCGAGTTGGACCACTTCATGCCGAAAACCGACGAACAGGCACGAATCAACCTCAACTTTATGTATCGTGTTCATGCTGCGCGTATGAAGAGCACCCTGCGCACCACCGATACGGTGGCGCGAATTGCTGAGCGCACGTTTGTCGTCTTACTGAATCAGGTCACAGGTCAAGAGGAGGTACTGGCCATCGCCAGGAAGATGCAACGCACGATTTCGCTGCCGGTCACCCTAGACGGACGCGAGCTGTTCCTAAGCAGCCGGATTGGAATCGGTTTCTCCAGTTACGATACTGTTGAGAGTGGCAGGCTTCTCGATGCGGCCACCCAGGCTGTCGCAACGGCTCGTGCCGACGGGTACGCGGTCTATGGACTCCCCGGTAGGATGGCTTCCGCTTCCGTTGATGCGACCTCCAGGATCGCTGCCTGATCTCCACCCCGGACTTGTCCGAAATTTTGTGTGTGAGGCATAGTGTGGCTGAAAGGAGCCTCG
>CABVRO010000229.1 GCA_902500715.1 uncultured Nitrospira sp. | reverse complement strand
TCGGCGGGCGACAAGGCCAACTGTCCGGTTTCGATCCTCGTGCGATCCAGCAGGTCATTGATCATGCGAATGAGGCGGGCAACGTTGTCGGCAATACGGGCCAAATAGCGCTGTTGTTTCTCGTTGAGCGTGCCGGTGAGGCCGTCCAGGAGATTTTCGACGAACCCTTTGACGGAGGTCAGCGGCGTGCGAAGTTCGTGAGACACATGCGAGAGAAAGAGGGAACGGGACCGGTCGGCCCGCTCCAGCTCTGCGGTACGTTCCCGTACTTTCGACTCCAGTCCGACATTCAAGTCTTCGATCTGGGCGTAGGCCGCGGCATTGTCCAGCGCGATCGCGATCTGGGTGCCGATGGTCACCATCAAATCGAGGTCTTCACCCGTCAACGTGTTGGGTGTCGTACGATCGACCGTGAGCGTCCCGAGGATGCGATCTTGTATGGTCAAGGGAACCCAGATGATGGATTTGGTTCCGGTGAGTCGTGCCAACTCCTGGTTGGCCGGATGGAGGTCATTCCAAATCGTGGCGATATCGTGCACGAGCAGCGGTTTGCCGTCGCGCAAGGCGGACGCTGGAAATCCCCGCGGGTCCGAGACCGATAATTCCCTCCGTCGGACGAGTTCCGCAATATCCTCGGAGACGCCGAGGATGCGCCCATCGTACAGAACTTTGCGATCCGGATCGTAAAAACTCATCATCGCGCGATCGTAATGAAGATCTTGGATGAGGGTGTTCAGCACAGTCTGCACCAGGGCTTCTCGATCCAGCGTCGAGTTGAAGCCCAGTCCCGCGCGGTTGAGCGCCGTGAGCTGGTTGACTTTGCGCCGGAGTTCGACGCGCGCCTGTTCCTGCTGAATGAAGGCGTCGCGCAGGTCTTCATAACGGGCATCGACGAATTGCATCTGCTCCCGGATCAGCGACTCGCGCCGGCGTGCGAGACTGCGTTGCCGCAGCTCCGTGACGAGGGCGGTAACGAAGGCAGGGACCAGGACCACGAGCAGCGCCTCCGCCGGGGCCATCGCGGGATAAAACCGGTGGAGATACAGCCAGGTCAGGGCGGCCGGCAGGAGCGCCCAGAGGTACCAATGGGACTGTCCCGGTTCGGGATGCCAATGGACCTCCCATTCACACCAGGTGTCTCCGTTGACGATACAGGCGCGATCGGTGACGGTTGCGGGCGGACCTCCGTGAACGAGTGTCGGCGCGGCCACCATGCGTCCCTTCGTGGAGGCGCAGACCTGATGCGCGCAGGCTTTGAGATAGGGGCCGAATTGCCGGAGCGTATGGTCGGTAAAGCGCAGGCGGTAGCGCATCGAGTGGTCGGTCACGTTCGCCACTTCGCATTCGACCGTTCCCTGGGTATACCGCTGAGCCCAGTAGAGCGCGAGCCGGGAGAACTGGGACAACGAAAAGGGCCTGGCGAGGACACGGAAGACCGGCGAGATGACTGTGGTCAACCCGGTATTGAAATGAAATTCCGGATCACCGGAGAGCTGTTTGCAGAACTCCCGCAGGTAGCTGAGAAACTCATATGAATAACTGTTCCATTCTTTCCGTAAAAAGACTGGAGTGACGTGGTAGGCCGAGTCCGGAATGCGCTCGTTGAGCAGCAGGCACAGCTGCTCGACGGCGGAGGCCGCCGCCTCCGGTCCGCCGGCTTTCTGGACGCACTTTTCCAGATGTTGGATGCTGGAAAGGACGAGGGTTCCGCTGACGTCGGCGATCTTGTGCCCCTGCTCATCGGTTCCGAAGGGGCGAAAGGCCATCAGCGGGCGTTCGAGGATTGTGTGATCCTTCGTCAATAGCGGGCAGAGCGGCTCATCCCCCCCTGCGGGGCGAATGGGCGGGTCTGCCGGCGGTCCGTTAGGCATTGATATTCGCCTCGAG
>CABVRO010000228.1 GCA_902500715.1 uncultured Nitrospira sp. | reverse complement strand
GGCCGATCAGCCGCCCGCTGGGATGGGCCAGGATAGAGAAGTGCGGATGGTCCATGGCTTTCAGAATGCGGTCGGTTTGCTTCTGTTTGGAGAGCTTGAACAGGCTATGGACCGCGCCGACCACCAGATCCAAGCGACCGAGCACGTCATCCGGCAGATCGAGCGCACCGTCCTCAAGAATATCCACTTCAATACCCTTCAGGAGACGAATGTCGGTGAGACTGCGGTTCAACCGGTCGATCTCGTCCATTTGCGCGGAGAGTCTGTCGGGCGTGAGTCCCCTGGCCATGGTCAACCGGCGGGAATGATCCGTAATCGCGAGATACCGGAGCCCTCGGCGCCGAGCCGCGTCCGCCATCTCTTTCAGACTATGCCGACCGTCCGTCGCGGTCGTATGCGCGTGGAGATCCCCCACGAGATTCTGCAGTTCCACGAGCGTCGGAAGCCGGCCTTCTTTCGCCGCGTCGAACTCACCCCGGTTCTCCCGCAACTCCGGGGGAATCCACGGCAGGCCGACTGCGGCATAGACCGACTCTTCTGTGTCGCCGGCGAGGCGGACCGTCCCGCGAAACACTCCATACTCATTGAGCTTGAGCCCTCGCTCCTGGGCCAACTGCCGCAGCACCACGTTGTGATCCTTGCTGCCGGTGAAATAGAGCAGCGCAGCCCCATAACTCTCGTCAGGGACGACCCGGACATCCACTTGCAGGTGGTTCTGAAGGCGGACACTGGCCTTTGTCTCGCCATGCGCCAACACCTCCCGAACGTCGGGGTACCGGATAAACCGGTCTGTGATGGCCCGCCCCGTACCGGCCGTCACGAGCATATCGAGATCGCCGATGGTCTCCCTTGCGCGCCGGTAACTTCCGGCCACCACGACACGGCTCACGCCGGGAGACTCCAGCAGATAGGCCACCAGTGCCTCGGCATGGGGCATGGCGACGGCCAGTTGCATGCGAGACTCTTTCCCGGTTCGTGCGGCCAACGCCTCGATGATGTGCTGTTCGGTTTTCTCCCCGAAGCCGGGAAGGGTCCGTATACGCCCCTCCAGCGCCGCCTGCCGCAAATCGGACAGGCCGCGCAGGTTCAGGGCTCGGACCAGGGCCTGGACGCGCTTGGGCCCGAGCCCGGGTATACGCAGCAACTCCGTCAGTGTGGCCGGGGTCTTGCTGCGCTGAGCCTCTAGGGCGGCCGCGGTTCCTGTTGCGAGAATTTCTTTGATCTTTCCCGCCAGATCGTCACCGATCCCCGGAAGGCTGGTCAGATCTTCACCCTTCGCCACCATCTGCGCCACCTCGGCAGGCAGATCGCGAAGCGTTCTGGCAGCGAACCGATAGGCCCGGACCCGGAAGGGATTGGCGCCTTCGATCTCCAGCAAGTCAGCCATTTCCTCGAAGGCTGTCGCGACGTCGGCGTTGTGCACTGTCAGAATCTCCCCTCAGCCCCTGCAAGATCTCCCGTCCGCATGCAACCTGATCGTCCTTACTAAGCAATGAGCGGGCCCGAGCACCGCCGATGCGGATCCTGAGCGCCACAAATGATCGAGACCCGATGATCGCGAGCCTCTCACCAAGACCGTCGCGTTCCTCCCCAGTCGCAAAATCCGGGCTGTCGCAGAACGCCTCCACGGGGTCGTCACTCCCGAGCACCCAACGAGCGAGTCGCCCCGCCGTCTGCTCCCACACGCTTGAAATCCCTGTAGCGTCGTTTGTGAAGCGTCTCTCGCAAGTTTCGCCCCTGGAACGAGCGACGCGAGACGAACGACGAATGCACGGCACCAGGCTTGCTGAGCACAGGAAAGGGGATTGTGAAACGCTGGATCCACGGAGGCAAGAGACGATGGCAGGATGGATCGATCGCTGGCGGGCTGCAACGGTGGCAATCGGGACAATTCAAGACG
>CABVRO010000227.1 GCA_902500715.1 uncultured Nitrospira sp. | reverse complement strand
TCCGATGTGCTGCCGTGCCCGCAAAGAACGATCAATCTGGCGAACGGCCCGGTTAGACCCATGAGTCGTAAAGCCGTTTCGACGTAGTACGCCTGTTCGTTGACCGTAAAGCCTGTCCTCGTAATGCGGTCCAGTCGCGACCGAACCCCTGGGTACGTGAGACGGCAATCTCGGCGGAGTGCGTCGATTGCGACCGTTTCCTCCTCCCAGGGAAGGGTCAATAGACGCCCGAGTGCCCCGGAACCCATTCCATGTTGTTGATCGGGCTCCAGGGCTTGCCGGCGGATATCTTCCAGGATCTCTGCGGTCACTCGGCCTCTCAAGGCCTGCATGCGCGTTCGCAGCCAGGCTGCGATCTGCAGACGTTGTTCTGCGGCAAGCATGTTCTCGGCATCGGTGGTGGAGAATTTATCCACGGTCAACGTGGTCGACACGGCAGGCATGAGCACCGACTTCAAGAACGCGCTAAGACGATGGTACCAACGTGGGCATAGCGTCTTTCCGATGAAGGGAACCAGGAAGAACCATCCGATCGCTTCGACCATGACATACGGCGTAATCACATTATGCTTGAGGTCGTGCAGCAGTTCATGAGCGGCGTGGACAAAGTGCGTGGTTTTCCGGCGACGCTGTGCCCGCTCTTTTTGGTAAGTCCTCGGGACCTCCCGGATCAGGTGTTTCGACTTCAAGAGCACCGGGCAGAGGGTCGTTTCGCCCTGCTCGTCCAACGATTGATATGAAAACGGCAACCCGAAGAAACCGGCGAATCCGAACGTTTCATACGGGCCGCACTGCTCAAGGTGCCGTCTGAACACCTCGGATCGCACGTCGATGCAGAACGCAAACTGCGCCAGCGGGCGAGCGGAGTTCCCCTGTCGCATGGAGACAGAACCGTTCTCCTCACCGGAAGGGGCAAGCTGCCGCAACACCTCATGTTGGTGTGCCAATTCGAAGGCCTCCAGCCATTTAAGTTCCTGCTGTCGTACCGTAAACCGGTCGAGCCAGTTCACCAGAACTGACAGGTCGCTGGACGGGGTTGAGAGCAGGGCGTTCGCAGGAATCCCCAGAGCCTCTGCGATCTTCATGCAGGCATGAACGTGCTGGGTAACCGCGACATGATGCTGCCTGTCTCGCTCGTCCTGAAACCAGCGCGCGCAATGACGCTCCCACTCAGTCGCATCGCACCGCGTCCACCGACCCTGAAGGCGCGCGGCTTCCGACAAGGTTTTCTCGGACAGGCGCCCGGAAACGGAGGCTCGCTTGAGCCACACCGAATGGGGGAATTGCCTGGCATACTCTTCGATCGCCCCGATGGTTCCGGCGCACCCCAGGGCCTTCCGGCAGGCGCTCTCGACGAGTTCCTGTTCATAGAACAAACGAACGGCTAAATACTTGACCAGATCGATGCGATAGACTATCTGCCAAGGCCGCGAGGTCTGTTCCTCACGCCACTTGATGAATCCTGCCCAACCCGGCAAGGCGGCCAGGTGCAGCGACAGATATTCCTGCCAGGACTGATCGGGCACTTGAAGCCTGTCCAACGATTGCAACAGAGCATCCTCCGGACGGTCAGCCAACGCTCGGATTTTAGAAGCCGCCCGCTCAATACCTGACCATCTAAGGCTTACGTCATACTGGGCCGCCGCTTTCCAAGCCCTGAAGAACGTCTCCTCCCGTTTCGGCATCGGCCATACGGCTTCCCCCTCGTCACAGAACGCCGCGCACCATTTGATCATCTGACGATTGATCTCACTGGTCATCTCAGTTCCCAGCGTTCGATCGCACCAGGCCGCCATGGTTTCCAGACTCCTGGCTTCTCCGGGCACGCACGCAAGTCCTAGGTCGGACAGATTCGTTTCCTCCTCCCCGATTCTCCTCGTACATGCCGCGATCTTGTCGAAAAGGGCCGACTGTTCCTGGC
>CABVRO010000226.1 GCA_902500715.1 uncultured Nitrospira sp. | reverse complement strand
TTGCGACCCACAGGTCGGGGCGAATATGGCTATAACCGTGTCCAAGAAATCGTGAACGGTACACGACCGCCTTCAGGAGGCGCATTGTGGGAATGCATCGACTACAAGGCGGTGGTTGACAATTTTGGCCTGAGGCATTGCATACAACCTTATGGCTATAGGTACATAGTACACATACTTATTCGAAAGATCGTTTATATTTCGTGCAGTGCGGTTGCGATGATGTTGCTCCTAAGGCGGGATCCGTCGGTTCACCACAATGGAGGGATGGGATCATGTTGAATCGCCAGCTATCAATTGTGATGTTCACAGTTGCGATGATAATGGTAATTCCATGGGTTGTGGAAGGGGTTGGGCAAGCCCAAGAACCTAATGTCTGCCAAACATTAGCTGATTCCATCTATTCATATGAGAAGATTAGTAGGAAAGGAAATACCAACGAGGATGTGTACGAGTATTTTCAAACTGAGGCGTTCTATGAGGATCTTCGCAACAATAAGTTTGGAGCAGGATTGAGTATTCCGATAGATGGGGTACCTGTACAGTTTAATGCCAATATGGATAAAGCCTCATTTAAGAAAGAGCAGGCTAAACTCACCCGTATAACAAAGCGGCGGTTCTCTGATTCCCAAATGATCGATATATTTTCAGCGGTGCCAGATCATGTAATTGCACAATACGCCGTAGAGTGTGCATCGAATAATACGGGTGGTCTTTTCTTAGCAATTACCAGCGATGACGGTCAGAGAGTCAATATTAAGGGTACCTTTAAGAAGCGTTGCGAATGCGAGGATAATCCAAAAGTCACAAAAGTATTTATTTCCTATGAACCAAATCAGCAACAGAAGGTTCCTGAAAAAATTGACCTGGGCTTAAAACTGGGTGACAAGATGAAAGGCGAAAAGAATGATTTCACGTTTAGTGTGCTCAGACCACCAGATGGAAAAGAACTTGTTCTTACTGTTGATCTAGAAAGCAAACAAGCTACTTATTCCAAGACAGTTCGAGCACCTAAAGTGCCTCAACCAGATTCCCTTCTACAATCAATTAAGAATGGAACGGTCTTTCGCCTTGATTTAAGAAATGACTACGGAACGTCTTCTCTAGTGGCTGGAACACCTTATGAGATTCAATTCCTTAAGCCTGATAAATGGATAGTTCATGGAAAACATTTTGATTCTTCTGCAAAAAAATACATAACGAGGGTTTGTACACATAAAGAGTTTGAGGATCACCTTGGCGTGAGACCTGTCAACGTAGAAAACTATGAATTTGGAATTTGGGGAGGGATCATGAAGTATCGAGCGGTCGGATCTACATTTGGAACATCAGATGGTGGTCCAATCAATCTCAAAGTGGATGAAAAGGGAAGGCCTCTGCCCATGGAATCAATTAAAAACGCGGAACCGCATGGGGAATGTACGCATGAGAAATAGACTTATTGGCGATAATCAGTAAGTCTTTAAGACTGCGAGGGATTTTGTTGAAAGCTAAACAAACGCGTGACGCATCTAATTGAGCCAATACCTTTCGAGGATACCCAACTCTCATAGATCGGGACCATCACCATCGTTGACGCAAGGTGACTAAGCAGGTTTCACTGAAGCACTAACCTCAGCAGATTTTTCATTAGCCCGCCCTTAGATTGCTATAGAGGGGATTCGCTAGGCAATGGAAAGCGTCTTACAAAATCCAGTAATTCTATTGAGCTTCCATCTTCATGGCAGGAGACATGATAGCCTCCATGGCGGCTGTCCTTTGTGCGCGTCCTATATAGGACAGCCTATTCGTAAGCCATTGTAAAACCGTGTAACAGATTGGAATGTTGCAGCATCTAAGGCATTGATTTTATTTATCGCCTGGGGCCCTTTTAAGGCGAGGGTCCTGGGTTCGAATCCCAGCCGACTCACCATACAAATTCG
>CABVRO010000225.1 GCA_902500715.1 uncultured Nitrospira sp. | reverse complement strand
CCTCCTCCACGGTCGAGCGCGGGCCCACCGGAATGGCCCCGATCACGCGACGCGGATTCCCCTGGCGGGCGGTCGTGACGGAGGCAAAGAACGTCGCGCCTGTGGCAAGGCCGTCATCCACGAGAATCACGATCCGGTCGTTCAGGTCGGGGAACGACCTTTCCTGCCGGTACAGGGCCACACGCCTGGTGACTTCCTTTTGCTGCACCCGCACGGCGGCTGAGAGTTGTCGTTCTGTGAGCGAGAGGCCCGATAGTGCCTCACGATTCCAGTAGACGGCCCCTGTTTCGCTGACGGCTCCCAAGGCATATTCAGGATTGCCCGGCGCGCCGATTTTTCGCGTAATGAGGACATCGAGCGGCAGATGCAGGGCCAGACTCAATTGATAGGCCACCACCACTCCACCGCGCGGTAGCGCGAGGAGAATGGCGTTTGGGTCGTTGCGAAACGGGATCAGTTCCTGTGCGAGGAGTTCGCCGGCTTCTTCACGGTTCTTGAACATAACTCTCCACTCCCCCCTGCCGTGTACCCTGCATACTGTGGCCCGAAGGGGGTTACCACAGTCCGCTCGTGACCCCTACGCCGATGAGGAACAGCGCCGCGACAATCACGAGCACCATCAGCCACCGGTGATGGTGAGATGCACCCTCGGGATGCCAATGGATTTCCCAGGGGATGTCCAGATATCGAGGATGTCGGAACATGGTGTGCTCCTTCCGCTTAGGACACCTTCACGTCAATCGATTTCGGCTTGGCTTTCTCCGATTTGGGCAGGTGCACGTTGAGGATGCCGTCTTTGTATTCCGCCGCGACCTTACTGCCGTCGGCATCTTCGGGCAGGGTGAAGCTTCGCAAGAAGCTGCCGTATGCGCGCTCTACGCGATGATATTTCTTGTCCTTTTCTTCCTTCTCGTATTTGCGCTCGCCCGAGATCGCGAGCACATTGTCCTGCACCGTGAGTTTCACGTCTTCCTTCTTCATCTCGGGCAGCTCCGCCTTGATGAGATATTCCTTATCGTCTTCGGTGATGTCGACTAAGGGAGACCATTCTGCGACAGAAATCGACTCCTTCTGGCCTTCCGCTTTGGTCGGCGTCCGACCCCAGAGGGCGGACAGGCGTTGCTCCATGTCCTCCAGTTCTCGCCACGGATTCAACTGTCTCCGAAATGGTTCCCAACGGGTGAGTCCACTCATGGTCATGGCTCCTTTACGGCAATGAGTAAGTTGAGTGTAATCCGGTGTCTTGTCATGGCGTTCGAGAGACGGTGTTCCGGAACCGTCATTCTGCATTGGCACTGTTGCAGACTCGATGCCAGCGGAATATGCGGTGGGTATTCAGGGGGGAGGTGCGGAAGTTCACTTGCTTAGGAGCATGGGCCGGCGATTTCGTGCGCCTCCTATTCTGAGGGATGGGGCGTTACGGGACAGCGGACGGGGGCCGCAATGGTGCCAATTACCTCATTGATTTCAATCCGCCCATGGTTACCCCGGTAGATGAAGGGAGGTGGAGCCAGGATAAGGTCGAACCCCCCGCTTCCGTGCCGCGTCAGTGGGTTCGGGGGTCGCGCCTGTCGCAATTTCGGGGTCCGGTCCGAAGGGACGCGCTTCCATCTCGGTGCCAGTAGGAGGCACGGCTCGCATCAAGAGCCCGATGAATGGGGAGCGCGGGGCATTCAGGTTGTGTGACTCGCCGGGATGTCCGGAGGGATTCCGCTCAGGGGGCAGGCTTGATCTCCACACGGAAGCGGGTTTTTTATGGTCGTTGTCCGGGTGAGGAGCCGCAGGTCGGGCTAAGGGAGAAATGCCTTTCGAACCTTGAGGAGGAAGGCATCGGCGAGTTCGGGGCGAGCCTGTTGGGAGCAGGTGCGGAGTCGCCGCGCCGCTTCTGCGGTCCAGTGTTCTCCCATGTCGATGACCTCGCCGGGGCGAAAGTGCCCGGCTTTGA
>CABVRO010000224.1 GCA_902500715.1 uncultured Nitrospira sp. | reverse complement strand
TGTCGAGACCTCTTGCCGCCCTGGGTGGGCACAACCAAAGCAGACACCTTCACCCATTTTCAGTCAACCATGCGGTCAGGCGGTCGTGCAAGTCCGTAGTTGTTCGGAGGTGGAGAGAGGTGGGAAGGACGGGAATGCACCTCCGGGGCGCATTCCCATCGTGGGGAATAGCCTATGGATGCGATACGGTTAGAGGAAACCTTTCCCATCGCGGATGCGGATGGGGCTTCAATTGGCTATCCCGTGGTGGTGCCCATGCAGACAACCCGCTCACTCCAAGCCTGTTGAGGGGGCCGCTTATCCATATAGCCGGAGAGGAAGCGGAGCCGTGTCTGATCGGTCTCGGACATCCGGATAAATTCGAGCCCGACCTGCCCGTTCTTGGCCCATCGAACAACCGCTAATTTCACTTGCATGACGGTCGCATTAATCGGGAAGGATAGCCGCAGGTCCACATACTGTCCCGTTTTGAGCTTCATGCTGGTATTCAGTAGGCAACCCGGCACGGAGAGATTCACCAGCTGTCCCTGCCCTATCATTCCATCGCAGGAGAAGATACAAGTGCTCTGGACCGGTTCGCGCTTGGTGTATCGCTGTTTCACAATGCCTCCTGGTTAGGTGATCCTCATGTCTCGTTATGGTCTAAGTATATGTCGGGATCGAACCATGTCATTCCGCGAGAGGTGTCCCTCAAATGGGGGGATGTCGAAAATCGTGGACAACTCATGACGACTGCACTCCCAGCCGCGGGATGATTTAACCGGCGGCTGCAGACCGTTTTTCCCGCCTTCTGCACTGGATTGTTCGCTGGCCCCCCATCTTTCCGTCATCGTCCATAGGCCGCTCATTTTCGACGGCTATCATGAATCGTTTCGATCGATGGGCGGATCTAGTGATCGAACAGCAGGGTCCGGATAGTGAACATGCAAGATTTTCGATGAGGTGCGTGTTGTAGAGTAGACAACAATTCACGCAACGGTCGGGAAGGCAGGGTGGATTCGAGATGCTTCGCAACGCATGTCCATACCAGACACTCGTCGAACTCCTTCATTTGCGGGTGCGGACGCCTCATCCAAACACCGGCACGTCACGTATGGTCAGGTCTATCGCCCACTCGCGCTGTCGATGGCGGATGAACGTCTCGTCGACGGTGCAATATCGTATTGAGAGTTGGCCCCCCGCATTGGCTACAGTCACACGCCATGACCAGGGGGGAGCCCATGCAATTGATCTCGACGAAGGAGCTGAGAACGTTGCGCATCGCCACGCGGCATCACCACACCATCAGCAGCCAGCTGGCGATTTAGCGCTATGCCGAAGAATATAGATTCAAGGGCGCCGCCGGTCGGTTCGACTTGGATCGCAAGACGGTGAGAATCTGGTATCGTCGGTGGATGGCCAGTGGGCCCGAGGGGTTGGTGCCACGCCATTCGCGCACACGACGCCGACGGATTTCCGGGTAGGTGGTGCGGCGGATCGAGCAGGCGCGCCGCGAGTTGCACTTTGGAGCGATGCTGACTCGGCTCCGGCCGGATCGGGTGCATCACATCCGCGTGGCGGCCGTGACGATCCGCCGAGTTTACCCGTGGCATCAGCGATCCGCCGATTCGACGCGCAAGGTCGCGACGGCTACGCCCACTGTCAGTGAGGCCGATCTCACGGAAGAGCGGAAAAAGCTGGTGGGCCTAGAAGATAAATTGCGCCCCTGTGGTGCCGTGATGGACTTTGGCGATAGTTTCGACCCCGAAACATCAAATTTTCAGGTAAAGTTTGGCGGAGGGGGCGAGATTTGAACTCGCGGATAGGTTACCCCATCTCCGGTTTTCAAGACCGGCACGTTCGGCCACTCCGTCACCCCTCCGTGTCTGATATTCGCTTTAAATTCAATTGTTTCGTTGGTAGGCGTCTGAGCCCCTTCTCGGTGAGGGTCCGGCTGGGGCGCGTTTTCTGGGTTAGT
>CABVRO010000223.1 GCA_902500715.1 uncultured Nitrospira sp. | reverse complement strand
GGGAGTCTGCAAGAAACTTCCCGATGAAAACCATTCAACTCTGCTTCCTCTGGCATATGCACCAGCCGTATTACACGGACCCGCTCACGGGGTCCGCGAGTATGCCCTGGGTGCGTCTGCACGCCACCAAGGCCTACTTCGACATGGCCTTCCTGCTGGAGCGATTTCCGGAGGCTCGCTCGACCTTTAACTTCACGCCGTCGCTGCTGCTGCAACTGGAAGAGTTCTCCACCGGCCGCGTCCGCGATCTTTTCCTGGAATATGCGCAGCGCCCGGCGGCCGACCTGACCCCGACTGAAAAGGCCTTCCTGATCCGCCATTTCTTCTCCGCGAACTGGGCCACTATGGTGCGGCCCTTCCCCCGCTATCAGGAACTGCTGGTGAAGCGCGGCGTCGACGTCTATGGGCAAGACCTCGATCGTCTGGCCAGACAGTTTTCGACACAGGACTTTCTGGATCTCCAGGTCTGGCACAATCTGGCCTGGTTCGGCTACGGCAGCCTGCAGCGCTTTCCACGTCTGGCGGAATTGCGCGCGAAGAATCGGGGCTTCACGGAAGAAGACAAGCAGGAAGTGCTGGCGCTGCAACAGACCGCAATCCGGCAGATTGTCCCGATGTATACGGCGCTCCAGGAGCGTGGGCAGATCGAGTTGACCACCACGCCGTTTTTCCACCCGATTCTTCCCCTCGTGATCGACTCGGAATTCACTCGCCGCGCCAGGCCGGACCTGCCGCTGCCCGCTCGATTCCATGCTCCCGCCGATGCCGACGCCCAGGTGCGGCGGGCAATCGAGTACCATACGCACACGTTCGGCCGGGCACCGGCCGGGCTTTGGCCCTCTGAAGGATCGGTCTGTCCTGAGTTGTTGCCCATCCTGGGCAAAGCCGGGATCCGCTGGCTGGCGACGGACGAAGGGATCCTCTACCGGTCGCTCCTGATGGCCGACCAGGTCTGGAATCGTCATTATCATCTCTATCAGCCCTACGCAGTCGGCACCGCGGAGCAGCCACTCACTATGGTGTTCCGCGACCGGGATATTTCCGATGCCTTCGGCTTCGTCTATCACAAGACGACCCCGGAGTCGGCCGCCGACGATGTGCTCCGGCGAATCCGCGGCCTTGCATACGACGTTCCATTGGAAAACGGGATTCTCGCCGTGATTCTCGACGGCGAGAATCCCTGGGAGCATTACCACGACGGCGGTGAACGTTTCCTCTCCCTGCTCTTTCGCGCCTTCGAAGGGGACGGGCTTCATATCGGCCAGGGCATCCGCGTACAATTAAATACGGTGAGCTGCGCCTTGGAGTCGGTTCCGCCCCCTCAACGCCTCGATCAATTACATTCCGGCTCCTGGATCAATCAGGACTTTAAAATCTGGATCGGCCACCAGGAAGACAATCGCGGCTGGGACCTCCTGCAGCACACGCGGGCCCGTCTCGTGGACCTCACGCCCTCCTTGGCGCCGGACAAGGCCCGCGCTGCCTGGGACGAACTCTATGCTGCCGAAGGCAGCGACTGGTTCTGGTGGTACGGCGACGACTTCGATACCGACTATAAACAGGAATTCGACCGCCTGTTCCGCACGCACCTGCGCAACGTCTGGACCTATGCCGGGGTGACGCCGCCCGACATCTTGAATCAGCCTCTGGTCGAGGCCCGCACGCCGCAAGGCCTGGACCTGGTGCAACTCCCGCTGGCGCTCATCACCCCGACCCTCGACGGCATGGTCTCCAATTTTTTCGAATGGCGCGGGGCCGGCACCATCAACCCGACGCCGCCCTTGGGAGCGATGTGGAAATCCGAAGGGCTCTTCACTTCCATTTTCTTCGGGTTCGACCGCGAACATCTCTACTTTCGGCTGGATTTCGATGAACGATCCCAGACACGCCAGGAGCACTGCACCGCAGACGTGTTCATCGGCTCGGGCATCCAGCAATATAAGGTGTCGTTTGCCCTCA
>CABVRO010000222.1 GCA_902500715.1 uncultured Nitrospira sp. | reverse complement strand
AACCTGGCACGCGTCGCCAAACCGTCTGCGGCCGCGGCGAAGCCGGGTGAAGGCAACGATCTCATGGCGGAAGCGACGCGCCGGATCGAAGAAGGGCAGTATGCCGGCGCTGAAGCCATGTTGACTCAGCTGCTGAGCCGGGAGCCGGGCAATCCTGAAATCTGTCAATTGCTGGCGCGGTTGCACCTGTCGCAGGGCAATCTGCAAGTGGCGCTGGGCGAATATCGATTCCTGGCCGGCGCCGCGCTGCGCGCGCAAGACTATGCCATGGCCGAGTCGTTGATGAACGACTATCTCAAGGTCGAGCCGGCCTCCGTGCCGATGCTGGAACTGCTGGGCGAGCTCTATCAGGAAAAAGGGGATGCCGCGACGGCGGCGCAGCATTTCGGCAGGGCCGTGGAGATTTTGCTGGAACATCCGGAACCGGGCATGCCCACGCTGCCGGCTGAGCTATTCGAAAAGGTTCAGGCTTTAGCCCCGGGCAGCGCCATTGCCCGCAAGCTCGCGCCGGCGTTCGACCCGACTGCCTCATCGTCCACCGAACCGGAAACCACAGAGCCGACAGTGGTGGCACCGGAGCCTGTCGCGATCCAGCTTGTACCGGAACCACAACCGGAACCGGTTCCCGCTCCGGTCGTTGCCGCGCCCGCGGCAGGCATGCCGTTCCGATTGCAAGACAGCTCGGCCGCTCCAACCGCTCCAGTGCCCCCGGCGGCGCCTGTAAAGGCTCAGGTAGCCACGCCGCCTCCGCCCGCTCCCGCTCCCGTTCCGCCCGTTGCCCAAGCCGCGCCTGTTGAGCCCGCTCCGGCCCCTGTTCCTGCTGCGCAACCCGTCGCGCAGGTGGACGCGGAAACGCAGTACGCGCTGGGTATGGCCTATAAGGACATGGGATTGTTGGAGGAGGCGAAGGAAGAGTTCGTCGCCTCGATGAAGGACTCCGGGTTCTTCGTCGATTCCTGCCTGATGCTGGGACTCTGCCTCAAGGAGCAGAACCGGTTCGATCAGGCCATTCAATTGCTGGAAAAGCTCATCGCCGACTCGCGTTGCCGGGGAGGCAACGCACAACTTGTGCGGTATGAACTAGCCATGCTCTTCGAACAAACCGGCGCCCGCGATCGAGCGCTCGCCATGTATCAGTCCATTCCCTCGTTCCACGATGTGCCCCGCCGGGTCGAAGCGCTTCGCATCCTCGGCACCAACGGGGTCGCCCATCCGGAACTTCCGGCTTCCAGTCCGGTCAGTCCTCTCCCGCTCTCCGGTCTTTAGTCGCAGTCTCTGCACCAATTCATACTGCTGATGGGCTGATACGAGAGCAGAGTGGCTACGCCTGCGTCCGATTCACCTGATTCGGAGCCGGCCTCCCAGCGCAGACTGCGGCAATATTCTCCAGACAGATCATCCCCATGCGCACACGCGTCGCCAGGGTCGCGGAGCCGAGGTGCGGGAGGAGCACTACCTGCCGAAGGTCGCGCAGGCTGGGGTGAAAGACCGGTTCCTGCTCAAACACATCCAGCCCAGCACCCGCCAACCGACGTCGCAAGAGCGCATCGACCAACGCTCCTTCATCCACTACCGGCCCTCTCGACGTATTGATCAGAAACGCCGTGGGCTTCATGAGTGCCAGCTGCCGCGGGCCGATCAAGTGATGAGTCTCCGCGGTGAGCGGGACATGCAGCGTCACGAAGTCGGCCTCTCTCAGTAAATCGGGCAGGGCGCGCGGCTCCGATTGCGAGGAGTCCTGTCCCGGCGCATGCGGGGTCCGTGAGCTGTAACGAACGCACATGTTGAACCCGGCGGCCCGCTTTGCCACCGCCTGTCCGATCCGCCCCATGCCGACGATTCCCAGCACCTTGCCCGACACATCCGTCCCCAGCATCTGAGTCGGTGCCCACCCGGGCCAGGCTCCCGCTCGCACGTAGGCGTCGCCTTCCGCCACGCGCCGCGCCACCGCCAGGATCAAGGCCCAGGTGAGATCGGCAGT
>CABVRO010000221.1 GCA_902500715.1 uncultured Nitrospira sp. | reverse complement strand
TTCGGCGAACAACAGGATGGCGATGTCCAGGCCATCAAACTGGTTGCAGTGGGTCAGGTATGCGACTCGGACCACTGCGTTGCCCATTTCCTTGTCCGCTGAATGGGGGAAATGGGCCGTAGGAGGAGCGTAGTTAAGGAAGCGATCGCGCCCTGATAGGGGCGAAAACGCGAAGCGTGGGATTTCGCTCGAGGCTCGTACGGTTCAGCAATTTATCATGCTTTCCATAGTCCGGTCAAATGAGCCGATTGACGAGGCATAGCCTGGCTCCGGCCGGAGCGCGCGTTTTCCTACCGCGTCGAACCGGTGAAATCAGGGCAGGGAGATTCCACCGTCAATCCTGCAATCTCTAGGGGTTAGGGGAGCGCCGTAGGTTCCGGCGATAGGCTAGTCGGCCGTCGCAGCCCAAGTTTTCTCAGGCGGCTCCGCGGCGTTTCAGGGTTGAGTCCCAGTAGATGCGCGGCCCCTTGCTCGCCGTAGATTTGCCATTGTGTTCGTTCCAGCATCTCCATGATGTGGTGACGCTCAAGATCCCTCTAGCTGACTGGCTGGCTACTGGAGGGGCTACGAACGGCCTGCACGACCGGCAGCAACATCTCGTCTACGGTGACTTGGGAGGAGTCGGAAAGAATCACGGCATGCTCGATCACATTTTTATGTTCACGCACGTTGCCGGGCCAGTTGTAGGTGAGGAGCCGCGCCATCGATTGTGACTCAAAGGTGAGATGTGCCCGCTTGAGCTTGCCCCCGATCTGCGCCAGGAAATGCTGCGCAAGCAGTGGAATGTCTTCCCGCCGATCCCGTAAGGGCGGCAGGGCGATCGGGGAAATATGGGCGGTAGAACAGGTCTGCGCGCAACGTTCCCTGCCGAACGGCTGCCTGAAGGTCGGCGTTGGTGGCTGCGACTGGTTGGGTCCCTCCGATACGATCGACCATGCCGTCTCGCAATACTCGTAGCAACTTCGCTTGGGTTTCCAACGGCATGTCACCGATCTCATCCAAAAACAGGGTGCCGGTGTGGGCCCGTTCAAATCGTCCGGCTCTTCGGAGCTGCGCGCCGGTGAATGCTCCCCGCTCATGGCCGAACAACTCACTCTCAATGAGTCCTGAGGGCAGGGCCGCACAGTTGACGCGAATAAAGGGCTTGTGGCTGCGGAGGCTCAAATCGTGAAGAGCCTGGGCCAGGACTTCTTTGCCGGTGCCGGTTTTTCCGAGCAGGAGCACCGTCGTGTCTGTCGGGGCGACAGCCTTCAGGAGATCGACCGCCTTTCTGAAGGACAAAGAAGTGCCCACGCCCAGGCATAGATTGCGGCGCGCTTTGACCTCTTCTGTGAGATATTTATTTTCTCGGCGTAAGCGGTCACTCAGCTATTGGATTTGCTCATACGCCAATACGTGGTCGATCGCATATGCGATCTGGGTGGCGACTTGCCGGAGGAGTTTGCAATCGTCCGGATCGAGATGTCCGGATTTGTCGGGTGGATTATGTGCATGGTTAGTGCGCCATGGATTGCTCGTAGTTTGAGCGATACCTGTCCCCTTACGGGCGAATAGGGCGAAGTTTGCCGACGCGTTGAATTAACGAGAAAAGTTAATGCAGGCGCATCATGCGATGTGGGGTGCGCTGTTTCTCTTCACGGTGACGGCGTGAAATAAAACGGAGTTGATCGTTGGCCCGAGGCGTTGCGACGGGCAAGATAATGGCGCCGACCGATTGCCGGCGAGGTAGACGGCTCGGATATTTGTCGATCGGCACGCGGAAGGTCGACTTCGAGAGCGTGGATGCGGAAAGTTACAAAGGGTTTCGCAACCGTTGAGGTTTTCGGTAGGGTAAGCTAGGCGTGAATTCCGGCGGTGCGGGCGGAGCAAGCGCCGACACCGATGCCGCTGCCCATAGCGGGGAACAGTTTCGGACTAAGGCGGGAGGCAAGTTGGACTTCCCAGGTTTTAACGGACACCGTAGGGTGGTCGTTACAACAGGGGGAGG
>CABVRO010000220.1 GCA_902500715.1 uncultured Nitrospira sp. | reverse complement strand
CCGGTCAGACCGGGCAGGTTATCGTCGGCCATGATCAAGGAGGGCTTGATCCGCCACACGTCCTGCATTGCGGACGGACCATCGAATGCGACGTTGGTTCGGAACGAGGCTTGCCGAAGGATCTGATCCAACAACGTGGCCTGACCCTGGTCGTCTTCGACAATTTCAACGATTTCTAAACTCATGCAGGCATTCCCCTGAACCGTCATCGGTCGGCGGAAGGGGAAACTTGAGGGGAGTCTACCGGGAGGCCGGCGTGAAGGAAGGGGTCGCTTACTTGGAGGCCCCGAGAATGCGTTGCAGCTGTGCGACCCAGGAGGATCCGTCTCCGGTGCCTTCTGCGTTGCGAGGCGATGGAGCCAGGCGGCTGCCGAGGCGCTCGATTCGTTCCGCCACGTCTTTGAAGTCGGGCTCTTCACGTCTGATCCAGCGGTACTGCTCAAGGGTGTCGTCGATGCGTCCCAAGGATTCCAGCGTGCGCGCGAGCAGGTATCGCACCTGAATGGTGTCGGCGGAAGTGCTCCGCTGTGCTTGCAAGGCTTTTCGAAATGCGGTGGCGGCGGCCTCGGATTGACCGAGGGATTTCAGGCAAATGCCGACCTGTGCCATGGCCCTGAATGTAAGCGCCGCATCCTGGGCGGCGAGGGAAAACTGCTGCAGCGCATCTTTATGCGACCCGGCTTTCTTGAGCGCCAGGCCGCGTTCATAGGCTTCCCCCGCGTCGCGGCTTGGCGGACGGGTTCCTGTGGCGGCCTGTGGGCGGTTGATGGATCGGTCGGCGTCGTTGGGAGTGGAAGCGGTTCGGGATGCGAAGGTGGCGAGCTGAGCCTGTTCGTCCGCATCCTGCTCCGGAGTCATCGCCGTGAGCGCATCGGTGTCCGTGAGCGGGAGAATACCCCCTTTGCTTCGGTCTTTCGCCGCCTGCGCCACGATCTTGGTTGAAAGGAAGGGAGCCTCCTCTGCGAATCCATAGGTCAGCGCCGTATCGCACAATTGGTTGATCAGGCGTGGGATGCCGCCGGTCAGCCGATGAATCATACGAGTGGCATGGTGCGTGAAGATCGGTTCCTCGCGGCCCGCGACTCGAAGGCGGTGGGCAATGTAACCCAGACTGTCTTCTTCTTTGAAGGGTTCGAGGCTGTAGTCCACCATCACGCGCTGGGCGAACTGTGTCAGGTCCTTGCGTTGGAGGAGCTGTCGTAAATCCGGCTGTCCGGAGAGAATAATCTGGAGGATGGGCGCCTTGTCTTTATTGAGGTTGGAGAGCAGGCGCAGTTCCTCCAAGAGATTCGCGCCGAGATTCTGTGCTTCATCGACGATCAACAACACGCGTCGCTTGGCAGACGCTTCCTTGTCCAGAAACTGCTGCAAGGCGTGAAACCCTTCCAGCTTACCCAGACTCTTCTCATTCTGACCGAAGGCCAGCAGGATCCATGGCAGGAGTGTTTCCATTCCTGCATGGGTGTTGGTGATCAGTCCGGTCGTGAAATGGTTCCGATGCTCGGCAAGGATCTGCTGGATGAGCGTGGTCTTGCCCATCCCGGGTTCTCCGGTGAGTACGACGAACCCGGCTTGGTTAAGGATCCCGTATTCGAGGGTCGTCAGCGCAAGGCGATGGGTCTCGCCGCGATAGAGGAAATCCGGATTCGGGACCAGCGTAAACGGTTTGAGCGTCAAATTGTAGAAACGTTCGTACATAGATGTTCTTTACGAGACTGAGGTGGTCAGGTCAATAACATTCGCTTCATGGCTGCGGGAGTCATGTGCCCCTTACCGGCCTTATTCAGGACGGTGCCCAGCACCGGCGTATTCCCCTTGACGAGTTGCAGCGCCCGTTCGATCTCCTCGCTGGTGGTCTTTCCATCTTCGACGACGAGCAGAAGCGCGTCTGTGTAAGGTGAGAAGGCCAACACATCGGCGGTCTGGAGGAGCGGCGGAAGATCGAAAAGCACGATCCGAGACGGATAGCGATGCTTGAATTCCTCAACCAGAG
>CABVRO010000219.1 GCA_902500715.1 uncultured Nitrospira sp. | reverse complement strand
CTATCCACGAGGGCGGTGAGCTGGGCTATTCCCTGGCCCATGCCTATGGGGCGGCTTTCGACCATCCCGAGTTGCTCGTGGCTTGTGTGATCGGAGACGGGGAAGCCGAAACCGGTCCGCTTGCGGGAAGCTGGCATGGGAACAAGTTCTTGAATCCTGTGCGGGACGGAGCGGTGCTGCCGATTCTGCATTTGAACGGGTACAAGATCGCCGGCCCGACCGTGTTGGCACGCATGCCGCCGGATGAGCTTGAATCTCTGTTGGTCGGGTATGGTCATCAGCCGTTTTTCGTCGAAGGAGATGATCCGGCGACGATGCATCAGCTGATGGCGTCTACGCTGGACGAGATCGTTACGACGATCCGGGGTATCCAACAGGAGGCCCGGTCCAAGGGATTTACCGGCCGGCCGCGCTGGCCCATGATCGTCTTGCGGACCCCGAAGGGCTGGACCGGGCCGAAGGAAGTGGACGGCAAATCGACGGAGGGCACGTTCCGATCCCATCAGGTGCCGATGGGCGAGATGGACAAGCCCGGGCATGTCGAGTTGCTGGAAGCATGGCTGAAGAGTTACCGCCCGGAAGAGCTGTTCGATGAAGCGGGCACGTTGATGCCGGAGCTGGCCGAACTGGCGCCGACCGGGGAGCGACGCATGGGGGCCATTGCCTGCGCGAACGGCGGGGGCCTTCTTCGCGACCTTCAGATGCCGGATTTCCGGCAGTATGCGGTGCCGGTGGTGAAACCAGGCGTCGAGGATGCCGAAGCGACCAGAGTGCAGGGACTGTTTCTGCGCGATGTCCTGAAGATGAATCCACACAACTTTCGGCTGTTCGGGCCGGATGAGACGGCGTCGAATCGTTGGGGCGGGGTGTTCGAAGTGACCGATCGCTGCTCGACCGAGCAAATCCTCCCGACCGACGAACATGTGGCGCACGACGGGCGTGTCATGGAAATCTTGAGCGAGCACCTGTGCCAGGGTTGGCTTGAAGGGTACCTGCTGACGGGACGGCATGGGTTTCTGAATTGTTATGAAGCGTTCATTCACATCGTCGATTCCATGTTCAATCAGCACGCGAAGTGGCTCAAGACCTCGCGCGAGATTCCCTGGCGGCGGCCGATCGCCTCGCTCAATTATCTGCTGACGTCGCACGTGTGGCGCCAGGACCACAATGGTTTCAGCCATCAGGATCCCGGCTTCATCGATCATGTGGTGAATAAGAATGCGCAGGTAATCCGTGTCTATCTGCCGCCCGATGCGAACACGCTCCTGTCGGTCACGGACCATTGTTTGCGCAGCCGCGATTATGTGAACGTGGTGGTGGCGGGAAAACAGCCGGCTCCGCAATGGCTGGATATGGACGCCGCCGTGCTGCACTGCACCGCCGGGATCGGGATTTGGGAATGGGCGAGCAACGACCGCGGCAGCGAGCCCGACGTCGTGATGGCCTGTTGCGGCGATGTGCCGACCATGGAGACGCTGGCGGCCGTGGAAATCCTGCGCATCGCCCAGCCTGATTTGAAGGTGCGCGTGGTCAATGTGGTCGATCTCATGAAGCTGCAGCCTGTGAGCGAACATCCGCACGGAATGTCCGACAAGGAATTCGATGCGTTGTTTACGACCGACAAACCGATCATCTTTGCTTTCCACGGGTATCCGTGGCTGATCCACCGGCTCACCTACCGCCGGACCAACCATGACAACCTGCACGTACGTGGCTACAAAGAGGAAGGCACGACGACCACGCCGTTCGACATGGTCGTGTTGAACGATCTGGACCGGTTCCACCTGGTGTCCGATGTGGTGGACCGCGTGCCGCAGCTCGGGGCGCGTGCTGCCTATCTCAAACAGGAGATGCGCGACAAACGCATGCAGCACAAGCAGTACATCGAGGCCTATGGAACCGATATGCCGGAGATCAGAAACTGGAAGTGGAGCGGGAAGCGGTAAGCCATGTCTTTTCCTACGATGGTCGTGCTGTTCGATGTCGACAATACGTTGCTGGACAACGATCGGATCACGGCCG
>CABVRO010000218.1 GCA_902500715.1 uncultured Nitrospira sp. | reverse complement strand
CCACCAACAGCGCCGCATCGATGCATCTCTCGGTCACGTTAGAAGCGGTGTCCGGACAGGCTACGGAACAAGGCTGCCTGGCCCATCTGGAACGCATCGCGCAGACATCACCGGAACAACCCCGGCAGGACATCACGCGATACGAAATCCGACACGTGCCTGTCATCGAGTATCTGCTGCCCGAGACCAGAGGAACAGCAGTAGATCAACTCCATCTGTTCGCCTGCGTCCGTAAAGACAACGTCTACACAGACATCCACGTTGCTAAAACCGGCTTCACACGCGGAGATGATTCACGATTGCGAGCGGTGCTGCAGAGCCTCGACATCGTCCCCGCCCCCCTGGCCGGCAGCCTCGATCACTTTCGAGCAGGCAGCGCACCCTATCTGCAAGGTCACTTCAGACAAGCCATTCCGCACTATGAGCAGGCGATCGCGTTGGAACGAGCACACTCGACCCTCGACAAGGCCGTCTGGCGCCTGCTCGTTCATCACTTAGGGGCGGCCTACGGCATGACCGGTGACCTCACGCGCGCCAAGGCCACGTTGGACTATGGCCTCTCACAAGATCCTGCCAACTCACTGTTTCATTACCACCTCGCCCGCACCTACGCAGGGATGAACGACCGGGAACAGGCGATGCAATCCCTCCACGCCGCCTTCCGCAACGATCGTCATCGAGAGGGGGGTGACCGTATACCGGACCCCCGACAGGATGTTTCATTCAGGCGATTCATGCTGGATCCGACATTTAGGGACTTGGCGGAGTCTCTCATGCAGCCGGCTATTTGAACGGAGGTCCAACAGGCTCATCGCGCATCGGGTGGGGTGCATGTCTCCCACGCCATGCTTGCTGCAGGTTGGTTTCGAAAGCGCACGGTCTCGATCCCGTCACACAATCGCAGAGCGGAAAGGGCGATCGATGTCGAAACGGAAGAACACACGAGTGGAGATGAACCGGCCCATTGAACTTCAAGGGCCTCGCGGAACCAGCCAGGGCGTCGTGCGGGACTTCTCCCCCGGCGGGTGCCGGATCGAACAGCCCGAGGCCAAGGTGCATTGCGGAATGCGATTGACGTTGCGCATCTCACTGCCGGATCGCCGGGAACCTATCGAAATCAAACCCGCCGTCGTCACCTGGACCGGCAAGGACTCGTTCGGGGTCGAATTCCTGTCGCTCGCTCAGGACATACGGGCCCGTGTGAAAATGGTGTACGATCTGCTCCTGGACGCACAGTCAAGCGTAGAGAGCGAGCGGGTCATCTCCCTCCCCTCCGTCTCCTGGAAATGACCGCCCGTGATGTAAGCAGGAGGATCATATCCCTCGTAAACATGTCCGGCGTCATCGGAACAACAGCCAGAGGCCGAGCAGATACCCGAGGATCATCACCAGGCTATCGGGTTCAATGAGCCAGTACCGCTTCTCCACTCGATACACAATCCCCATCAGCCCTATATTCATCATCAGAATGCCCCAGAGGGCGGTCAGCGCATGTGCGGAGTCGATCGCGCCGAGTAATGGCCCACCGGCGTATGCCAGATCGGCGAACAAGAAGGCCGCCATGTTGAAGGCATTGCTGCCGAAGAGATTGCCCACGGCAAGATCGAAGGCCCCGAGACGGACGGCGGCCAGAGACGTGACCAACTCGGGCAATGTCGTCACCACCGCCACGAGCGACGTCCCGACGAAGGTCGTGCTGACTCCCGATTGATCCGCGATATCCTTGGCTGACTTCGCAAGCAGTGGGGCGGCGATGATTAAGACCACCGTCGCGGCGACGAATCCGCTGGCGGCGCGGCGTAATCCGTCACGCCGGGCTGACTCTCGCGTGTGGTCGTCGTCCGCCTCCGCCTCGACAAGGAGTTGTTGTGCCCGTTGACGCCGCTTGACGTCTTCCTGCCGAAACACCATCCGCATGCCGAAAACATAGGCCAGAAAAAGAAGAGCGCCTCCCCCTTCGATGGCCGAAGAACCTGTCCCGTTCCGAAACAACACCAGAAACGCGGCCAACCCAGTGAGGAGCATCGCCAGCGCAGCCACGAGCGTATGTTCGAAGGCCGCCTGCTCCCAGACGCGTTTGTCGCGATGAACCAGGTCGATGAGGCCAAGGGTGAACATGTTGGCAAGCACCGCGCCGAAGAGATCTCCGGCGGCCAGGTCCGGCGCATCGAGCAAACCGGCGCTGACGGTCGTGAAAACCTCGGGCAGCGACGTCGCAGCCGCCATCAACACGACGCCGACCCACAGTCGCCCAAG
>CABVRO010000217.1 GCA_902500715.1 uncultured Nitrospira sp. | reverse complement strand
CTTGGGAACCGCGACCGTCGTGCCGTCGATAGTGAGCCGGACTGTTTCTGGTTTTTGATCAGGCATAATATACGTCGTTCGTCGCTCGTGAAGCGTGCAGTGTTGTGAGTGATGCGCAGTGTCCGCTCTTCTCCGATGACGAGATACGCTTCACGAGATACGTCAATGCTTCGTTCCCACTGGTTCCGGCCGTATTAAGTTTGCCGCCTCGGCTACGCGAATCATGGCGACATACTCATGCCGCCAATGTTTGATCGTGCTCAGGATCGGCGACACCTCGGCATCGCCGAATGCGCAGACCGTTCGACCGGCAATGTTCTTACACAGGTCGGTCAGGGTTTCAAGGTCCGACATCTGGCCCCGCTTGTTGACGATCCGGCGCATGATCTGCACGAGCCAGGAGCTGCCTTCACGGCAGGGACTGCACTTGCCGCAGGACTCGTGATAGAAAAACTCCATCAGGCGCAACGCAGCCCACACCATGTCGGTGCCCTCTTCCATGACCGTCACGCCACCCGATCCCAGCATAGAGCCCGCCAAGGCCACGGATTCGAAATCCAGTTTCACATCCAGGTGCTCCGGCGTCAGGAAGGGCGCGGAAGCCCCTCCTGGAATGAACGCCTTGAGCGGTTTGTCCCCCCGCATACCACCGGCTTGTTCGTAGATCAATTCGCGAAAGGTGATCCCCATCGGGACTTCGTAATTCCCGGGCCTCGCGACATGCCCGCTGACGCAGAAGACTCGTGTGCCGGTGCTCTTCGGCGGTGACCCGATCGAGGCAAACCATTCGGCGCCACGATTCAGAATGTGCGGTAGATTAGCCAACGTCTCGACATTGTTCACGACGGTCGGTTTGTTGTAGAGCCCGTGCGTGGCGGGGAACGGCGGCTTGACGCGCGGAAGGCCGCGTTTGCCTTCGAGCGATTCCAGGAGCGCCGTTTCTTCACCGCAGATATAGGCGCCGGCCCCGCGATGCACCCAAATGTCGATCGAAGTGTTTGAGCCGAAAATATTCTTGCCGACATATCCTGCAGCGCGCGCGTCATTGATGGCCTGTTCGAGAATTTTGGCCCCCAGGACAAATTCCCCGCGAATATAGATGTAGGAACTGGCCGCGCCGATGGCATAGCAGGCGAGCAGCATGCCTTCAAGCAATTGGTGGGGATCACGTTCGATGAGCTGCCGATCTTTAAAGGTGCCCGGTTCGCTTTCATCGGCGTTACAACAGAGGTAACGCGGGC
Source organism: uncultured Nitrospira sp. (assembly GCA_902500715.1). Lineage (GTDB taxonomy): Bacteria > Nitrospirota > Nitrospiria > Nitrospirales > Nitrospiraceae > Nitrospira_A. Next base: position 1,020 of record CABVRO010000217.1, on the reverse strand, counting down.
CCTGGTAGTCCTTGGGCAGAAACCCCCATTTGACTCCGGTCGGAAAACCGGCGCCGCCGCGCCCGCGCAGGCCGGACTTCATGACCACCGCGGTCACATCCGCAGGGTTGACCTTGCCCAGCACCTTCCGGATCGCCTGGTAACCGCCGGCGCGTTCATACTCCGCCAGCGAACCCGCATAGCCGGGTTGCAGCATGTTTTTCAGCAGGATGGGTTCGTACTTCGGCATAGTCTTTAGTCTCGTGAAGCGTCGTCCGTGAAGTGTGAAGCGTTAGGTCCCTCGGTTTTCTTGCTTGCGAACGACGAAATACGATTCACGTTTCACGCCCCCGGCTTCGCCGGGGCCGGTTCCGGCCACATGAAGGGGCCGGTCTTCAGCGAACAGGTGCCGGTCTGCCGCAGGTCGGCCAGAATGCGATCCAGCTTCTCTTCCGTCAGCCGCTCGTAATAGTCGTCGTTGACCTGCATCATCGGGCCGGTCCCGCATGCGGCCAGACATTCTACGATACTCAAGGTGAAAAGTTTATCCGGCGTCGTCTCGCCCGGCTTGATGCCGAGTTTTGCGCTGATCCAGCCGATGACCGTATCCGAGCCGACCAGCGCGCACATGAGCGACTTGCAGACCTGCAGATGGAATGTCCCCACCGGCTTCAGATTCAGCATCGTATAAAACGTGGCCGTCTCGTACACCTGCGGCGGAGTCAACCTCAAGATCCCGGCGATTTCCTGCATTGCCGCCTCGGTGACGTAGCCCTGTTCCCGCTGCGCCATGTACAGCAGAGGCAGCAATGCCGACCGTTTCACCGGATAGCGGCTTAGAATGTCGTCGATTTCGTTTTTGTATTTGTCCTGCAACATATCTCTTCTACCCAAGGAGCGAGCCATGGTGTTCCAACGTGCGCGCGTCCAACGAGGCCTGCTGAGGCGCGCGTTGCGCGAGCACAGCGAACACCTGGTTTGCGACTCTCATCTATCACATTCTCCCATCACGATGTCGTAGGTTCCGAAGATGGTGATGAT
>CABVRO010000216.1 GCA_902500715.1 uncultured Nitrospira sp. | reverse complement strand
GTTGGAATGAGGAGGAGCGGCGAGACATCATGAAAATCTGGCAGCGCTGTTTGTTCGTTATGTTCGCGCTAGTGGCGATATTGGGAGGGGTGGCTTACGCCCAGGCTCCCAGTGCGCCCCCCGTGGAGTTCCCGTATACCGGGAACCGCACGGCGGTATGGATCGTCGCTCAGCTCCATATTCTTTTTGCGGGATTCATCCTCGGGGCCCCGATTTTCGTCGTGATCTCGGAGTGGCTCGGGTATCGCAAGCAGGATCCGCGCTACGACCGGTTGGCGAAAGAGGTTACCAAGGTCACAGTCATTCTCTACAGCATGACGGCCTTGACGGGCGGTCTCTTTATCTTCGTGTTGCTCGCCACCTATCCGCAGTTCACGACCTGGCTCATCAATCACTTCTTCCTGATTTTTGCGGTGGTGTATCCGCTGTTGTTTATCGGCGAGACCATCGTCCTCTACATGTATTTTTATACCTGGGATGCGTGGAAGGGGGAGAAGAAGGCGCGTCATATCGCGCTGGGTGTCTTGTTGAATCTGATCGGATCGATCACGCTCTTCGTAATCGACGCTCCGACCTCCTTTATGAATACGCCGGTGAGGGCGGAAGGTATCTCGCCGGCCGAATTTTTGGCCACCGCCTCCCTGTGGGATAAGGTCTTCAACTACAGCTGGATGCCGCTCAACTTGCACCGTCTGGTGGGGAACGTCACCTTCGGTGGATTTGTGGCGGGGCTGATTGCGGCCTACATGTTCATGGGTGCCAAGAAGGACGAAGAGCGCGCGTACTACGATTGGATGGGTTTCGTCGGCAATATGATCGGTGTGGGCGCTCTGCTGTTCCTCCCGTTCATGGGCTATTTGCTGGCGTATGAGCTCTGCGATTACGATGCGTCCATCTGCCCGTACATGATGGCCGACCAGCTTTCGATGTTCTTCGAGATGCAGGGCGCCATGATCGGTCTGATCTTTCTGGCTAGTAACTATTATATCTGGCTCAGTATGAAACGCATCGAGGGCGTCGAGCGGGTCAGGATGACGGTGATCGCGCCGATCGTGATGGTGTTGCTGCCGATCGTCATGACGAAGGTGCTGACCGATTATCCTGTTCCTGATGCGACATCGCTGGCGTTCCTTTTACCGCTTTTATTGGCACCTGTTATCCTTGGGCGCTTTATTCCTCTGACGGTATCGTCCAGCACGGTCATCAAGGTCGGCTTCCTGATGGTCGTCGTGGGAAATGCGATCTGGATGACGCCTCATGGTTTTGTGCCCACCGGGGCCAAGTTGGTGGCCGAGTTGGAGTTGCCATCCGATTGGAACTTCCTCGCACTGATGCCGGCGAAGAACTCCGCTGCGTTCACGTTGGTCTTTGTGACGGTGGTCAACTACGTCATCTATAACCGTGCGGTCTCTCAGGGCACGATTGTGTGGGGCAAGATCGATTTCGCCTCGCAGTTCGTCCTGGTTTTCCTGGCGTTCAGCGCCATTTGGACCATGGGTCTGATGGGCGCCGTGCGCTCGCTGTTGCGGAAGTATTTTCATGCGTACAACCTGTTGCCGGACTTCACCGCCGAGTCCTTTACACCGACGCTTTCCTATTCGGCCTGGTGGATCACCGGTATTACCATCGTTTTTTACGCGGTCGTCAGCTTTGCCATCATCGTGACATTGCGTCCCTCGGATTCAAAGGGTCATGCACACGAGGGAAGCCCTGTTCCGGCAGGCGCTAAGTAGTCGGTCACCATACTGGAAGGGCGGTAAGCGAGGGTATTCATGGGAAACGTGATTAAGAAAATGGTAGTGGGAATCGTGATCGGAGGGATTCTGTTCGGCGCGACCAATGCGCTGGGCTTTCCCTTTGTCTTTCAGGCGCTCTTCTTCGGTTATGCCATGTTGGGTGCCATCGTCTTCATGATTCTCGATTTTCCGGCACTGAAGCCCTTTGGAGGCGTGAAAGCTGTCGGGGCCTTGCTCGTGTTCTATGTCATCCTTTCTGTGGTGTACATCGCCGGCGCATCGATGTGGCCGCAGTACGATCCGGAAGACGAGAAGGGCAAGATCGACAAGATCTTGAAGCCCAAGCGTGAGCATTACGAGGCCGGCAAAGTCGAGGTGCTGATGCAGCGCGCCAAGGCGCTCGATGAAAAGGCCAAGGAACTGACCGCGCGGTTGCAGGCACTGGGCGCGGCGCAGGCTCCGGCGGATCAAAGGGCCGGTGGAGAGGCTGCGCCGACGGCGACGACCGCCGCCTCCGGTGGTGATCTCGCCAAGCTCGGTGAGGAGCAATGGCAACTTCAGGAGTGCTACAACTGTCACAA
>CABVRO010000215.1 GCA_902500715.1 uncultured Nitrospira sp. | reverse complement strand
GCATCGGCAATTCGGGACCCGGCCATTGGCAAACCTTGTGGGAGGAGCGGCACCCCGGCTGGCAGAGAGTGCAGCAGCGTGACTGGGATCGTCCGGTCTGTGAAGAATGGCTGCGCGGGCTCGATGCTGCCTTAGCCCGTCTTTCTGTTCCGCCTGTGCTGATCGCCCATAGCATGGGCTGCCTGTTGGTCGCCCGCTGGGCGAAACGTTCCTCGCTCCCTGTTCGTGCGGCGTTTCTGGTCGCAATCCCGGATCCTGCCGGCCCTATGTTCCCGCCTGCTGCGCAGGGTTTTCAACCGGTCCCTTCAGAGAAACTTCGATTCCCCAGTCTCGTGGCCGCCAGCAGCGATGATCCCTTTGGATCGGTCGAGTATGCCCGGCGCTGCGCGGAGCAGTGGGGTAGCACCTTCGTCGATGTCGGGGCGGCAGGCCATATCAATGCCGAGAGCGGTCTCGGCGACTGGCCGGCCGGTCTGGTCTTGCTTGCGCGGTTGCTCGCGTCGTCGTGATCTACTGTAGACAGGGGTGTGCGGGGCACATCACAGAACGGTCCTTCAGGATGAATCCGGCTGGATCCGAATGCGCTGGTCAGGCCGGCCGCTCAGTCGGCTGAGGAGACTCACCCTGTTCATGGATATGATGGCATCGCTTGGGCTGTCGAGCGTTGGTCGATGGCGGTCGATCCCGGCACAGGGAGACTGCGGTTTTCCAGGCAGAGTTGTGGGATTGCGCTGCCCGGCTGGAGCGGGCATCATGCGGCGGCTGGTGTTCGGGATTTGAACTGAGGTGAGATGACAGACGCGCCGGTTGATTTGTGTGTCATTGGGGCCGGGGCGGCCGGGCTGGCCGCCGGTATTTTTGCGGCTGAGCGGAATCCGCGTCTGACGGTCGAGTTGCTGGACGGCGCGAAGACCATCGGGGCCAAGATCCTGGTCTCCGGCGGGGGCCGCTGCAATGTCACCCACGATGTAGTGACGCCGGATGATTTTTTCGGTACCCGCCATCTCGTGCGCAATGTGTTGGCCGCGTTTCCTGTCGAAGACACGGTCGCCTGGTTTGCCTCATTGGGCGTCGAGCTAAAACGTGAAGAGACCGGCAAACTGTTTCCGGTGACCGACAAGGCGCGCACGGTGCTCAACGCCTTGTCGGCGCGCGCTCGAGACCTCGGGGTTGTGTTGCGCACCGGACATCGCGTGGTGGCCATCACCACGCGCGACCGGTGCAACGTCGCCGGCACAGGCCAGTCGGCCCGTTTCGTGATCCGGCATGAGCAGGGCGAGACCTGTGCGCGGCGCGTCGTTCTCGCGACCGGGGGACGGTCGCTGCCGCGCACGGGGAGTGACGGGTCGGGTTATGGGTTGGCGCGAGCGTTAGGACACCGGGTGACACCGATCGTTCCGGCGCTGGTGGCGTTGGTGTTGGATGAACGCTGTTTCCACAAGGGACTGTCAGGTCTGTCCCATGAGGTGGAAGTAGAGACTGTCGTCGAGGGACGGTCGGTGGATCGACGGACCGGGAGCCTGCTCTGGACACATTTCGGCATCAGCGGTCCGGTTGTGATGGATGCGAGTCGATTCTGGTGTCTGGCTCGGGAACGGGGTGAGGCGGTCGAACTCTACGGAAATTTTTTGCCCGGACGCACGACGGAGCAGGCGCGCGAGTGGTTTCTGACACAGGCTGCCAAGTCTCCTCGACGATCGCTGGTCAAGCTGCTAATGGAAGTATTTCCCGAGCGATGCGCCGAGGCGTTCTGTCTCTATGTGGCGAGCGATCCGCAGCAGGCCAGCGCGCAGGTGCCACGCAGCATTCGAGATCGTCTCCTGTCGACTCTCATCCGGTTTCAGTTTCCTGTCCTGCGTGATCGAGGATGGAATTTTGCCGAGGTGACGGCCGGGGGAATTCCGCTCGAAGAAGTCAACTTCCGCACCATGGAGTCGAGGCTGGTGCCCGGTCTGCATTTGGTCGGGGAGGTACTCGATTGCGACGGGCGGATCGGCGGATTCAATTTTCAGTGGGCCTGGGCGACCGGACGGCTGGCCGGTCGAGCGGCAGCCGTGACTCCCGGAGTCGGAAACAGCGAGGCTGGCCGGAACGGCGAGCAGGGCAAGCGGGTAGCGGGCGAATAGGAACGCCGCTAGGTGCCCGGCCGTCATTTGAATTCGTAACCCACGCCAAAAATGAGGGATTCGTCGAGTTTTTCCCGCCCCGGCGCCGGTTGCGTATTCAATCGCAGGTCGTATTCCACGTTGAAAAAGAGATTCCTGTAGACCGTAATCCGGACTCCCTGGTCTGCATTGATGCGGAAGGCATTGCCGGCATTGACGTCGTAGAAGCCTTCATGGCGAT
>CABVRO010000214.1 GCA_902500715.1 uncultured Nitrospira sp. | reverse complement strand
CGGAGTCGATAGAGACTGCTCACCGGCTTTCGTTCCCGCCATTCAGGCATGGTCTCGATACCCCGTAGCTGCCACTCCCAGAGTGCATTTTGCCCGGAGAACCGCCCGAGCACGATCGCCATCTGCACACTCATGAGAATCCCGATGATGCTGAACAATACAATGATGAGGGTAAAGGGAAGCGCCAGCGATTCCCGCGACACCAGCAACCCGATCACCGCGACAAAAATCGAATTGGCGGTCAGATAGTCCGACAGCATCGTGTGATAGTCCCGCACGCCGGACGTCCACAACGTCAATAGATGCGCATAATCGGATCGCAACACATCTTGATCCAGGGCCATCACTTTAGGCTCCATTGACGTCTTGTCCGACCAGCCGATACGCATTGCGCAGATACTGCCCCACCATGCGCTGCGTGTTGAAGAACGCCCCGTTCACGGCAATCGCATGCTTCATGATCTCGATGAACCCCTCCCGGTCCTTGTAAAAGCAAGGCATGACCCGCTGCTCAAGCTTGTCGTACAGAGCCCGGGCATGGCAGGCCTCCATGTCCTCCGCGGGCGACACACAGGCCTCGATCTTCTCGCCGATCGACCAGCCCGTGACCCCTTCGATATGCCCCTCGACCCACCAACCGTCCAGCACGCTCAAACTCGGAACCCCGTTCATCGCCGCCTTCATGCCGCTCGTACCGGAGGCTTCCATCGGCGGGAGCGGCGTATTCAGCCACACATCCACGCCGGCGCAGAGGAGACGTGCCAGCGTCATGTCGTAATTGGCAAGATAGGCCACCGATAGCTGCCCACGCATGCCGTAAATGCGATGGATCATGTCTTTGCCCGCCTGATCCTGCGGGTGCGCCTTTCCCGCAAAGACGAATTGAATCGGGCCTGCCTCTTTCAGGAGCCGCCGCAACCGTTCGACATCGTGAAACACCAGGGTCCCTCGCTTATACGCAGTCGCGCGGCGGGCGAAGCCGATGGTGAGGACATCGCGATCGAATCCCGCGTTGGTCTGACGGTTCACTTCGTCCACCAAGGCCAACTTGGCATCCTGATGGGCCCTCCAGATTTCAGCGCCGGGAATACTGATGGCGTAACGAAGCGATAATTGATCGTATCGCCAGTCGGGCAAATGACGGTCATAGAGGCTTTGAAACGAGGGCGCGGTCCAGGTCACGGCATGCACGCCGTTGGTAATGGAATGGATCGGATAGCCGGGATATAACGAGTGGGACACCTCGCCATGCCGCATGGCGACGCCGTTGACGAACCGGGATCCCCGCAAGGCCAGCAAGGTCATGTTCAACGCGCCCTGGTGCTGGCAGGCCTGCACGAGATCGCATCGCCGACTCCCCAACACCCGATGCGCGAGTTCCACTGGAAACTGGTCGTGACCCGCCGGCACCGGAGTGTGCGTGGTGAACACGCACTGTTCCCGCACCTGCTCGATCACCTCCGGCGGCACATCTCCGTTCCGCGGTTCCGTCCCGATGGCCGCCTCGATCAACGCCAGGACCAGCAGCGCCGCATGCCCTTCGTTGAGGTGGTAGCGAAAGATGTTCCCGTACCCCAACGCGCGCAGGAGAGCGAACCCCCCGAACCCCAGGATCATTTCCTGGCACAAGCGGTAATGCGAGTCCCCGCCGTAGAGCGTATCCGTGATGGTCCGATCCCACGGGCTGTTTTCGGGCAGATCGGTATCGAGCAGATACACCGGGACGGTATGGCCCGACATGCCGGTAACGTGATGCCGCCAGGCACGCACGTGCACGGTCCGGCCCTCGATTTCGACGGAGACTCGCGGTTCCATCGGTTCGGCGAAATCGTCGACCGCCCAGGCCACCGGCTCCTCCGACTGCCACCCCTTCTGATCGAGCCGCTGATAAAAATAACCCCGCCGATGGAGCAGTGTGACACCGACCATCGGCACACCCAGATCGGCCGCGGAACGAATGGTGTCGCCGGCCAGCACCCCGAGTCCTCCCGAGTAGGTCGGCATCAACGGATTCAAACCGATCTCCATGGAAAAATACGCCACGAGGGTGTGGCTGTTCTGCCGGGTCATGAGGCCTCCAGCACCTGCTTGATCAGCCGAAGCTCATCGCGCACCAGCCGCGGCATGAGAAAATGCCGGCGCACATGTTCACGCCCGGCCCGGCCGAACTCTCCACGTTCGCCCGGTCGCTGCAGCAGATGGAGCAGCCGCTCCGCGCAGGCTTCCACACTGTCGACCAAATTCTTCTGAAAGGGCTCGGGGAATTGCATGGGAATGCCTCCGGTGTTCCCGGCAACCACCGGCTTTTCCTTCCATAATGCTTCGGACACGACCAACCCGAATCCCTCCCGCAAGGACTTCTGGATCACCACGTCACAGCCACGCTGGAA
>CABVRO010000213.1 GCA_902500715.1 uncultured Nitrospira sp. | reverse complement strand
GCTTCCGACACGAGGCGGAAGAGACTGCCATCACCGTCGAAACTCCAGGGGCGGCCCTGCTCGACTACTTCAAAACGTGCCTCATCGTGGCGATACAGCAGAACGTTTGCCACACGACCGGCCGGGTCTTTGTAGGTGAGTTCGAGTGCCTCAGAACCAAACCATTGCACACTCACGACAGTAACTAATGAGTCAGGCAGGATGCCGCGAACTGCTGCACTAGGCTGGAGATCTTCGAGACTAGCCATCACGCCTTTCAGAAGAGAGAAACTGAGGTAGCTTTTGCGCACGAAGCTTACAGCTTTTCCCTTGAGAAATCACTGGACTTAAGGAGGAGGTTAGTCGGAAACGGGCAAGAGCAGGATTAATCATCTGGCTTCTACAGAAATCCGTTACCCCCATTCAGCCTAGGGCCAAAATATTCTTAGCTCACCTCATCAATGTCGAGCCGCTTGCGGCTATTTGGTTCTAAATCCTCTTCGAATGCGTCCTGGTACTCATGACTATCCCAGCCATGGATATTGCAGTAGCCAGATTGCTCATGCATGCTCCATGATATTTAGCTGCTCGGTATACGCAATCACTCAGCAAAGGAATGACGGTTGCGTTCCTCATGAAGACCGATCGCGCTCCGGCGAACGAGTCTTCGCAACGTCCCGCGAGCGCTCGCTCAAGTAGCGAACCAGGTCTGCCGCCAGTTGCCGATCCTCCCCACGATCCGACCGGGCTAACGCCCGCATCACCTGCTCATCATTCCGCATGACGTCCTGGGCTCGCCCATGTCGGCGCGTGGTGCGCTTCAGCCGCTCCAGCGTCTCCCCTTTTTCTGATGACTGGCGTACGCGCCCGATACAGACTCCGTTACTCTCGGTGCCCTTTGAGATAGACCGCTGGTGGCATGATGGTGACACCGTTAATGGTCTGCCCATAGAAGCGACCAAACGCCTTGAAATCTCCGCTCAGCAAGTGGGTCGCCCGCACACTGATCGCGGCCCACAGAATGGGACGGTCGTTCTCTGGAAGTTTGCGTAGGATGGACAGCTCGCCCTGTGGCGGCAAGACCGACACCACCTCGACAGAGCGGCACAACCGTTCTAGCTCTGCCTGTTGTTGCCCTGATGAGAGATTCCGCCTCGCCTCCTCCAGGGCATAGGCAGAGGTCACCAGCTGCGTGCGCGGCATTGTAAACAACCTGCGAAGAGGAGTCTCGACCCGGTAAGCCGCAGAGAACAGCACGTTGGCATCAAGAAAGACGCGGTCCACGGATTAGGAACGAACCGGCTTGTAGTGAGGGATCTTTCGGACGTCGAGGCCCATCTTCCGCACGGCCTCTTTGGCTCGCGCATAGTCCTTTGAATCGACTGCATTGGAGAGGAGAAACTCCGCTTGCCGTTCCGGGGTGTACATCTCAAGGGGAAAGGCAGCAGCCGGTCGAATCAGGACTCCTTCGGCTCGTTCCTCAGCAATCACGAGCGAGCCCTCCGTGATGCCGAAACGGCGCCGTAGCGAGGCCGGAATCACCACGGCCCCTCGTTTGCCGACCTTGCTCGTTTCTGCGGGCATGACGCCTTCCCTCATCTGTGAGATAGTCAGACTGTCTGAATGTCGGGCATGTGTGAAGTGTAGCCTCGTCACGAAGGAAACGCAAGCGCCCGTGGATCCGTCGGTCTGAACCGGCTTCAGCGTCGTTGTGGTGTCTCTTTCAATTGATCGGCCCCATGCCGCTCCCTCGATCGCCACCACCAACTCTACTCATCGCTCACGGTCTTTCCCTCGTCCCCGCTCTCTCTCCAAAGTCCGGCCTCTTCCTTCCAGATAGCGGACGACTTCAACCGCCAATTGCCGATCCTCCCCTCGATCTGATCGGGCTAACGTCCTCATCACCTGTTCATAATTCCGCATGACTTCCTGGGCTCGTCCCTGTCGGCGCGTGTTGCGTTTCATCCGATCCAGAGTCTCCCCTTTTTTGCTCGGTTCATGCAGATGCCGCACTGTCCACCGTTCGTGCGTCGTGCGATGAATCCGGCTCGTGGTCGTGGCCTCAATGCCATACTCGCGTAACGCCTCCGCAAACCCTTCTCGCCACCGTTGCAGATCAGCCTTTCTCGGATTCAAGCGAACTCCGTCAAGACCAGCCGCTTTCACCGTCAAGTGCACATGTGGGTGCGGAGAGGGATGCGGATCTGGATCGGTCTCGGACGTGTGGAGCACCATCGCGTACTGATATCCAGAGAACTCTCGTGTCGCAAAGTCCCGAGCCGCGCGGTGGACCGAGAGTGGATCGGTTCTGGTCGGCATGGAGAGGACGAGATGAAAGGCGTCACGCATGGTCGAATCCGCCGCGATCGGCATCCCACCGTCGCGCCATTCGGCTTTCAGATCGGCCACGGCCTCCTTCCCAAGAACGACCT
>CABVRO010000212.1 GCA_902500715.1 uncultured Nitrospira sp. | reverse complement strand
GCCGCCAACGCTTCGCCTGAGGAGGCGGCGGTTTGCACGATATTGTTTTCGAGAATATTCGACTGACGGAAGAGACGCAGCACCGCCATGGAGACGACGGCGGCTGGAATGGAGGCGGACACCGTCATGCCGGCAAACAGGCCCAAATAGGCGTTGGCTCCGGCCAGCACGGCGGCCAGCAGAATCGACAGGACGACCGCTTTCAGTGTGATTTCCGGCAGCGTGACCGAGGCGGGAACGAGCGGCGCGTCTACCGGCTCCGTTGGCGCATCCTGCTCGCGCATCATCCCCTCAGAACACCTGCACGAGGTAGCATTTGAGATAGCGCGTTTCCGGCATGCCCGCAAGCACCGGATGGTCCGGACCCTGTCCACGTTGTTCAAGGAGCCTGATCTGCCGGCGCGCATCCCGAGCGGCCGCCTGCAGCATCTTCCAGAAGTCCTCGTCCGTGATCGGCTGCGAGCAGGAACAGGTCACCAGCACGCCCCCCGGCTGAAGCAGACGAAGGCCGCGCAAATTCACTTCCTTGTACCCGGCGATGGCATGCGGCACCGCCTTCTTGCTACGCGCGAACGCCGGTGGATCGAGAATGACCAGGTCGTACCGTTGGCCGTTACGCTCCAACAGGCGCAACTCTTCAAAGGCATCGGCCTGGCGATACTGACAACGGGCGGCCACCTGGTTCTGCTCCGCATGCGCCTGGGCCAGCGCCACGGCCGCCGCGCTCACATCCAACCCTTCCACCGACTGCGCCCCCGCCAGCGCAGCCTGAATGCCGAACCCGCCGGTGTGGCAAAAGGCTTCCAACACGGTTTTCCCTTTTGCGAAGAGGGCCGCGGCGATCCGGTTTTCCCGTTGATCGCAGAACCAGCCGGTCTTCTGCCCCTCCGCAATATCGACCGTAAACTGGGCCTTCCCCTCGTGAATGTTTACCGTCGTGGCACCCTCACCGCGCAGAAATCCTTTTGACAAAGGCAGCCCTTCCAGTGTGCGGCTCTTGGCATCATTGCGGAGGTACACCGTTTTAACGCCCGCTTCCTGCACCAGCAACTCGCCCAACAGTTCCTTTCGCACATCCATGCCGTACCCCAGGGTCTGCATCACCGCCACATCTGCAAACCGGTCCACGACCAGGCCCGGCAGGAGATCGCTTTCACCATGCACGAGGCGGCAGGCCGTGGCATGGGGCGCGACCGTCCGGCGAAGAGCCGCCGCGGCACGGAGACGCGCGGCAAAAAACTCCTCGTCGATCGGCTCCTCCTGAAACGTGAGCATACGGATGCGAATCTTGGAATGGGGATTGAAGAGGCCGCGGCCGAAAAACCGTTTCTGATGGGTGTACACATCGACGAGGTCCCCGGCAGCCGGTGTGCCCAGCACGTCGGCCACATTGCTGTCGAACACCCACAGGTGCCCGTAGTAGCGCGGCCCTTCACGTTCGGCGGTCAGTCGGACTTTCGCAGTAGAACCGGTCACAAGCTGTGTCATGGTAATGGTTACGTCCCGTATAAGCTGTTTGATTCGACGATGGTGAAATGGCTCACGAGGGTGCCTGAAATCAACCCGCGAAGCAACCGGACAGTGGGCGGGCAGCATGCCGATGTGACGATCGCTCCTGTGCTTGACCTTCCCTACCACCTATGGTTTGCTGCAGGAAGACGGGCGGACAGTACGCAAATTCACGACCTCTCACTCGACAGCCGAGGCACCATGACCATACAGACGATCGGAACAGCAGTCCTGGATCGGCTCCACCGGCTCGGAGTCCGTCACATGTTCGGCATCCCCGGCGACTACGTCCTCGGCCTTTACAAATTGATGGAGTCTTCTCCCATCCAACACGTGGCCACCACGCGGGAAGACTGTGCGGGGTTTGCGGCCGACGCCTATGCGCGCATCAACGGGATCGGCGCCCTCTGTGTCACCTACTGTGTCGGCGGACTCAATACCGTCAACGCCATCGCCTGCGCCTATGCGGAACGATCTCCTGTCGTGTTGCTGACCGGCTCCCCCGGATTGTCGGAACGTGCCCGCAACCCCTACCTGCACCACATGGTGCGCGAGTTTTCGACGCAGCGGGAAGTCTTCGAAAAAATGACCGTGGCGGCCGTAAGCCTGGAAGACCCCGTCACCGCCGAACGTGAGATGGATCGCGCCTTCGCGGCCCTGCTGCGGTATCGCCGCCCGATCTATCTCGAAATTCCGCGCGACATGGTGCACGTGCCGTTGGCCCAAACGTCGCACAAACATCAGACCCAGGGCGAGCCGACCGACCGCGCAGCGCTGAGCGAAGCTTTGAATGAAGTACGTACCATGTTGGAGTCGGCCAAACGCCCGGTGATTCTGGCCGGCGCCGAAGTGGGCCGCTTCGGGCTCCATGACGAATTGACGAGCCTGGTCGAGCGCCTGAATGTGCCGATCGCCTCGACGCTCCTCGGCAAGTCCATCAT
>CABVRO010000211.1 GCA_902500715.1 uncultured Nitrospira sp. | reverse complement strand
TCATGGAGGCCTTGACCAACAGCAACGCCAACGTCGGCGGCAACTACCTCACCGTCGGCGCCCAGAACTACAACATTCGCGGCCTCGGGTTGATCAACGGTTTGGCGGATATCGAAAATGTGATGGTGGCCGAAAAGGAAGGCACCCCCATTTTCGTCAAGACGCTGGGAACCGTGTCGGTGGGTCATCGGGTGCGGTTGGGCAAGGTCGGCATCGACGACAACGACGACGTCGTGGAAGGGGTGATCCTCTTGCAGCGCGGATACAAGGCGCTGTCCGTATTGGAGCGGGTCCGGGAAAAGGTCGAGGAATTGAACAAGTGGAAATTGCCGGAAGGGGTGAAGGTCAAGACCTTCTACGACCGGACGGCCCTGATCCATACCACGGTTGAAACGGTCACCGATATTTTGATCAGCGGCATGGTCCTGGTCTTCGTGATTCTGTTCGTGTTTCTCGGTCATTTCCGTGCGTCGCTCATCGTGGCGTTGACCATTCCCATGTCGCTGCTGTTCACCTTCACGATGATGGTGATGATCGGACAGTCCGCCAACCTCATTTCGCTCGGCTCGATCGATTTCGGCATCATCGTCGATGCGACCCTGGTGATGGTGGAAAGTATCTTTTTCCATCTCGGCCACGATCGCCGTCTGGGCCTGACCGTGCCGCAGCAGATCGTGCGCGCGGCTCGCCAGGTTGGGCAGCCGATTTTCTTTTCGACGGCGATCATTGTGGTGGCGTTCATTCCCCTGTTCACGATGACCGGCGTGCCCGGGAAGATTTTTGCGCCGATGTCCATTACCTATGGCTTTGCCCTCTTCGGCGCGCTGCTCATGGCCTTTACGCTGGCGCCGGTGCTGTGCTCGCTGCTGCTGACGGGTGTGGTCAAGGAAGAAGATACGCGGTTTGTCGGCGCGATTCGCCGGACCTATCTGGCCGTGTTGCAATGGGCCTTGCGCCACAACGTGAAAGTCATCGGCGCGGCGCTGTTGCTGCTGGTCGGAGCATTCGGGGCGCTGCAATTCATCGGTGGAGAATTCATGCCGGCGTTGGAGGAGGGGAACCTCTGGGTCCGCGCGACCATGCCGGTCGATATTTCTTACGACGAGGCCGCCCGCTTGACCGGAGAAATCCGGCAGATGTTCCGGCAGTCGCCCGAGGTCGTCACGATCGTGTCTCAGCTCGGGAGACCCGACGACGGGACCGACCCCACGAGTTTCTTCAACGCGGAGTTCCTCGCAAATCTGAAGCCGCAGAAGGAGTGGCGGCCGGGACTCAGCAAGGACCAGTTGGTGGAAGAGATCGAGGCGCGGCTGAAGGTCATTCCCGGGATCGTCTTCAACTTCTCCCAGGTCATTCAAGACAATGTGGAAGAGGCCATGTCGGGTGTGAAGGGGGAGAATTCCATCAAGTTATTCGGCAACGACCTGAAGACCATGGAGGCGAAGGCCGTCGAAGTCGAAGCGGTGATGAAGGGGGTCCGAGGCGTTAAGGATTTGGGAATTTTCCGGTTAGTAGGACAGCCCAATCTGCTGATCCAGGTGGATCGGGAAGCCAGCGCCCGATATGGGTTGCGCGTGTCCGACGTCAACGCGGTGGTGCAGGCGGCGGTGGGCGGTCAGGGGGTGACGCAGGTCTACGAGGGCGAGCGCCTGTTCGATCTGGTGGTTCGGTTTCTTCCCGAGTTTCGACGGGATGCCGAGACCATCGGCAATATTCTGGTGAATACGCCGGACGGTGCGCGGATTCCCCTGAAACAGGTGGCGACGATCAGAACTCAGACCGGCGCATTCATCATTTATCGGGAAAACAACGAACGGTATATTCCGATCAAGTTCAGCGTCCGCGACCGCGACCTGGAGAGCACGGTGAAGGAGGCCCAGACCAAGATGGCTCAAGCGGTTTCGCTCCCGGAACGGTATCGGCTTGAATGGGCCGGTCAGTACGATCAACTCACGGCCGAACAAAAACGCCTGACGATGATCGTGCCGGTGAGTCTGGTGATCATCCTGTTTCTCCTCTACACGACCTTCAACTCTCTGACGAACGCGCTGCTGGTGTTGGTCACAGTGCCGTTTGCGTTGATCGGCGGTATTTTCTCGCTCGTCTTCACCGGAACCCACTTCAGCATCTCTGCAGCGGTGGGGGTGATTTCGACGCTGGGAGTAGCGATTCTCGGAGGAGTCCTGCTAATCTCACGCATTGAGGATTTTCGTCGGCATGGGCTCGATTTGCGAGAGGCCGTCTTGAAGGGGGCGGATGTGCAGATGCGTCCCATTCTCATGGCCACGCTCGCCGCGGCCATCGGGTTGCTTCCTGCAGCGTTGGCCACGGGGATCGGCTCACAGGCGCAACAGCCGTTGGCCCGGGTGGTGGTGGGTGGTATGCTGACTGCGGCGGTGTTGATCCTGGTTGTGCTGCCGGTCTTGTATGAAGTCGTGCATCGTCGCACGGCGAGCA
>CABVRO010000210.1 GCA_902500715.1 uncultured Nitrospira sp. | reverse complement strand
ACCTGCTGGATCGCACGAGGATCGAAACCGGACAGTTGGCCTTGTCGCCCGCCGAGGTGGATCTCGAACGGTGCGTGGCCGAAGTGATCGAACAGTTACGCCCCCTGGCCGTCCAGAAGCACCAGGCATTGACCGCCCACTATCCGGCCTCCGCATTGATTGTGTGGGCGGATCGCGATCGACTGATTCAGATCGTCACCAACCTCGTGCACAATGCCATCAAGTTCACCCCGGAGAGCGGCTCGATTTCCGTCCATGTCACGGCGGAACAGCCGACGCAGGCCACCCTGCGCGTCTGCGATACGGGCCCGGGCATTCAGCCCGAGTTCCTCGAAAAGATCTTCGATCCATTTTTCCGGATGGCGCAGGAACAACGCGGGAGTTCCAAGGGTCTAGGCCTTGGATTATCGATCGTGAACACGCTCGTCGAGCTTCACAACGGTCGGATCGCGGTACGGAGCCGGCCGGGGGTTGGAACCGAATTCTCGGTCATGCTGCCTCTCATCCCCGCATCCTCACCGGCGTTATTCGCCGCACAGGCCATGGAGAGACGCCTTCTGGTCGTGGATGACGATCCCGACATCCGGCAACTCCTGGTAGATCGCCTGAGCGCCGCCGGCTACGGCGTCGAGACTGCCGTCGATGGCACCCAGGCCTTGCAGGCGATTCGGCAGGGCCGATTTTCCGGGGTGCTGCTGGACATCGGCATTCCCGGAATCGACGGGCTGGACGTGTTGCACCAGGTACGACAGTCCAACCAGCATCTTCCCATCGTCATCATCACCGCAGCGGAATCGAAGAATCTGGCCGTTCGCTCCATCAGCCTCGGCGCGCAGGCCTATCTCCTGAAGCCATTCGATCCGAGAGAACTCCACCAGGTCGTGGAGCATTGGTTTGCGCAGGTGGTCGGCCACCCGTGACTCCCGGCGGCCGTCAGACGCCGGGTCTTGGGACTCGGGAAACGACAAAACCGTTCCTCCTTAGATCAACTTATCCAACTCCAGCCTGGCAGCATTCCGGTCGATGGCTGTGGTATCCTGAATCGATCACGAGAGAGGGGATTTTCATGGCTCCCTCCCGCAGAGCGATTCCCATGGCAGCTTTGGCGTTGGTGTGGATCTCCACTCCGGCCCTCCCACCCGCCGGTTTCGCCTCCATTTACACCTATACCGACGACAACGGGATCCAAACCTTCACGAACCGGCTCGAGTCCGTCCCCGAACAGTACCGGAACCGGCTGACGCCGCATGAATCGGACGCGCTTCCGGTAGCATCGGTCGATCCACCTCGTGCCGCTACGGAACCACCGGCGCGCTCCGCCGATTCCCGCATCGTCACCGCCGGGGGCGAATATCGCCTGGGCGATCACGACACCCGCACCGATGGCGTACGGCTGGCGGTCGAAGCCGCCAAGAAAGATGCGCTCGAGCAGGTGGCGACCTATTTGGAAAGCGTCACGGAAGTGCGCGACATGCACGTCACACGAGACGACATTCGCAGCTATACGGCGGGGATTGTGACGGTGCTGGACGAACGCATCACGACGAGGGTCGAGCACGAAAGCATCGTCATTCGTGCCGAACTGACAGCCGCGATCGATCCGCACGAAGTCGCGCAGGCCATTGCATCCCTGCGTGAAAACGAAAGCGCCATGCGCGCGCTTATGGAACTTCGTGCCGAAACCGACCGGTTACAAGAACAGCTCGACGCCACTAACCGCGCCCTCGCTGCCGCCCCATCGGCGGATGAAGTACAGCTGCTCAGCCGCCAGCGTGAAGACATGCTCAACGAACTGCAAGCCAACGGCTTCATGTCACAGGCCTGGACGAGTATGGTGTACGCAATGCCCGGCTTCTATTCCTATCCTTGGATCGGGATCTCCGGCATCAACGGCCTGCTGCTGCAGGCGCAACGGCTCTCCCCCCGGCATCGTCATCTTCCACTCGCGCAACAGATGGTCACAACCCTGCCGAGACGGGTGCCGCCGATCCAACCTGGCGTCACGTCAGCACCTCGGCCATCGTTGCTCGTACCCTCCGCACCCCATGCACGCCATCAAGCACCGCCTCTGCTCAACCCTCAAGGCTTGCCGGCAAAGGTCGGAGACATCGTCGTGATTCCCACGCCGCGGTCCGTCCCGCCGGCGCTCCACCAGTCTGCGCCACAACCACAGCCCTATCAGCTTCATCCCAACCATTTCTGGCGGCCTAGCCCTCCGAACATCCGCAGCGCGCCCTCGATTCCGCCTCCGAGGAATTCCGTGAGTCCGCAACTATCCGGCACGTACCGATCGCTGAGCGGAGGGAGTCGGGCTGCGAAAGGCCGATAACCAGCCGCGCGTCGGCATCGCGATGAACCATCTGGTCTCACCGTCATGGATGCGGGTGGATCCCGAAGAGCGTTGGTGAGGGATCAGGAGATCCCGTGCTGGGCGCGGCCGATGCCGCCGTCGTACCGGTTGGTGGATTTGAACAGTT
>CABVRO010000209.1 GCA_902500715.1 uncultured Nitrospira sp. | reverse complement strand
GAGAAACTGTCTCCGTGAAACGGAAACCTGCATAATAGCTACCTCCTTGTGAGGCGCATGAGTCCCTCATGCACCTGTTCGTACAACTTCACTACACTCGCATGGATGCAATCTTGTCTGGTGTACCCCCTTTCCGTGTGTCGAATTGGAAACATTCGTCCCTCACAATTCGAAAGGTTCGAGCGGACATTCGCTCGCGGTATAGGAGTATTACAATTCACGTGCCCCGGGAGGCAGGACGGCACGTTGGAAAAATGCGGACAGCAGTTATTAATTATTGATTGTAATCAATGACTTGCGCTGGCTGTCTCGATGAAGGATGGAAAGGAAACAAGGGGTAGGCGGGACAGGGTCAGAAACTACTGACTGGAGACTGGATTATTGATCGTAAGTGATTGAAATTTAACATATAAATCATGTCTGGAAAGGCAGACGGTAGCGTGATCTGAATAAAGTATCATACAAAACAATGGCTTGAGGCGATATCGCTGCACCATGTGTCGTGATTTACTGACACCCCTATTTCTCGTCCTTTGAGTACCGGCGCATGATCTCATGGAAGTAAGAGCGCGGCAGTCCGGCATCCTGGGCTGCATGGGTCACGTTGCCCTGATGGATGGTCAGTTTGGTGGAGATATATCGGCGATTGAACGCCTCTAGTACCTGTTCTTTGGCCTTGGCATAGGGCAGATGGAGATAGTCATCGTCGGGTGCTTCACGCTGGCGTTCGTCGGGGACAGCCAGCATCCCGGCCACATCGGCGATGCCGATGCGATCGCCTTTCGCAAGCATCACCGCGCGTTCCATGACATTGCGAAGTTCCCGCACATTTCCCGGCCAAGGGTAGGCGACCAGTTCGGTGACCGCCGTCGGGTGAAGATCCTCCACGTGCTTTGAAAACTCCTTCGCGTAGCGGGCGATAAAGTGCCGGGCAAGCACGGGAATATCCTCCGTCCGCTCCCGCAGAGGCGGCACACGGATGACCATGACGTTGAGGCGGAAAAACAGGTCCTTTCGGAACTCGTTCCGCTTCACCTTCTCGGCCAGGTCTTGATTCGTTGCTGCGACGAAGCGGACATTGACCTTTCGTTGCTGAGTACTGCCGACGGCACGGACTTCACCCGCTTCCAGGACTCGCAACAGCTTGGCTTGGAGATTGGCAGGGAGATCCCCGATTTCATCCAGGAAGACCGTGCCGTGACTCCCGGATTCTATCAAACCGGTGCGGTCGGCCACGGCGCCGGTGAAAGCGCCCCGGACATGGCCGAACAGCTCGCTTTCCACCGTACCTTCCGAAAAGGTCGTGCAGTCGACGACTTGAAACGGGCCGTCGCTGTCTAGGCTGCGCTCGTGAATGGCCTTCGCGATCAGTTCCTTGCCCGTGCCGGTTTCACCGATAATCAGGGTGGTTGAGGGCACGCGCGCGATGGCTTCAATCATGGCCATCACGTTTCGGATCGCAGGGCTCACGCCGACGAGGTTTTTGAACGGGATGCGAGGGGCGGCGGGTTCATCAGGCGTGGCCTGGAGAAGGATTTCAGACATGCGCATGGCCCGATGAATGCGAGCCGCCAGATCCATGCGGTCGTAGGGTTCCACGATGTAGTCGAACGCGCCGTGCCGCATGGCGTCAATGACGGTTTCAGTGGCATCGACGCGGCTGAGAATGATGACGGGGATCCGCCGATTCAAATCCTGAACTTGACGCAGGAGTTCGATCCCGCTCATGCCTGGCAAGCGCACATCCGCAATGACGAGATCAATCGACTCGTGCCGCAGACGTTCCAGTGCCCCTTCGGCGGTGGCGTTGACCACAAGCGTCACATCGTCATCTTCGTGGCGAGGCAGCTCACGCTCCACCGTGCGTAAGAACTGATCCACATCCCCCGCGTCATCTTCGACGAGCAAGATGGTGAATGTCTTCGGCTTGGTTCCTGACATATGATTTTTAGAAAGGATACGGTTCGTTCGCGGCAACGAGTGTAACGATGTGTGCAGCGCCGCAGCTCTTGGTCGCGTTCCCAGGCGATCCGGCTGTCGCAGTCGACCGTATCTTAGGAGCCGAGAGCGAGGCAAATCAACCAGGGGCGGCCTTGCCCGAGCGCGCGTTTGAGGGGATGGTTTTTCAGGAAGGCCTACCGTGTGAAGTTTCTCAGAGGGGAGCGCTGTACCGGACACAACTCTACGGACGCGAATGGACGGTGCGCGGCGACCCTGCGCTACGCGCTGCCTTTGAGGCCGATGATGCCGAGGACGATACAGAGCAGGGAGACTATTTTGACTGCCGAGACGGACTCCGCAAACAGCACGATACCCAACAGCGCGGTCCCCGCCGCTCCGATCCCCGTCCATACGGCATATCCCGTGCCGACCGGGATGGTTTTTAGTGCCTGAGCCAAGAACCCGATACTGGCCGCCATGGCGACCAAGGTGCCAACCGTAGGCCAGAATCGTGAAAACCCATCCGTATATTTCAGTCCGATCGCCCAGCAGATTTCAAACAGACCGGCAACGATCAGGAATGTCCA
>CABVRO010000208.1 GCA_902500715.1 uncultured Nitrospira sp. | reverse complement strand
CATTATCCAATCGGGCATCGACGTGCCGACCGCCAACACCATCATCGTGAATCGCTCCGACACCTTTGGCCTCGCCCAGCTCTATCAACTCCGTGGCCGAGTCGGCCGGGGCGGCGAACAGGCCTACGCCTACTTCCTAGTGCCGGATGAAGGCAACCTCTCGGATGACGCCCAGAAGCGGCTGACCGCCATCCAGCAGTTCACCGAATTGGGATCGGGTTTCCGCATCGCCGCAGCGGATCTTGAAATCCGCGGCGCCGGGAATCTGCTCGGCAAACAGCAATCGGGCCACATCGCCGCCGTCGGGCTCGATCTCTACCTGCAAATGGTGGAACAGGCCGTCCAACGGCTGAAGGGTCATGTCGTGGAGGAAGAACCGGATCCCGAGCTGCGCCTCAGCGTCTCCGCCTATATTCCCGAAGAGTACGTGGCCGACAGCCACCAACGCCTGTCGCTCTACAAACGACTGTCCTCCTGCGGACAACTCGGCGACCTGGCGCTGATGCACGGGGAAATCGAAGACCGCTACGGGCATCCGCCCGATCCGGTCGAGCGTTTGTTCGAGCTCATGCAAATCCGGCTGCTGGCCAAACAACTCCGGCTGAGCTCTGTGGTCGAGCAACCGCATGCGGTCGTGATTACCTTCGATCCCAAGGCCACGGTCTCGGAAACCGCCGTACAAGCCCTGATGGACCGATATAAGAAACGGCTACGGTTTCTGTCGCCGCTGTCGTTTGAACTCCAGATCCCGCATGAAGACTGGAGTTTGGTCTTTCCGGAACTCAACGCAACCTTGCAAACCCTTTACGTCTGTGGTACCAACAATCAAGGGCCCCGCACGGCCTCGACCTGACCTTCGTAGAGGATGCTCCGCCCCGACCGCATGACGCCACCGCGCACACGACAGATTTCATCCTGGCAGACACGATTGACCAGCGCCGCGCTGGGTCTCTGCGCGCTCGGGTCGTTGGCCGCCTGCACCGAACCACCGCAGGAAGAGCCGGTGATCGCGATGATCAACGGCCGATCCATTACTCAATCCGAATTCGACATCCGCTGGGAAGACCTGTCGCAGGCCACACGCGCGCGCTACGAAAAGGAAGGCGGGAAACGCCGTTTTTTGGATGAATTGATCATGCGCGAACTGCTGATGCAGGAAGCGCGCAAGCAGGGCTTGGATCAGTCCGATGAGATTCGCGAAAAGACCCTGCGCTATCGCGAGCAACTGATTCTGGATGAGCTGCTCAAAGACCGGATCAAGACCAAGGTCGAGGTCAGCAAAGAGGAACTGGATACCTACCTGGGAAAACACGCCAATCAGCTCCTGGCCAACCCTAAGGTGCAAGTGTCGATTATGCTGCTCCCGAACGTCTACGCGGCCAAGGACCTCAAACGGCAGGTCGAAGCGGGCGGCAACTTCACGCGATTCGCCCTCCGGTATTCAATCGACGAGCGCAGCCGTGCCAAAGGCGGCGATCTGGGCCCCTATAAGAAAGGCCTGCTGGAGCCCGAAGTCGATGCGCTGATTCCTTCTCTGCACCCCGGAGTCGTCAGCGATCCGATCAAGACCGCGCAGGGCTATTACCTCGTGAAGGTCAGCCCCCTGGAGCCGGAAATTCTGCAGGCAGACCAGGCCACTCGTGAACGACTCCGCCAGGAACTGTTGGCCGAAAAGCGCCGGAAACGTCTGGACGATGTGTTTGCCGAACTTCGCACCGGTGCCACGATCCGCCTGGCCGACGCAGCTCGTTAAGTGACCGATGAACCACCGCGCCCGTAACCGCCCGCGCACTCGCCTCCTGCACGCCTTCCGTCTTCACCGGTCCGCGTTTTTCATCTCCAGAGCGCTCCCTTTCTGACGCTTCGATTGTGTACAATCCAGCAACCCTATGAACGATCAATCGCAGTTCGCCCACACGTGTCTCCACGGCTACCGGTGTTTTTTATCTCAGAAGGACAGGCCTGCCCCCGGACCCGTTCGCCGCGCAACCGGGCTCACGCCCACAGGCGCGCTCGTTATCTGCCTCTGCCTACTCCTCGTCCTGATTTCCAACGCGGAGGCCGCCAAACTGGAAGATCGCATTGTCGCGGTCGTCAATTCCGACTTGATTATGCTGTCCGAATTGAAACGCGACCTGCTTCCCGAGCAGGACCGGCTGCGCAAGCTATACAAAGGCGAAGACCTGGAGCGCCGCCTCAAGACGGCTGAGGCCATGGGCGTCACGAAAATGATCGAACGGAAACTACAGTTGCAGGCCGCGAAGAACAAAGGTGTGGATGTGTCCGATCAGGAAGTCGTGCAGGCGGTCGACGAGATGAAGAAACAGGGCGAGGCCATCGACAGCGCCGATCCGAACACCGCCAGGAGCATTCGCGAACAGTTGACCTTGATGCGAGTTGTCGACCGCGAAGTCCGTGGCCTGATTATGGTGGCGGACTCGGAAATGAAACGGTATTACCAGGAGCACCAGGACCGGTTTGCCTACCCCGAGGAATACCAACTCAGCCAAATCCTGATCAAGCCGCGCA
>CABVRO010000207.1 GCA_902500715.1 uncultured Nitrospira sp. | reverse complement strand
TCGCCGGGCAGCGGAAGCACCTCCACCGCGAAGCGGGTTCGCTCCATCCGAAGCGCGTTCAACTCTTTCGTTACCTGCGTCGTGAGTTTCTTGGCTGCCTCGATTCGCTTGCGGGAAAGACGCCCGGCAAGTTCTGCCACGCGACGTGCGGCGTCCTCCACGGCAGAGGCCAGATCCTGCAGCCGGGTTTCCGCGGTGTCCCATTGAGCCAGCTGAACGCGTAGAGAATCCTGTAACACCAGCACGGTATCCAACGACCCGCCGTATTTCTTGCTCAGCCGATGCAAGCGATCCAGGCGCTGCTCGATTTCCATCAACCGTGCCGGGTTGGCTTCGACGTGATCACGATAGTGCCGGATCTGGTCGGCCAGGTCTCTTAGCGGAACGATGGCGTCCTCTACCACCCGCACCCATTCGACGGCAGTCTGATCGATCGACACCATCTTCGCGAGCAGTTTTCGCGCGGAAGCCAACAGGCTCAGCACGCCCTGATCGCCCGCGTAGAGCAATTCATGGAGTTGTTCGGAAAAATCGCCTAGTTGTTGACTATGCATCAGGCGCGGGCGTTCCTGTTCAAGCCGCGCGTCCTCCCCCGCCTCCACAGCGGCATCGGAGATTTCCTGAAATTGAAAACGCAGCAGATCTTCTCGCTCTCGGCGTTGGGCAATGTGCGCAGTCAGCGTCTCACGTTCAGCCACCCGCTCCTGCCAGGTCCGATGTGCGACCTGGTAGTCCCGACGAAGAGCATGAAGCCGGCCGAAGGCATCCAACGCCTCCAGCTGAGCCACGGAGGACAACAGCGATTGCTGCTCATGCTGACCGTGCACATCCACCAACGCGCCACCCAGTTCCTCCAGAAGATGAACCGGGCAGAGATTGCCATTGAGATAGGTCCGGTTGCGCCCCGTCCTGGCAATCACCCGACGGATGACTATGTCCGTCTCACCCGGACGGGCGAATTCCCTGGTCCGGAGCAGATGGAGAATGGGATGGTCGGACGGCAACACAAACGCCGCTTCGAGATCGGCTTCATCGGACTGGGCACGGATCAGATCCGTCGAGGCACGGCCACCGACCAGGAGCGTCACTGCATCGATGAGGAGCGACTTGCCGGCTCCGGTTTCACCGGTAAACACGATGAAGCCGGAGCCGAAACGGACAGCCAGCTGCTCGATCACGCCGAAATTCGAGATGCGCAGCTCGGTCAGCATGCCGCTGAGGATCAGGCGCTAGGCAGCGCCGGAATGTTGCGCGAGAAGCGAATCGATGATTTCTTTAAACTGGCGCTTGGGACGCGCCCCCACCAGCCGCTCGACCGCTTGACCGTTCTTGAAGAAGAGAATGGTCGGAATGCTCATCACCTGATAGCGTCCGGCAATTTCCGGGTTCTCATCGGTATTGAGCTTACGGACCTTGACCTTGCCCGCATATTCTGTTGCTAATTCATCGACGATCGGCGCGACCATCTGACAAGGCCCGCACCAGACCGCCCAAAAATCCACCATGACTAATTCGGATGCCTTCATGACATCCTCATCCCACGTCGCATCAGTCGCTTTCAACGTATCGCCTGCCACAGTGTCCTCCTTCGCTCGACCTACCATATCCTCGTTTTTCGATGTGTTGAAGCGGTTCCACACACCATCCATCATCCTATAACACGGTTTTGCAGAGAGTCAAATCATGGCCTGTCCCAGTACCACTCAGGTGGCACACCGGACCACCAGTCCGTCGGCTTGGCGCGTCGCCATGCATCCTGCTCCTGCCAAAACCGCTTCACCAGCGCCTCATCCAGGCGAGCCGCCATCGCCGCAGTGACGTCAGACTGTCGCTGCACCGCCTGCTGGATCACTTCTTTTGCGATACGCGCGAGCACATCCGGCGGATCGATCAGATCTTCACTCCGTCCGGTCGCGAGATTCAGGTAGAGCTGCTCCACACGGACCCATTGATCGGTGCTCGCCAGGTGTTCCAGATAACCATCGAGCGCATGATACACATACGTCAGAAAGACATAGGTTCGAGCCGAGGGTGTCTCCCGCACCGCCGCCTGACAGGCCTCTACCGCCTGACGGTAGTCGGCGGCTTTGAGAAACACCGCAGCGCGCTGAAGATGAGACGGCTGCTCCGCCGCGGCCAGCTGAGCCGGAACCGCCCCCTGAACCGCAGCCCACAAGCATACCCCGATGAACAGGAAGAGCCGGTTTCGTCGCATCAGGATGCGCCTCCCTTACCATGTCCGCATTGCGTTCCGGGCCGTCGAAACTCGACCAGTCAGGCGAGAGTTCGCGGCTCAATACCGACCCATCGGCATCGACTGCACCGGCAGCGGATTCAGCGTTCGCCCATAGGGACCGCCTGGCGCTGCCCAGGGCAAGCCGCGATCCCCGACCAGCAAGGGACCCAAAATCGTGCGCGCCACAATCGTACCGAAGTTCTCCGTCCAGCCGATGCCGGTCATGCTCAGCATGAAGGAGTAACTCTGGCGATCCGGGAACTGCAGATAGTACAACCCGAGCGACCAGCACTTGCACGGATTCTGAT
>CABVRO010000206.1 GCA_902500715.1 uncultured Nitrospira sp. | reverse complement strand
TTCTGTTCGGCCATGCGGCACGTGTCGAGCCGCTCCCCAGCATGGCGCCCACGGAGCCTTTGACCCTGTTTCTCCTGCTTCGCGCCTTTTCCTCCGGCTGTGCCGCCGTCACAGGCGTGGAAGTCATTTCAAATGGCGTCTCCGCGTTCAAAAAACCTGAACCCAAAAACGCCGCGTTCACGATGACAGGCATGGCCGCGATCCTCGGCACGCTGTTCATCGGCATCAGCGCCATGGCCTACTACTTCGGCATCGTGCCGAAAGAGGATGAGACCGTCGTGTCGCAGATCGCGCGCGCCACCTTCGGGACCGGCCCGCTCTACTTCCTGGTGCAGGCTTCGACCATGGTGATCTTGATCTTGGCGGCCAATAGCAGCTTTAACGGGTTCCCGCGACTGGCGTCGATTTTGGCACGCGACAGTTATATGCCGCACCAAATGTCCATGATGGGAGATCGGTTGGTCTTTTCCAACGGCGTGATCATTCTGGGTGTCTTCTCTTGCTTGCTGATCTTGTTGTTCAACGGCGACACCCATGCGCTGATTCCCCTGTATGCCGTGGGCGTCTTCCTGTCCTTCACGATCTCCCAGGCCGGCATGGTGAAACGCTGGCTCGTCAAAAAAGGGCCGCATTGGGAAAAGAAACTGCTGGTCAACGGCATCGGCGCTGTCACGACCGCCATTGCCACTTTGATTATCGCCAGCACCAAGTTCGCCCATGGCGCGTGGATCGTCATCGTGCTCATCCCGCTGCTCATTACATTTTTTCGCGCGATCCGCTCCCACTACAAGGCCGTCTCGGAACAAGTTGCCCTGTCCCGTGGACACCGCCCTCCCCTGCCCCGACGCAATATCGTCGTGCTCCCGATCGGCGGGGTCAATCGGGCCGTCATTCGCGCCGTGGACTATGCGCGGAGCCGCTCCGGAGACATCCGTGCGGTTCTCGTCGACGTGGATCCTGAAGAAACCGCCCGGGTGGAAATTCAATGGGCTCAGTGGGGTTGCGGCGTCCCTCTCACGGTGCTGCCGTCTCCTTACCGGTCGGTATTGAGCTCCTTGCTCGATTATCTCGAACAGGTGTTGCAGAAGGATCAGGAATGTTGGGTCACGGTGGTGATCCCTGAAATTCTCCCCGCCCGTTGGTGGCAAAACATTCTACACAATCAACGGGCCTTCATGCTGAAAGGCGCCCTCCTGTTTAAGGATCGCGTCATCCTAACCGACGTGCCTTACCACCTCACGAGGTGAGCATGCAACATACACCTTCCAGGACACATCGTACGAATTGGACAACAGGCACCCACCTGCTTACATTGGCCCTCTTGCTTAGCGCCCTTCCCGATCCGGGTCTGGCATTTACGATCGTCGCTCCAAAAAACGGCGCCACGCTGACGTCCGGTCAGTCAACCACCGCCGAGGTCGAAGCAGGAAGTGAGGCCGGCCTCGTCGAAGTGCGTTACTACTGGTATCCGGAACAAACGGAATCATTGGTCGAACAAGGCGAAGAGCGCGCAGGAAAAGGCTCCCAGGGTGGCATGTCGACAGAAAAGTATTGGCAGAAAGACAGCATCACCGGGGCGCCTGTCGTAGCCCTGCCCGCGTTGACCTCCACCGTCGACCGCGTGCCCCCCTACGGGGGTGCATTGCCGGTTCCCCCCGACGCCGTCGGCCGTATGCGGCTCCTGGCCATTGCCGATATTTCCCAAGGCCGCCTGGGACGCAAAACCGTTTTCGATGAAGTGTTTGTCACCGTTCAGCCGACCGCGGAGCTTCTCTCCATCGATTTTGAAACCGAGAAACCTCTACAACTCGGGCGAACAGGACAATCCTCCGCCTATGGCCATGTCGATTCGCTCGGCAAGATCTTCGAACTTCCGGTAGTGGGAGAATTCGCAGACGGTATCAGCCGCCCACTTTCCTCTCCCGCTGCCGGCAGCATGTATACGTCTGGCAACGATCAGATTCTCAAAGTCTTGCCCGATGGGCTGCTGCAGATTGTCGGCATCGGCAAAACGTCACTCACCGTCACGAACCGCGGCAAACAGGCCACACTCGACGTGCGCGTGGAGGTGAACCCCGAGCCGAACGAGCCGCCTATTGCGAATGCCGGCTCCGCCAAAACGGTG
Source organism: uncultured Nitrospira sp. (assembly GCA_902500715.1). Taxonomy (GTDB): domain Bacteria; phylum Nitrospirota; class Nitrospiria; order Nitrospirales; family Nitrospiraceae; genus Nitrospira_A. The sequence goes on along the minus strand of CABVRO010000206.1, from coordinate 438 downwards.
AAGGCCGGCACCAAGGTGCGCTTGAGTGGCTTGCAGAGTCGCGACCCGGAAGGGGAAGCGTTGTTTTATGCCTGGGGACAGGTGCGGGGGAGCAAAGTGGCCATGTTGGATGTGAACATGGCGGAACCATCATTTACCGCGCCTTACGTTTCGGAAACGCGCACGTTTCGATTCAAGCTGCGCGTGACGGATAAAAAGGGTGCCGATAGTGTGCCGGCGTATGTGGACGTCACCGTCGAACCTTAGGCAGGCTGCTGAAAAAGGACCCCAACTTCGTTCTCGGCTCGAATCAATCCTCAACGTAGCCAGAGGCTACGCCTCCGGTTACTTCTCGCCTGCGGCCTCGTTGGATGACCTTTTTGAGCAGCCTGTCTGTTAAAGGGATATCATCGGCACCAGAGCTATCATGCCGAATCAAACCCCCATTCCTCCAGAACA
>CABVRO010000205.1 GCA_902500715.1 uncultured Nitrospira sp. | reverse complement strand
ATGATACTGCTGCCGTGAGGCAGTGGGACAGTAGGACGCTGCCGGGTTACAAAAGGAGCCTGCTCGAGAAATCGGGCAGGCTTTTTTATTTTTCTGAATTTCAACAAGTCTGCTGTTTCAATTTCCGCAGCGACGGTTTTCCGCCTAATTATTTTTCCTGCCTTTCAAAACACATCGACGAATTCGGTGCTCTCCTTCCTGTCGCCTACCCTTTTCAGCTCTCGACTTCTTCTCTCTGGATTTATATCGCACGTGTTCAATATTATCATCCTGACTTATCGCTGTTCTCTCGCTACTCTAAGTCATAGAACTCTTTCTACGGCGTTCGAAATTTCCTGGATTTTGTGGATTTTCTTTGAAATCGATAGCTGATAGGTTCCGTTCTATGTTGCCGCCTATTCCATCCGGCTGGAAGCAGTTCCTCACGAACGAGGTGAACAGCCAGAGCTATCGAGACCTCGAGGTGTTTCTCGATCGGGAAGCAGCGGCAGGTGAAACAGTCTTGCCCCCCTCCAAGGATATTTTTGCGGCCTTGGAGACAACGCCCTATGAACAGGTGAAGGTTCTACTGCTTGGTCAGGATCCCTACCATACACCCGCTATGCCCCACGGGCTCTGCTTTTCGGTGCGGCCGCACGTCGCGTTGCTGCCCCGGTCGCTGAGAAATATCTATCGCGAGCTTCGGGACGATGTCGGATGCCGTATTCCGAACAACGGCTGCTTGGAGCCCTGGGCTAGGCAGGGAGTGCTGATGTTGAACGCCGTGCTGACGGTTCGCGCGTATACGGCCAATTCACACCGGGGGCGTGGTTGGGAGGCTGTCACGGATCGTATCATTGCTGTCCTAAATGCAAAACCGAGTCGTGTGGTATTCGTGCTCTGGGGCATGGAGGCGAAGAAGAAGCAGGCACTGATCACGGCTGCGCAGCATGTGGTGATTGGCTGCGCCCACCCCTCACCCTTATCCGCGAGAAAGTTCTTCGGTTCACGGTGTTTCTCGCAGGTCAATCGAGCCCTCACGGAGGTGAACCTTGAGCCGATCGATTGGCAGATTCCCGATCTCTGAATCGGAGTCGGGTAGCGCGGAGGCTGCGATCAGTGCCCGCGTCTGCTAATTTGACTTGCGGCACGTCATTTTTTATACTACACGGAAGCTTTAGCGTTCTTACTCAGTCATGTGGCAGGAAAGTGACCGCCGGGGATGAGGATTCGTTTGGGGCTGGGGCTCGGTTTGAGTACTCTAGCTGTTGCGGGTCCTTTGTGGGCGGCTGAGGGCGACCTAGCCGGACTGCGGGCGTCACCGTCTATCGGAACAGCCCCCATCGCGTGGCAGTATGATGGCGACCAGGGGCCCTCGCATTGGGGGGAACTCGCTCCCACCACCGTCCCCTGTGAAAAAGGCACTCACCAGTCGCCCATTAATATTCGCACTGCTCCTCATCACCAGAGCCACGACGGGCTCTTGGTACATTACACTGCCGCTCCGGGTCACGTTGTCACTTCCCACCACACCATTGAAGTGAATTTTCAATCAAGTGAGTCGCTTGAAGTCCTGGGACGAACATATACGCTCAAAGAGCTTCATTTACATGAGCCCAGTGAACATCAGCTGAATGGCCGCACCTATCCGATGGAAGCCCATCTTATGCATCGAGATGAGACGGGGCATCTGGTGGTCCTGGCGGTGCTGATGGATTTGGGTACTGAATCAGCCTCTCTGTCCGCCGTGTGGGATCGGATTCCGAGCGAGAAACAGGAGGAGGCGCGGGGCTTGCTGATCAACCCGTAGGATCTGCTTCCGAAAGACTTGCACCATTACGCCTATGATGGCTCACTGACCACGCCTCCTTGTACGGAAGGGGTGCATTGGATTGTGCTGAAGGAACCCATCTCCATTACCTCAGCCCATATCGAACGATTCGTGTCGCTGATTGGCCACAATGCTCGACCGGTTCAATCATTGAATGAGCGCGAGATCGACGAAGAATAAGCTGTTTTATTCAGACAACAGTGTGATTTTCAAAGCTCCCCACCGTTGATTCGGGTGTTTCCTACGACCACCAGTCCCAGCTCTACTTCGAAAGTCTTTCGAACGATTGTGGACGGTTACGTGAATCTGTGCCGATCAGCCGTAACCACTTCGTGGAGGTCATCCTCTTGTGGAAGCTGAGGCCCTGCGACCATACCTGCCAGCTCGGGGTCATCTTAACCTGACGATTTTGGTCCTTCCGCTTTTCGTTTTAGGCGGTGAGCCTCTTTCTGTGTACGGCGATCATGTCGGGTCTGTTCCCGTTGGCGTATTTTTTAGAAATCGTGTGGCGTATAGTCACCTCCGTGGGTCGCATGGGAGCGACGGATATCAGGCGGAGGGCAATTGAGGGGGCGTGGTTGCTGGTACGGCGCTCGATCTGCCGGCTTTGATGAAACGATCTTCGGTGAGCACGTCGTGTAGCTGTGCCGTGATCGAGCGCCGGTACGGTTCCTTCTGCCGGATCATGATTACGAGATTGTCCCCATCCACAAGAATGCTGAGGTCGTCTTCAGTAACCGGACTTGTCCGAAATTTTGTGTGTGAGGCATAGTGTGGCTGAAAGGAGCCTCG
>CABVRO010000204.1 GCA_902500715.1 uncultured Nitrospira sp. | reverse complement strand
TGGGCGGGAACAGGTGGTTCATCCATTCGCCCGGTTCCAGGCTCGACTTCGGGCCAGCCTGCTCCGCTTCCATTGCCCCCGCGATCGGCATCGGCGCCGTCAGGATTTTGGCTTTCAGCGTATTGGGGGGCGTTGCGGGAGTCAGTCCGAACGGCAACAGCGATGCGACGGTCTGATAATCCTTCAAGGCGGCATGGCAGGCGGTGCACCCGGACAGCAGGTGCGCTTCGATAGCCTGTCGCTCCGAACGCTCCAAGGCGCCGATGGCATAGAGGGGGACCGCGTCCTCCAGTTCCTCGTGTGTCATACCCCCTCACCCTGCGGCATGGTCTCTTGCAACGACGCGCGAAGCTTGACCATCGCCAGTTTGATGCGCGTCTTCACCGTCCCCAGTGGCTGGTTCAGTTTGGCGGCGATCTCCGTATGGGTCAGACCCTGGTAAAACGCCATCTCGATGGTCTGTTGTTGCGGCAGCGGCAATTCGAGGATGGCTTTCGCCATCATCTGTCGCAGCTCGGTATCCTCGCGGGCTTCGTACGGATTCGGGCTGACGTCGGGTGTGCGCGAAACCAGGGGATGTTCGAACGAATCGGCGACGACATGCTGACCGCGTGATGCCCGTGCACGGAGCCGGTCGATGGCTCGACTGCGGGTGAGGGTCACCAGCCAGGCGATCGGGCTTCCACGGCCGACATCGTATTTGGCGATCTTGCGCCATACTTCCAGGTAGACCTCCTGAAGTAACTCCGCAGCCTCATCGCGGTCGCTCAAAATGCGATACGCCAGGGTAAAGAGCAGGGTGCTCGATTGATCGTAGAGTTGACCGAATGCCTGGTGATCGCCCTTGGCCACACGGCCCAGGAGTTTGGGGTCGATCGTCGATGCAGCTTGTCGGGAGGCAGCTTCCATGCAGTCGGCCTGGGCGCGGGCGCAATGCTCCGGATCGGAATCAGGGCACACTATAACACTCTACGTGAAAAACGACTAATCGGATGTGAGAATCGGTCGGCAATAGTTAATGAGCGGTTCACGACAGCGTGGCGGTCTTCAGCGAGGATCGACGGCAGTATGAGGAACGATCCGTCGCCGCGGCCTCATACGTAGTCTTTCAGGATGTGCGCGGCGTCCTGTGCGCCGGACAGGGGAGGCGGAGTGGGTGAAAGAGGGCGGGCGAAGGCTTGTTCGATGGCTGCGTACCATCGTCCCTGGAGAAAATCGGCCAGTGAAAGTTCTACACCGCGACCATACCGGTGGAGGTGATCGATCAGGGGCGGCTCGTCGGGGAAATTGTATCGTCGCACATAGACGACAGGGATTCCGAGCGCCACAGCTTCGACGATCGTGCCGTACCCTGGTTTGGTAAGGATCATATCTACGGACGCCATCACCGATTTAAATGTCATGCCCAGGGAGGCTAGCGACAGGACGCGAGTCAGGCCATCCGGGACGGCGCCGTCCACAAGGAAGCGAAAACCGTCCATCGCCTCCATGCGTTCGAAGGGAAACGCTTGCAGGGCGATGCCGCCGAACCCGACCAGTACGACTCGCTCCGACTCCCGGGCACCGATGGCCTTACGGAGCATCGCCGGTTGAGGGACGGCCGGTTCCGCGATGGGGCCGATCTCCCGGACAGAATGAAACGCGGTGATTGCAAGGGCCGGCGCTACGCGCAGGAAGCAGTCGGCCTTGGCATAGGCCTCTCGGATCTGTCGGAGGATGATGGTGTGTTCCTGCCGCTTGGGATCTGCGAATGGTTCCAGCACCAGATCCCATGACAGGGAACAGAGGCCAATGGTCGGGATACCCGTGGCCGCGCCGGCGGCAATGCCGAGATGGGAGATGTCGGAAAGGACGCAGGCGGGTCCGGCGCTGCGGATGAGCGCGGCTTCAGTCTCGATTTTCTGCGGCCAATCGCTGTGCAACGCAGAGTGGGCGGCCCAGGTGCGAGAGACATCGATCTTCAGGGGGCCGTCCTGGATGCAGCCGATATCCTGCTGCCCGACCTTGAGTTGCCAGGGAATGTCGAGGCGAGGTTCGAAGAAGCCGGCGGGAACGCTCGTTCGTAAAATGGCGCTGAGATTCGGCGCCAATCGTCCCAACGCGTTGAGCACCGGCACCACTTGCGCCGCGTGCCCGTAGCCGTGGCCGGAGATAGAACACCAGATCAGCGGCATGGCAGGCTACTGAAAAAGACCTCCAACTTCGTGCTCGACTCGGAATCCTCCTCAACGTACCGCTGAACGTACGTCTCCGGGTCTTCCGCGTCTGCGGCCTCGTCGGATGGTCTTTTTGAGCACCATGAGAGGGCTGTGCGTAACATCCTCATCCCGGGCTCAGCTGTTCGAGTAGTCGGATTCCATGGGGGCGATGTTGTACATTAGTTCAAGGTCGAACTCGTCGATCAATTCGTTCACGGCGTCCCGGCCCATGTCGGAGCGTACTTCATTGATGACCAGTTCGATGGCCATGGCCGCATGTTGGCCGTATTGTGCGATCGCCGATTCGATTCGTTGTCTGGCCGTGTCGAGATTCATAGATCCTCCAACCGACTTACCCGAGCGTCCTCAGGAGTTGTTGTAGTTCCGGCACCAGATCCACTCCGCCGTTGGATCGGCCGGAGACGGCTGCGTCGAT
>CABVRO010000203.1 GCA_902500715.1 uncultured Nitrospira sp. | reverse complement strand
GCGCCGATGCCAGTATCACGCCCCTGGTCTTTGCCGGATTTTGCTCGCTGCGCGCGCTTTCGACCAAGTATAACGATACGCCTGAACGGGCCTCCCGACCCTTCGATCGCGGACGGGATGGCTTTGTCATGGGCGAAGGCGCCGGCGCGCTGATTCTCGAATCGTTCGCCCACGCCAAGAAACGCAAGGCCCGGATGTACGCGGAAGTGGCCGGCTACGCCGCCACCAGCGAAGCCCATCATATGGTGATCCCGCGCGAAGACGGCGAAGAGGTGGCGATCACAATGCGCCTGGCCTTGAAGGACGCAGGCGTCACGCCGGTACAAGTCGATTACATCAATGCCCATGCAACCTCCACGACGGTGGGCGATGCCGTCGAAGTCAAAGCCATTCGTCTCTTGTTTAAATCCCGGGCGGATAAGCTGGCGGTGAGCGCCACGAAGTCACTCGTGGGGCATACGCTGGGTGCCGCGGGATCGCTGGCCGGGATCGTCTCGGCCCTGACCCTTACCAGCGGGCAGATCCACCCGACGCTCAACCTTGACGATCCGGATCCGGCCTGCGCCCTCGCGGGGCTGTCTGCGCAACCGCAAACCCGCAAAACCAAGGTCGCGCTGATCAACGCGTTCGGCTTCGGCAGTAACAATGCCGCGGTCGTCTTAAAATCTCTGTCGACCTGACCCGCGTCGGACGACGACATTCGTGCACGGGCGATGTGCCGGCAAGGAACGAAGGAACCGGTTATGGCTAAGACTTCAGATGTTTCCGACAAGATCATTCAGGCGCTGGCGGACTATCTCAAGCGGGATGCGGCGTCGATTCAGACGACCCATCACCTGCGGGACGACCTGGGTTTGGATTCGATGGCGGTGATCGAAATGCTGTATCGAATCGAAGAGGTCTTCAATCTCCAGATCCCCGACCAGGACCTCGTCGGCCTGACGACCGTCGGCCAGGTGGTCGCCTATGTGCAGGGCCGGGTCGCCCCTCCGAAGACTCCCGCGAAGGCGGCCAAGAAAGCTCCGGCGAAAGCCGCGGCGAAGAAGCCTGCAGCCACGCCTTCGACCAAAAGCAAGAAGGCCTAGCCCTATGACGACCGCAGCGAGACACACACCGCTGACACTCCGCGAACTCCACAGTTATGTCGGAGGAGAACTGGTCGGTTCGCCGGATGCGACCGTCACCGGGGTGGCGAGCCTGGAAGAGGCCGGGCCAGGCGACCTCGCCTTCCTGACCTCCGAACGCAATTTGAAATCTCCGCAGGCCGCCACCGTCGGGGCCCTGCTTGTAGGGCGTCGCCTGCCGGATTGCCCGTCACCGCAACTCGTGGTGGACAATCCTGCGTATGCCTTTGCGCGGGCCGCCCAGCGGTTTTTTACACGACCCACCCGCGTACGAGGCATCGCTCAGGGCATCACCCGCGGCGAGGATGTGACGATCGGCGCGGATGTGTCGATCTGGCCCGGCGTGACTCTCGGAGACCGCGTCTCTATCGGCGCGCGGGTGATCCTCTATCCCGGGGTCTTTATCGGCGACGATAGCGTCATCGGTGATGATGCCCTCCTCTACCCCAACGTAGTCGTTCGTGAAGGCTGCCGTCTCGGCGCCCGCGTGATCGTGCACAGCGGTACAGTGATCGGCAGTGACGGATTCGGCTACGTCCAGTATCAGGGCCGTCACCAGAAGATTCCGCAACTGGGCGGCGTGCTTATCGAAGATGACGTGGAACTGGGCTCCAATGTGAGCGTGGATCGCGCGACGTTCGGCCACACCGTCATCAAGCGCGGGACGAAGATCGATAACCTCGTGCAGATCGCCCACAACGTGGTGGTGGGTGAACACAATATTCTCGTCGCGCAAGTCGGGATCGCCGGAAGCACGACGCTGGGAAAGTATGTGATGGTGGGGGGCCAGGCCGGCCTTGCCGACCATTTACAGATCGGCGATCAGGTGATGATTGCAGCTAAATCCGGCGTCACAAGAAGCTTGGAGCCCAATCAAATCGTCTCCGGCTCGCCGGTGATGCCCCATGCGACGTTTCTGAAAGCCCAGGCGGTGATTCCACAGCTGCCGGAATTACGCCAGCGCATCCGCGAGTTGGAAGAGCGACTCGCAAAACTGGAACAGACCCGGCAAGCTCCCACCAAGCCCCGCACACCCCGTCGCAAATAGCCCGGGTCAGCCGGATCGTCAGTTCTTCAGCACCGACTTCCAAAAGAACAGCTCGGCCCAGAAGAATCCTGCCCAGGGCAGGAAACAGGCCGCGATCGGATGAACCGCACCATAGAGCATGCTGACCATCGAGCCCGCGAGCAATAACGCCAGGCCGACCATATAGGCGCCCGGAGCCCATGGCGACCCGCTGGCCTGCTCCTGACTTGCCACGCTCTCTCGTTTGGGTTTGCCGCTCTTGCTCGCTGTCGGCTGACGCATGCGCGCTGCGAACACCTCCGGGCGATTGCTCAAAATCCACCGGTGGTACGTCGTCTGCAGCCACCCGAGCACCCCGCCCAGCAGCAGCAATCCGGAACTCTGGAGAAAGGTCGACCACGTGTAGGTGTCGGTGGCGATGAGTTGGTACGCGAGCCCGCCGACCCCGCCGATCATGGAAATCAGGCCGAGGATGCCGGCCGGAAATAACATGTACGCTTTGATGTA
>CABVRO010000202.1 GCA_902500715.1 uncultured Nitrospira sp. | reverse complement strand
TGGCGAAGGGCAAGAAACAATACGATCGTCGCGAATCGATCAAAGCCCGTGAAGCCGGCCGCGAAGTCGAGCGCGCGATCAAGCAAAGGAAATAAGCAGCTTCGTCCCTCACACCTCTCTTCCTCCCTCCCTCCTTTCCCGAGAGAGTCCACGAGCTCTCGGTTGTTCCCCAGAGTTTTCGATGCAATCCCCCGTCCCGGCAGGTCATTGAGAGGCCTGTGACCCGTCGCGTATGTCCCTATAACCACAACTGACTGATCTGTAAGAATAGGTGTCCTTCCGGCTGAGGGGGAATATTTGCTCTTGACTTAGTTCTAATTAGAACTATTATACTGGCGTCGGCCCGCGCGGCTGTTCGCCGGGCGATCTGAGCGGTGGGCAGAGTCAGGCGGTCAATGGTCGATCACGGGAGGGTACGAAAATGAAAGCACTATTCAATACAGACGACGGTTGGTCCGGCTTGATTTTGCGGCTGACCTTGGGGTTGGTGATGTTGCCGCACGGGGCTCAAAAGTTGCTGGGTTGGTTCGGTGGATTCGGGTTCGACGGGACGATGGGTTTTTTTACCCAGAAAATGGGGCTACCCTGGATCGTCGCATTTCTGGTTATCATGGGGGAATTTTTCGGCAGCCTGGGGTTATTGGCAGGTCTGTTGACGCGATTCACGGCGGCCAGCTTTATCGTGATCATGCTGGGGGCCATTCTGACCGTGCACTTGCCGGTCGGATTTTTTATGAATTGGTTTGGGCAGCAACAGGGAGAAGGATACGAGTATCACCTCCTCATGATCGGGTTGTCCGCCGCGTTGCTGGTGACGGGAGCCGGTCGATGGTCTTTGGATAAGCTCATCGCGGAACGGCTCGGGTAAGACAGAAAAGGAGGGACGGCGATGATAGTTGTATTGGGTGCCACAGGACATACTGGATCGGTAGTTGCCGAGACGGTGCTGGAACGAAAGCAGCCGGTGCGTGTAGTGGTGCGGTCGGCGGATAAAGGGGCAGTTTGGGCAGCCAAGGGAGCGGAAGTAGCCGTTGCCTCGCTGGATGACCAGGCTGCTCTGACAAAGGCGTTGCGAGGAGCATCAGGCGCATATCTGCTGATCCCGCCGAACTATGGCGCGACGTCATGGCTGGCCGAACAACGGCGGCGTATAGACCGGATCGCGGAGGCCGTGAAAGCGAGCGAGGTTGCGCATGTTGTACTGTTATCGTCCATCGGCGGCCACCTGGCGGAAGGAACAGGGCCGATTCGCGCCTCTCGATATGGTGAGCAAACGCTGACCTCGGTGGCGCGGAATGTGACGATTCTGCGGCCCGGTTACTTTATGGATAACTGGGCATCGGGTATCGGGATAGCCAAGAAAACTGGCCTGTTGCCTTCGTTCATTCCGTCGCAGATGAAGATGCCGATGATATTCACCAGGGACATCGGTCGTGTGGCGGCAGATCGCTTGATTGCCGCCGGCGTAGGCCATGCGATTGTGGAACTCGCGGGCCCCGAAGAGTACAGTCCTGAACAAGTGGCCACTGCTCTTGGCGGGATTCTCGGGCAAGCGGTCGCCGTTCAGGCCGCACCGTTGAGCGCGGTGGTTCCGACATTCACATCATTCGGGTTCTCCGCCGAAGCGGCTGGATTGTTTGAAGAGATGTACGCATCTTTTTCCAAGAGCGCCGTCGGGTATGAGCGTCCCAAGTCACTCGTGCGGGGAACGTTCTCTCTCGCAGAGGCATTGCGGGAGATGGTGTAAGAAAGGAGGCCGATATGCGAACAGAGACAATCAACGCCAAAGAGCTCGTGGGAGTCTATCAGGCAGGATCTCATCATATGGTCGGAGACGGGTTCCCCGTGCGCAACATGATTCCTGGCGCCGGGGTCGAGGAACAACTGTCTCCCTTCTTGATGCTCGACTATATGGGGCCGGAGAAATTTCCGCCGACCACGCGCCGGCTCGGCGTGGGCGAGCATCCCCATCGAGGCTTTGAGACGGTCACCATCATGTATCACGGCAAGGTGGCGCATCGTGATTCGACAGGCAGCGGCGGCGTTATCGGCCCCGGCGATGTGCAGTGGATGACGGCGGCCTCGGGTGTCGTGCACGAAGAGTTGCATGAGAAGGAATTCGCGAAGCAGGGCGGCCTGTTGGAGGGGATTCAGCTGTGGGTCAATCTGCCGAAGGCGTTCAAGATGACCGCGCCGCGATATCAGACGCTGGTCGATGCGGAGATTCCTGCGGTCGAGCTCGATGGAGGAGTCGGCCGGGTACGTGTCATCGCCGGAGAGTTTCGCGCGGTGAAGGGTCCGGCAAAGACCTTCAGTCCGGTCCACCTCTACGACCTGCGGTTGAAGGCGGGCCACCGGACTGAACTCAACTTGCCCGAGGGATATAATTCGTCCCTGTTCGTGCTGCACGGAGAGGTCGTGATGAACGGGTCGCAGACGGTACAGGAAGTGGAAATCGCGCTGTTCGGTCAGCGAGGAGAGCGGGTCGTTGTGGAGGCGAAGCAGGATGCAACCATCCTCGTGCTGAGCGGCGAACCGATTGCCGAGCCGATCGCCCGGTACGGTCCGTTCGTGATGAACACGCGCGACGAAATTATTCAGGCCGTGCATGACTACCAGGCGGGAAAGATGGGGCATTTGTCATGACCGGTCAGGCGCTCACGGTCGATGTGTATTCGGACGTGGTGTGCCCCTGGTGTTACATCGGCAAACGGCGGCTGGAACAGGCGCTGGAATCGGTCCAGGTGCAGGCGACGGCGCGCGTATTCTGGCGCCCGTTTCAGCTCAATCCGACCATGCCCAAGGCCGGCATGGATCGCCGGGTGTATCT
>CABVRO010000201.1 GCA_902500715.1 uncultured Nitrospira sp. | reverse complement strand
GGGGCGAATGGGCGGGTCTGCCGGCGGTCCGTTAGGCATTGATATTCGCCTCGAGGTCGGCCGGATACAAGGCCCACGGCGCCCACGGCGTTCGTGCCATCTTCCGTTGGAGTCGCGTCAGGTCGAGCAGGAAGCGCGCGAATGCCTGTTCCGCCTGCCGTTGCCGATCGGGGCAGGCGGGTTCATTTAGCGCGAGAGGTGCAAAATCCTGCATCAGTGGGGAACGGACGACATTGAGGATGTAGTTGGAATTGACCAATCGCTGGTACACGTCTTCCGGCACGCGGCGGCCGTCACGGTAGACCCGCACGGGATGGGTGTGGGTCCAGAGTTGGTAATTCCATAACTGCGTGCCGAACTGTTCGTGCTGGACGGAGGCCAGATAGATGAATCGGGCGACCACTCGCGCCAACGCGGCACAGGTGAGCGGCCCGGGGGCGAGTCCTAGACCATTCGGTATGAGGCGATCCAGTTCAGCCAGCCAATTCCTGATCGGTTGATCCGTCTCCAGGTTGTCATCCGCATAGTACAGACGCAGATATCGTTCTGCGTGCGCCAGCATGACTTGAAAGATCCGACGGCAGTTGGAGTAGGTCTGCATCGGCAAGCCGCTGTCGAGCAGGCCGCGCTGCCGGGCATCCTCCTCGGGATCGCATACCCGCAAGTTGAAATCCTGGCCCGCCTTGCCGAGGAGCTGGCATAGTCCGGAATAGGTCAGGCTATAGATGGCTTCGAAGTCTCCCTCCGGGACCAGTTGTCCGAGGATGGCCAGTCGATTGCTCGCATGCGTGCCGACCATGTGGGGCCACAACAGGCGGCACAGCGGATGGTCGGGGGGCAGATGGTTGCGCGTGGCCGCCGAGAAGAACTCTCCGCCGATCAGATGAGTCCAGGTCCAATGTCGAACCAGTGCCGTGTGGGTCGTGGCGGCACAGAGGGCGATCCGAACCGCCATGGGCCAATGGGCATGACCGGGATCGATGGAGCCGAGTTCGCACTGAATGTAGACGGCCTTGAGTGACGCGTGCCCGGGACCGGGCTTGAAGAGGACCTGCGCCCAGGGGGCGTACAGATGCGTCTGATGACTGTATGAGCCGAGTGCGGTCAGATTCCACTCGAACGTGTCGGGGCGGTGGGACGCTTTTCGGAGATAGCCTGCATAGGGTCCCCGAAGAGCCAGCATTCCCAGATCGGGTGTGCCCTGGAGTTCGGGCGGCAATGCCGGAGGCTGAAGAGGGCGCTTCGGGGCGGCCTCGGGCGCCGCCGCCTGCCGAAGAACCGCCTGACGATGGCGCTTGCCGTAGGCCTCGTCCACTGCCTGATGAGGATCGGGCGAGACGGGCGGGCTTCCGGCCTGCATGGGTGAAAAGACCATGCAGAGCCGGGCGAGACGGGCCATCATACGCTCCTCCTTCACCCGCGCTTCATCGGCAGGAACGCGTTTCGCGATACGGATGTCCGTAATCGGAATGGCGGGGTAGATGTCGTTGAGAGGAATTAGGCTCACGGGAGGCCAGACAGCGGCCACGCTCGTGACGTCCTTGGGAACAGTGGCGAGATATTTTCGCCTGGCAATGAAATTCCACAGGCCTTTACGGATCGTCCATCGAAGCGAATTGATCAGTGACATGGGAGATCCTCTCTGGAGGGGAGGGAAAGGGCATTTCGCCGTCTTGTGCGGTGCGCCTCTTCCATGGTGCCCTAATAGCGTGTGGGTTCATGCACGTGGTGCCAGGGAAGGAACGCATTTCCCAGGCCCCGCAGGGCCGGCGCGAGCAGTGGATAGTGACGCAGCAGCACGCTGGTGCAGTCATTATCCTGGACCCAATCGAAGCCCAGCGGCGTATACACTTCCGGCGTGAAGTCGGCGGTGAAAAACCGGTCGCTCTTGAGCCGGCGCGGAGCCATGAGGGTAAAGATCCGGAAGGCCGTGTCGCTGATGGCGAAACCCGGCGGCGGTTCTTCGGCGTAGAGGCCCACCATCAGGTCCAGCCGCTCGATATCGCCCTCATAGAGATCGTTCAGTTTCTTGGCCCATTCCGGATTCAAGGCCTCGAAGCTCCGCGCCGGGGCCATGCGCAGCATGCGCCGGAACGCGTTGTAGCGAGGCACGCCGCGCTCGCGATCGCGGAAGATGTCGAGCGCGGCCACGTCGAGCACCTCGGGATCCCCGTCGGGCAATCGCTTGATGCGGCGAAACTCCTGGAGAAAGCGAGGGAAGTTGCCCAGCGTCAGTTTGCCGGGATGCGCCACGCCGAAAGAGAACCAGACATTGTCGATTCCGACTTCATCGATGGTTGACCGGGTCCTGTTGCCCTGGATGTCGGGGAACGATTCGTAGCGGCTGACCGTCGAATCGTTCAGCGAAAAGAACCGGTATTCGTCAGGAATCAAAGGGTGAAGACGGTAGACGGCGGCAAACTCTTCGGTCATCGCAAAGGGCGCCGCATGATGGTCCGTGGGTGAGCCCGGAATCCCGCTCCATACTTCACTGTCGCCGAGCCGCCCGAGGCGTTTTCGAATGGACTCGCCTAGGAGGCCCCACCAGTTCGCCTTCATGCCGCTCTCGAGCGTCGGGTGTTGAAGCAGCGCCGGCGTCCATTCCACGGTGTGAATCTTGGCAATCAGGGCGGCGTTGATGAGGCGGGCCTTCTGAAAAAGTTGTTCGTCGGTCCAGGAAGGATAGCGGTGGGACAGCGCCTCGCAGATCGCATTGTGTTCCAGGGCAAAGAGGGTATGGAACAAACTGAGTCCGATCCAATAGTTGTCGTTGAAGCCGGTGAGGTCGATCCCGTGGAGTTCCGGATCGACGGTTTCCATGGAAGGCAGTCGGCCCTGATGGATCGTGAGGGTGCCTTGCCGGCCGGACCGGACCTGCTGCTGCCGTGTGAGGCTACTGCCGTAGAGCTGAGATC
>CABVRO010000200.1 GCA_902500715.1 uncultured Nitrospira sp. | reverse complement strand
TCCTCATTGAAAACGGGGAGATCACGTCGGCCGTCCGGAACTTCCGGTTTCACGAAAGCCCCCTACGGGCCTTTAACCAGGTGGAGACCTACACCGCCCCGGTCGAAGCGGTCACGTCGGAAACCGGTAAGGCCCTGGTGCCTGCCATGAGGATCCACGACTTTAATTTTTCAAGCGTCACTCGATTCTAAGCCAGGTCGTGGTCACGGGATTCCGGGGGCTCCGGAGGGCAAGAAACCTGTTTCGGCCATTGACTCGGACTAGTGGAAAGAGTAATGAATGATCGAGCACCGACAGATAAGATGCCGGTGTCCCTATGAAGCGTAAACAGCAACGGTTAGCCGAAAAACCGATTCATCTCCTGACGTTCGCCCCTGACAAGGGTGATAAAGGAGCGGCGAATCCGTTTGCGCCCTCGCCGTTGCGCGCGGCGATCGGAAAGGTGTTCGTCAAGCTGGAAGATATGACCGAGCGGTTCGAGGATTGGTGCCAGTACGGCAGCTCTGAGGACCGGACGGAACAACCATTGGGACAACGGGTCTCGAAATGGCTGGGGGCTCCTGTCGCGCGTCATATCGAGCATGAGGTCCAGGCGGAACATGGGCTGATCCCCGCCCGTCGGTGGGATGGCGCCGTCGGTGATCTCATTTTCCGGCTGCGCGACCGTGCGGGCTTTGTGCAGCGTGCGCTGACCGCGCAGGCGCGTGAGCTCAAGGAGTGGGTAATCGAACATACCCGGTCCACCCAGGCGGAAGTCGATCAATTACGGGAACAGGTGTCGACTCAACAGGCCCAGGTCGATGAGCTGACGGCGCAGCTGCAAGATTTGCGGGCTCTGGTGACCTCTCAGCAGGAGGTCTTGATGTACATGGGCAAGGACATGGAGTCAGCGCAGCCGGCCGAGCAGCAGCTTTCCCTCGTGCCGTCACGCGCGATTCCGTATCGTGACCGTGACAAGAAATCTTCGAGAGACCGACGGGAGGCTTCTGCCGAAGCATCCCAGACTCCCTACCTCAACGCCTAAGATTTGTTTCATGCTTTGGCGGTTCATGGGCCGTCGAGCGCCTCTTGTCGCTTCCTACAGACTTCATGCGTCAACCCGTCCCGTGTGATGTGGAGTGCGGGCTAGCAACTTCTCGACGAGACTGCTAATTTGTGCAGTTCTGTGGGGCGGCGAAGTCGTCGCGAGTGACGGCGCGGTCCGTCCGACACACGAGGAACCGAGCAGGAGAGGGGCGATGGTAAAGGGGCGATATGCGAGGGCGCTGGTTCACGGCTTGATGGTCGCGGGGTTGGCGTGGCCTGTTTCGGGTGGAGTCGCGCGGGCAGAGGTCACGCTGTTCGAGAATCTCGGCTCTCTACATCATCAGATCACGACCAACTCAGACCTCGCTCAAAAATTTTTCGATCAAGGGCTCCGGCTGGTCTATGCCTTCAATCACGAGGAGGCGATTGCGGCCTTCACCGAGGCCTCCCGTCTCGATCCCGATGCGCCCATGCCCTATTGGGGTGTGGCGTTGAGCCTGGGGCCGAACATCAACGCGGCCATGGACCCCAAGGCGGAGCCACGCGCCGTGGAGGCGGTGCAGAAGGCAACAGCGCGTCTGTCGCAAGCAACCGCCAGGGAGCGCGCCTACGTGGAAGCCCTTGCCGCTCGCTACTCGGCCAAGAAATCGGTCGCCCGCAAGACAAAGGACGACGCCTATGCCAAAGCGATGCGTCAGGTGGCGCGGGATGCTCCCGACGATGCCGATGCTGCGACCATAGCGGCTGAAGCCATGATGGTGCTCCGGCCATGGGACTATTGGCGCGCGGATGGACGGCCTCAACCGGGGACGGATGAGATCCTGGCCATCTTGGAAGCGGCGCTGCGGCAGCATCCGGATCATCCGGGTGCCTGTCATTATTACATTCATGCGGTCGAAGCTTCACCCGACCCTCAGCGCGCGCTCGACTGTGCGAAGCGGTTGCCCTCGCTGATGCCGGGCGCCGGACATCTGGTGCATATGCCGGCGCATATCTACATGCGGCTGGGGCGTTATCGGGAGGCGTCGGAGCGCAATGCGACCGCCGCGATGGTGGATCATGAGTATTTATCCCGTCACCCCCTTGAGGGCAACTACGCATCGGGATACTATGCGCACAACCTCCATTTCCTGAATGCCTCCTTGATGATGGAAGGCCGGAGCGCGGAAGCCCTGCAAGTCGCGCGGGATCTCCTGGCGAAGGTTCCGGGCGACGAGATTGCCAAGGAGCCGTCGCTGGAATGGTATGCGCCGACCGTGCTGCTGACCATGGCCCGCTTCGGTCAGTGGGGGGAGTTGATCAGGCATCCCCCGCCGTCCAAGAGTCTGCGGCTTACTACGGGTCTCTGGCATTTTTCGCGCGGGTTGGCCTTTGCCGCGACGACACGATTCGGAAGCGCCGAGGGCGAATTGTCGAATCTCCGGAAGGCGATGAAGCCCTTCGCTCGTGCCAAGACCTCGGAAGGCAGGATCAGTCGCACGATGTTGAAGGTGGCCGAACGGATCCTGGTCGGGGAGATGGCCGCGCGGCGCGGGCAATACGAGGCCGGCATTCAGGCCTTGCGCGAGGCGCTGCAGTTGGAGACGTCGTTGCCCTACAGCGAGCCGCCGTTCTGGGTTCAGCCGGTTCGCCACAACTTGGGAGCGGTGTTGTTGCTGGCGGAACGTCCGGCCGAGGCGGAAGCCGTATACCGGGAAGACTTGCGCTTCAACCCAGAGAATGGGTGGGCGCTGCACGGACTGATGCAGAGCCTGCGGGCTCAGAACAAGGATGCGACCCAGGAAGAAGCCCGGTTTCGTGCTGCATGGGCACAGGCCGACGTGACATTGACGGGGTCTCGGTTTTAGAGTTCCGCGCTGGATCGGTCCTGAAGCCCATCGATGGGCCCGACAAAGGATACGAGATGCTGAAGACGGATTACGTGTTTCATGCCACTGAAGAGG
>CABVRO010000199.1 GCA_902500715.1 uncultured Nitrospira sp. | reverse complement strand
GCTCCCCGATCCAGCTATCATACCCGTCCGGCAAGCGAGTGATAAAGTCATGGGCACGCGCCGCGCGGGCGGCAGCCTCGACACGCTCATGACCGGCCGACAAGTCGCTATACACGATATTTTGACGCACGGTACCGTTGAAGAGAAAGGGCTCTTGCTGCACCAAGCCGATCTGCCCTCTCAAAAAGTCCAGCGGCAGATCTCGCACATCATGCCCATCGACCAGCACCGCCCCGCTGCGCACGTCGTAAAACCGCATCAACAGCTTCAAGAGCGATGTTTTACCCGCTCCGCTCGGCCCGACCAAGGCGATCCGTTCGCCCGGCCTGACCGTGAGATTCACATCGGACAAGACGGTGCCGTCCTTCCGGTAGCCGAACCCCACATGCCGATACTCCACCGCGCCTCTCAGCCGCTCGACGGGCCGCACCGCGCCGGGCCGGTCTTCAACCTCCGGTTTGGTATCCAGGATCTCGAATACGCGCTCACTGGCCGCCAGCGCATGCTGCAGCATGTGATTCAACGAGTGGATTTCATTGATCGGCGCATAAAAGAGCCCGAGGTACGAGAGGAACATCACCAACTGACCGACCGTCAGTTCTCCGGCCAGCACTTCTCCCGCGCCGTGCCACAGAATCAACAGCGTGCCGGTGCTGCCCACAAACACCATACCCGGCCAGTACCAAGACCACAGGAACATGGCCCGCAGGCTGTTTTGACTGTACGTCCGGCTCAATGTCTCGAATCGTTGGCGTTCATACTCGTGTTGATTGAAGCCGATGGTCTCCTTAATGCCGGACAAGGCATCCTGAAGGTAGGCATTGAGGTCCGCCACGCTTTTGCGGATCTCCGTGTAGTACCCGTGCACCCGTCGCGTAAACCAGGCGGCACAGACGATTAGAATCGGAATGGGGAGCAGTGAGAGCAGCGCGAGCTTCCAGTTCAGCACGAACATCATGATCGTGATGCCGATCAGGGTCAGCGAGGCCGTCAGCAATCCCTCGAGCCCATCGACAAAGATCCGCTCGACATGTTCGGTGTCGCTGGTCACCCGGGTCATGATCTCGCCCGTCGAGCGGTTCTCGAAATAGCTCAACGACAGGCGCTGCAGTGCCCCGAACACTTGCATGCGCAACGCGTGGACGGCCTTCTGTTCGAGGAGATTGTTGAACCGGACCCGCATCGAGCTCATGAGATTGCGCAGGACATAGGAGCCAAGTAGGGCCCCCAACACCCAGGGCAACATCTCAGGACGCCTCGACTGGATCACATCGTCGATGACGATCTTGACGAGATACGGCGGAATCAATTCCAACGCCGTGGCGAGACCCGCGCACACAAAGGTCACCACCGCCAGCATCCGGAACGGCTTGAGGTACGACAGAACGCGTAGGAGCGAGTTCACAACGACTCGACGATACCGGAGGGATCAGATAACACTGGCCGGTTCCTTCTGCCAATACTTCTGAAATTCATCCATCTGGGTCAGTGTGGAGAAGTCGGTCATGCGGTCGATGAACAGCTTACCCATGAGATGGTCCAGTTCATGTTGGATACAGACGGCATACAGCCCGCTGGCTTCGAAATCGAACGGCTTCCCGTTCCGATCCAGCCCCGTCACTCGAACGGTCGAGGGACGCGTCACTTTGCCTCGTAACCCGTCGACGCTCAAGCAGCCTTCCCATCCTTCGACCTGCTCGGGCCCGTAAAACTGGATCGTCGGATTAATGAGCACCGTCTTGGGAAAACCGCCTTCACCGGGGCAATCCATTACGACGAGTTGTTGCGACCGTCCCACCTGGGGAGCGGCCAGGCCGATCCCCGGTTCGTCGTACATGGTTTCAAACATGTCGTCGATGAGTTGCTGGAATGCGGTTTTTAATATCTCCGCCGGGGTCAGAGGCAGGGCCTTCTGCCGGAGAATAGGATTTCCGAGTTTGCTGATCGCCAAGATCGCCATCCTGCACCTTTTCTATCGATGTCATCGCGCGAGCGACTCACCCCGCGCAACCTGTTCCTTCAATACCTACCACGGGCTTTTGATTCTCCGCAACCGCCCGAGTCCGGTCGTCACCCGGCCCGTTTGCGGCTCTTCGGCTCCGGCATTTCAAACGTCTCTTTCGATTGATTCCACCAGTCAATCCATTCCTGCGCCCAAGCCTGGCGATCCTGCTTGCTGGAGGCATCCCAGTCATGAAACTCCGTCTCATGTCGGGTCAACGTCCAGAGCGACTGCACGGCGGACAAGGCCACGAAGCGTTCCTCGTCCCCCAGGAGATCGATGAGGGGCTGAATCACTTCTTTCCGACGAACATACCGGGCTTCAACCGCCGCCGCTTTACGAATCGATGCATTGGCATCCTTCGCCATCACCTCAATGGCCGGCACGGCCTGCATCGAATCTAGGCGCACCGCGACCCGGAGCGCATGCTCGCGAATGCGGGGCAGTTCGGTAGCCAGCTTCGCCGTATCCAGCAGGGCCGGTACGGCAGCCGGAGACTTGATCATAGAGAGGGTCTCAATGGCATTGTACCGGATCCGCGGACCGGGCATGGCCAGCGCTTTGGTTACCACCGACAGAACCGGTTCACCCAGATGCACGAATTCCCCCATCGCCCAGAATTCCTGCTTCCCCTCCAACAACGGCAACAGCGCCTCGGCCCGCTGCAGTTCCTCAGGCGTCAGGGCCTTGGTATTCGGGGCCACCGAGACATCCGGCACCGGCTCGGATTTGGGCGGCGCCTCATACGGCATTTGCACCGGCCACACGGTGGCATCGGACCAGGCTTGATCTATAGCGATTCCCACCAAGCCCAGGCACACCAGGCCTCGAACCAGCAATCGACCGACCATGCGCTGCTTCACACCCATCATAGTGACCTACCCCTTACAGTATGACCATTAATGTGGAACCACCGATTCCTGTTCTGCTTCCACTGTGCGCCTGCTCGCCGTGCGACGATGCACGACTTCATACAAGACCGGCAGCACAACCAGGAT
>CABVRO010000198.1 GCA_902500715.1 uncultured Nitrospira sp. | reverse complement strand
GCGAGACCGAAGAAATCGAACGCGCCATCGACGGCATCCGCACCAAAGGCTGCGTGGTCGATCCCATTGAATTGAACGTGGTGGAATAACATCGGGTGAAGCGTATCTCGTGTTCCGCAAGGATGCTCAATGTTCGATTGAACATTCACAATTGGCGGTTGAGCATTACAGAGAGACGAATACATGGAATTTACCGAACAGCAAATACAGCGCTATAGCCGGCACATCATCCTCAACGAGGTCGGCGGCAAGGGACAGGTCAAACTGTCCAAGGCCAAGGTCCTCCTGATCGGAGCCGGGGGACTCGGCTCGCCCGCAGCCCTGTATCTGGCGGCTGCCGGCATCGGCACCATCGGCCTGGTGGACGGCGACGTGGTGGATCTCTCGAACCTCCAGCGGCAGATTCTCCATACGACTGCCACCATCGGCGTGCCCAAGGTGGAATCCGGGAGAAGGATGCTGTCGGCCATCAACCCCGACATCACGATCAAGACCTATCAGCTAAACGTCGATACCGAGAATATTCTTGGACTCGTGTCCGACTATGACATCGTGCTGGACGGCTCCGATAATTTCACCACGCGCTTCCTCGTGAACGATGCCTGTTTCTTCGCGAGGAAAACACTCATCTCGGCCAGTATGTTTCGCTTCGAGGGACAGCTCACGAGCATCAAGCCGCATGCCGGCTATCCTTGCTACCGGTGTCTCTACCCGGAACCGCCGCCGGCCGGATTGGTGCCGAACTGTCAGGAAGCCGGCGTGTTGGGTGTGCTCGCAGGAACCATGGGCATCCTGCAAGCGTCTGAAGCCATCAAGGAAATTCTGGGCATCGGCGAGACGATCGCGGACAAGCTCGTGATCTACGATGCGCTGGAAATGAAGTTCCGGAAAGTGTCGCGCCCGAAAGATCCGCGTTGCCCCCTGTGCAGCGCCACACCGACGATCAAAGACTTGGGCGGGGACTACAGCGTCGCCTGCACCATCTGATATGCCCGATCTATCGATTCCGCAACACATCCTGGATCAGATCGTCGCGCATGCGCGCGAGTTAGCGCCGTTCGAATGCTGCGGTCTGCTTGCCGGCACGAACAAGACCGTCACACACCTCTACCGCATCGCCAACATCGTGGCCGTCGAAGGGGCGGAAAAACTCTCCACCTTCGATGACGACAAGGTCGCCCATCTTGAACGGCTGTCCCCGGAAGAGCGAGCTGAGATCGCCTTCGTGATGGACATGGGGGATTTTTCGGCCGCTAAGAAAGACATCCGCAAGAACGGCCTGGACCTCCAGGTGGTCTACCACTCCCATCCGAAAGACCCGGCGCGCCCCTCGCACACCGACATTAAGATTGCCACCGATTACGAAGAAATCTGGGAACGCATCAATCTCCCCATCCCCGCCTATCTCCTCGTGTCGCTCATGCACTCCCCCGCAGCGGACATCCGCACCTACTGGATCGCCGGCGGCAAAGTTCGCCCCGCCGACATCCACATCAGCTAGTAATCCGCCTCATCAACAATTCTGTCGTCCTCCCCTACCAATCGATCGGCAACGATGCCATAATCCGGCTTTACCTTTGTCATCGAAGGGAGCATTCGATGCGATTCATGCTGGTATTCACCGTTTTTATTCTCTGCCTCACCGGCCTTGCGAATCCCGGCCAGAGCGCGGCCGCTGAAAAAAGCTATTACAGCCCGATCATCAATGTGGATGTTGAAAACAGCCGCATTCTGATTTCAACGCTCGGCGCGGTCTTCTGGGTGGAGGTGCCGGAGCAAGCTCGCCCGCACATCGAAAAGTTGCCGCAATCGGGATTGGTGGATATCGTGGTGGAAACGCGGGAGGGGCAACCGCCGATGTTGAAGACCTGGAAGGTCAAATCCGGCGAATCGACCTGCCTGCACTTCGACGGGAAGGTCTGCAAGTAGCCTTCGCAGCTAGGTCGAGAAGGCCAACCCGCAGGCCGTCCTACCAGATGAGCAGCGGTGGTCTCCGGGAATCCTCCTGCGACACTTGACGAAGAGCGCGAGGCCGCTACTCCGAACTCCCCAGCATGTCGTCGATGAGCGGACGATTGATGTCGGTGCATCCCATACAGATCGTGTCGAACAGCGCCTCATGATCTGCGATAAAGTTCCTGGCATCAGGCAGCTTCTCGGCAGACACCTGATCGTAGCAGGTCTCACACAACATCATCAGTCCGCGTGACACGGACACTGTCTTCCGGCCTATACTCCCAGCCATAACGAACTCCTCTATATATCGTCATCCGATGCGCGCAGCCTGCGCTACACCGATCCCTTTTGCCTCGCGATCCAGAAATCTTCAGGCTCCAGATCAACACCACACACCGCGCACTCAAAAATCGACTGTCCCTCCGGCAATCGGATTTCCGTCCGGTCGATCCGGCCCCGACAGACATGATAAAAACGCCCCCGGGCGTCCTCATTGTCGAGCGGATCGCTCTCGTAAATCAGCACCATATCCCTTACTCCCTTTGATCATCATTCATGAAGTCTGCGCAACCGTCCACTCAAGATTCAATCGACTCTTGGATATTGACGACCTAGTTCTTCTATATATTCGTAAGGACGCTCAAAATGTCCGTCCAGCAAGGCCGTAGCGTCGTGAATGAGCGAGGCGTACCCTTGCGGTACGTTGAGCTCTTTCACGGTGCGAGAACGATGCTGGCAGACTTTTTCAGCATCCTGTTAAATTTTAAACTGGGCCTCATAAAGCCCCGCATACACCCCGCCGCGTTTCATTAGAGCCTCGTGATCGCCCTCCTCGATAATCGTCCCGCGCTCCACCACGATGATGCGGTCCACGTCATGGAGCGTGGCCAGGCGGTGTGCAATGATGAACGTCGTTCGCCCCTTGGTCAGATCGTTCAGGGCTTCACGGATTTTCACCTCGGTTTCCGTATCGATATTGGACGTGGCCTCGTCGAAGATCACGATGGGCGGATCTTTCAGCAGCACGCGCGCAATCGAAACCCGCTGCTTCTGCCCGACCGACAATTTTACCCCGCGCTCCCCGATCCAGCTATCATACCCGTCCGGCAAGCGAGTGATAAAGTCATGGG
>CABVRO010000197.1 GCA_902500715.1 uncultured Nitrospira sp. | reverse complement strand
CGTAGGTTCCGAAGATGGTGATGATGTCCGAGATCAGGTAGCCGCGGGCCATGTGATCGAATGCGCCCATGTGAATGAACGAGGGGGCGCGAATTTTCAATCGGTAAGGCCGCGGGCTTCCGTCGCTGACGATGAAGAACCCGAGTTCTCCTTTGGGCGCTTCGGTGCCGCAATAGGTTTCGCCTTTGGGCGGCTTGAACCCCTGCGTGAAAATAATAAAGTGGTGAATCAGACTCTCCATGTCGCGCATGACCTTCGCCTTGGGCGGGGGAATCACATGCGGCACGTCCGCCATGATCGGTCCCTCCGGCAGCTGGTCGAGGCATTGGGCGAGGATCCGCGCGCTCTGCCGCATTTCCTCCATGCGCACCCAGTAGCGATCGTAGGTGTCGCCGCGTTTACCCACCGGCACCTCCCATTCGACCTTGTCGTACACACCGTAGGGCTCGTATTTGCGCACATCGTAATCGACCCCCGATCCTCGGAGCGTCGGCCCGGTGAGCCCGAAATTGATCGCGTCTTCCGCGGAAATCACGGCGATGTCTTTGGTCCGCCCGACCCAGATCCGGTTGGACATGAGCAGCTGGTTGTACTCGTTGACCTTCTCGGGGAAGGTCTGTAGGAACGCCTTCAGCCGGACCACCAGATCCGGAGTAAAATCGCTGTCTACCCCGCCGATGCGATAGTAATTCAGCGTGAGCCGCGCGCCGCAGAGCTTTTCGAACATGTCCAAGAGCACTTCGCGTTCGCGAAACGTCCAGAAGAAGACGGTCATGGCGCCGATGTCGAGCGCCTGGGTGCCGAGCCAGAAGAGGTGGCCGATGATGCGCTGCATCTCGGCCACGATGGTGCGGACGTATTCAGCCCGTTCGGGTACGGTGATGTCGAGCAGCTTCTCCACCGCGCGGACGTAGGCATAATTGTTCGTCATCGCGCAGACATAATCGAGCCGGTCGGTATGGGGGATCACCTGCATATAGTGCAGGCCTTCCGCCAGCTTCTCGACGCCGCGATGCAAATAACCGAGATCCGGCGTGGCCTTCACGATCCGTTCACCGTCCAGTTCCAGGACCACTCTGAGCACGCCGTGGGTACTGGGGTGTTGCGGGCCCATGTTCAGCAGCAATTCTTCACGGCGACGTGTGCCCCCCTGGTGTTCGGCGACGAGGTAGGCCTGCTTCTCCTGCTCCGGAACTTCCCCTTCCGTCTGTTCTTCGGGGGCTTCGTCCAGGCGCGGAATGAACGGGAACGAGCTGCGCCAGCCGCGTCCTTCGGCCGGGAAGTCCTTACGCAGGGGATGCCCCTCTTCATAATCCTCCGGCAGGAGAATGCGTCGAAGATCGGGATGGCCGACGAAGGTGATACCCATCAGGTCATAGACCTCACGCTCCATGAACTCGGCGCCCTTCCAGATGCCGGTTACGGAAGCGATTTGCGGAGCTTCTTCGGTGAGGCGCGCTTTCAAGCGAATGCGCCGGCGGTGCGCGAGCGAGAGAAGCTGATAGACCACCTCAAACCGTTCCGGGTCGTTCGGGTAGTCCACCGAACAGATATCGGTAATATGGTCGAACGCCGCTTCCGGCGTGTCGTGCAGCCACCGCGCCACATCGACGATTCGAGCGGCGGCCACGCGGGCCGTGATCTCGTTTCGGGCGGTATCCACCTCCACGCCGCGGACGGCGTCGGGAAAGGTGGTCATGAGTCGTTCAAGCAGCGGTTGCATCGTCCTCAAAGAGCCGACGGCAAGAGAAGCTCGCGCTCACAAGCGACACTTCTCAATTCCTTTCTCACTTCACAAAGATCTTTTCGCGTTGAATCTTTTCCTGCAATTTCAACAATCCGTCCAGCAGCGCTTCAGGCCGCGGCGGACAACCGGCAATGTACACATCGACCGGCACGATCTGGTCCACGCCCTGCACGACGGCATAACTGTTGTAGTGATTGCCGGAGGTCGCGCAGGATCCCATGGAGATCACATACCGGGGTTCGGCCATCTGGTCGTAGATGCGGCGGATGACGGGGGCCATCTTGCGCGTCACCGTCCCGGCCACGATCATCAAATCCGACTGGCGGGGCGACGCGCGGAACACGCCGGCGCCGAAGCGATCGATATCGTAGCGCGACGATACGCTGGCAATCATTTCGATGGCGCAACAGGCCAACCCGAACGTCATCGGCCATAACGACGATTTTCGCGCCCATCCGACGAAGGCATCGAGATTCGTCGTCAGAATATTCGCATCCAGTTGCCGCTCTAAGAAGCTCATATATGACCTTGTGAAACGTAACAGGTGAAACGTGAAAGGACGGACGACAGAGCATTGTCCGCACTATGCACGTTTAACGTCTCTCGTTTTACGGCCGTTAGTCCCATTCCAACGCTCCCTTTTTCCAGGCGTACCAGAACCCGACGATCAGGATGCCGATAAATACGACCATCTCGACGAGCCCCACCAGCCCCAACTTCTTGAACGCCACCGCCCAGGGAAACATGAAGACGATTTCGATATCGAAGATCACGAACAGCATCGCAATGATGTAATACCGGATCGGAAACTGTATCCGGGCATCGGAGAAGAGCGGGCTGCCGCTCTCGTATGGCGCGAGTTTGGCGCGATAGGGCCGGCTCGGACGAACGATGCGTCCCAGGAGAATCTGGACGGCGCCGAACGCAAACGCGATCACGATAAAAATCAGGATCGGGATGTAGTTCAGCGGTGCGGCTTCGCTACCCATGGTTCATCCGTGAGTCGTGAAAGGTGAAACGTAAAACGACAATTGCCACGATTATGCCCATTCCTGTTCCTGTCATGCAGCCGAGCGCGCCGTCAAAATCGATCCGAAGAACGGCTGGAATTTCAATCCGTCCAATTCGGGCTTGGCCATGCCCTTGTGCTGTATCAACACTTTGAATGTGCGACCCATGCCGTCCGGTCGCAGCAGGTGTATCGCCGCGTAAAACTCCGGCGATTCAGGCTGGAGCGATTCCAGCAATTGTTCGGCGCCCAGGCCGATCAGGAAACTCATCTGATTCGTAAATCCGGTGACGTCCAATCCTGCCTGTTGGCCCGTTTGCGCCAGGGCGGTGAAGTCCACGTGGGCGGTCATGTCCT
>CABVRO010000196.1 GCA_902500715.1 uncultured Nitrospira sp. | reverse complement strand
AGGCCTTCGGCGCCATCGATCCGCCACTGCTCGCCGCCGTCATGGCCAGTATCGCGCATGACGACGATCGTCCCGGCTCGTTTCCACGCGGCAGCGCGGGGCTGGTCACGCTCCTGTTTCAGGTCCGCAAACTGGCAGAAAGTCTGACCCCGCACGAGGCGCCACCGATGCTGCGCGCCGACGTAGCGGCGTTGACGGAACGCTGGGTCGCGGATCAGAGCCTTACCTGGATCGGACTGGCCAGGCTGACCACCATGGCCGAAGGCGACATATTCCGGCTCTTCGCGCGCACGATCGAGTTTCTCTCTCAATTGAAGACCCTCAAAGCGACCCACCCCTCGCTGGCCGAATCCGCCGACCGGGCCATCGCGGGCATGCGCCGTGGCGTCCTGGAAGAGCTGCCATGAACTCGTCATTCGTTCCTCGTGAAGCATCGCGCGCAAAAGGATTTCCGACGGGCCTCGTATTCACACGTTTCACGTTTCACGTTTCACGTTTCACCTCTCACGCGTCACGTTTCACGAGGCCCATATGACGACACACGAACTCGAACAACTGTTGATGCAGCAACCGGTCTCCCTACTCCACCGATTGGCGCGTGGACGGATCAGCCGACATTTTCGTTCCGGCAAACGCAAGCTCATCGATCTGCTGCTCCAGGCTTCCGCTGAAAATCGCCCCGGGCTGGAGTCCGACCTGACTGCCCTGATCGAGGAACAATCACATCGCCAACAGGCGAGACCCGCTGCGACAGCCCCAAAACCGAAGGTGCCTGCGAGACCGGCCACATCCCCTATCTCAGCACGCCCGCATCGGGCCGACGAACACGGCCACCATGAGCCTCCTGTCTCGCTTCATGAATGGTTGTCGGGAATCGGAGTTCCGCAGTCACAGCCGTTTGTACCGGATGCCTGGCAAGTGGATGCATTGGCGAAGCTGGCAGAAACCGACGTGGTGGTCAGCGTGCCGACCGGCAGCGGGAAAACCTATGTCGCCATTGAGGCCACGAAGCGGGCGATGCAGGAGAATCGCACGGTCATCTATACGTCTCCCCTGAAAGCGCTCTCCAATACGAAATTTACCGAATTTTCGCGCCTCTTCGGCCCGGGCCAGGTGGGCATTCTTACCGGCGACCGCCGCGAACATGCCCAGGCACCCCTGCTCATCATGACCACCGAAATTTTGCGCAACCTGCTCTACGATGCAGCGGGAGGCGAAATCGACGTGCGCCTGGATACGTTGGGATTGGTGATCATGGACGAATCCCAATACCTTGCCGATCCGGAACGCGGGGTGGTGTGGGAAGAGACCTTGATCTTCTGTCCGTCCCAGGCGCGCCTGCTGTTGTTGTCTGCCTCGATCGGGAATCCGCAGGATATTGCGGATTGGCTGACCGCCATCCGCCCGAATCCCTGTGCGCTCATCCGCCACACCAAACGATCGGTCCCGCTCCGGGCCGGCTACCTGCACCCGAACGAAAAGCTGACGCCCCTCTTCCGGACCGCCGGAATCCCCTACGGTCAGCCGCACCTTCTTCATCCCGAAGCCAAACGACTCTTCACGGAATACGAAGACGAAACCGGCCCATCCCGATCGCGCTGAGCGCTGCCGCTGAATACGGTCACTCGTGAGGCATGAAACGTCTCTCGACAGGCATGCGCGCTACTGGCGGGAAAGAAGAGCGTGTAGCTCAAGGATGAAGGCAGACCGGCGCGGGTTGCTGCCCTTCCCGACTATACGCCATAAGCAATACGCTGTTTGCTCCCGTTCTGCATCGAGAGACGGACAACGGCTAGAACGAATACGTCAGCCCGATAGTAGGCCCGTGCCGGAGAGTTTGAAACTGGTTCAGGGAGGCGGTACTCGAGGAACCGTCGGAGCCATACAGCTTCCACTGATCACCGGCGAGCACGCGGTTCCAGAACACGCGATACCCGCCCGTCAGGTAGAGCCGGTCCCAGATCTTTATTTGCAGATTGATATTCGAGTTGGTACCCAGGCCAAAGCCCGTCATTCTGAAGCTCGGATCCTGCGCGAGGTCGGTTCTGAAGTGATGCACATCTTCATTGTTCAAATAGGACAAGAGCATGGCTATCTTGACCTCAATGCTGATGCGCTTATCGATCCGATATTCGACCTCACCGCCGAACCGGCCTGATAACCAGGTAGACGTGTTGGTAATCACCGCCTGGTTACGAAGCCCGACCGTACCGGCAGGCGAACAACGAAAATCCTGGTTCGGGGAAGACGCTGTGGTACATTCGGCTTGTGTGACCCCGTTTGCCACATGCCGCTCCCGCCAGTACTGCAACCCCACAAACATCCCCAGGGTGCCTTTGTTGTCGGGAAAGGTGAACGTCGTCGCACCGATATCCCCGTTCAAATACCAGAGATTGTCTCCACCGATATCACTGAACGTGCGTGAGAACCGATGTTCTCCGCTGACGGTCGCGCCCTGAGCCGCAGCCCCTTGTGCGCTGAGAAAGTCGTCGTCCGTGAGTCGGCCTCCTCCGATGGAGCCGTATCCGAAGGCGCCGCGGAAAAAGACTTTGTTCTTCAACTGCACCCGACCGCTGATTTCGGTCACATTGGTGCCGGTATCCTTATACTTGAGTTTGGAACTTGGATTTCCAAGGTTGGCATCCAGGCCTGAGGCGTTGTGGCTCCAGACCGTCTCACCCTGGCTGAACCATTCGGACAGGCCGATGTCGACGCGGGCGATAGATGAAGACTGGGCAGGAGCAACTTCTGCCGCAGCAGGAAGCGCACCGAAACCGGCCAGGCACGCGCACACCATACATACTAAACGTCGTAGCGAGATCATGTCGTCGCCCTCCGGCTCCTCCGCTCCGCATCGATAGCAAGGGGACTACGTATCCCTTCGAAACCGGCGCGCCCACAGATACCCTACCTGCCGAGCATGGTCAACAACTTTCTCACACCCCATGCCCATAGGCCCGTATGACCACCCGCAAACGTCTCTGGTACATACCTAGGGAATCTCTCTACACTACAAAGCAGCTAGACTGTCGGTTTTGTACGGACAGGTGCCGACACCCTACAGTGGTCACCGCTCCCATCCCCTCTTTCTACGAGATGTCTTCCCACGAGTCCTACTGAAAGCAAGTGAAATTTTTACTTGCCTATTCCGCTCTCTTCCGTTAGGGTCGGCACTGATAGTAATCCTGACGGGATTCTCACCGAACTC
>CABVRO010000195.1 GCA_902500715.1 uncultured Nitrospira sp. | reverse complement strand
ATTCATCTTACAGCCAAGGACGCTCAATATGGCAGACCTTAAGTTGCATTTAGGCTGCGGGAAATCGGTGCTTCCAGAGTACACAGGGGTTGATCTGAGTCCGCAGCCAGGGGTGAGTGTGATTTGCGATCTTTCGAGGAAGTCTTGGCCATTTCAAGATTCAAGTGTTGAGAGATGCGTCTTGTTCAATCTTCTCGAGCACCTTCCCGACACGATACAAGTTATGGAAGAATTGTGGCGTGTCACTAGGCCGGGAGGAATCGTGCACATTCAGGTGCCATACTATAATTCGGCGGGAGCTTTTCAGGACCCCACGCATGTGAAGTTTTTCACCGAACGAACATTTGATTATTTTACGGTGGATGGAACGACGGAACTCAGTCACTACAACTACTATTCGCACGCACGATTCGAGATCGTGCGACTCGATTTTCACCAGCGACCGTTCTTGAAAAGACTGCCCAGGCGGGTGCAGATATTCCTAGGCCATCATCTTGCGACTATCCAGGCAATGGATGTGGTTCTGAGGCCAGTTAAGGCAATCTGAAGTACTTCGAGCCCCCTCTACGTCACGCTGCTGATAACATTTGACCTAGTGTCGTGTTGACCTTCCCCCCGAAAACTAGACCATTGGCTTGGAAGTTCTTCTGTGCTGAGATGGGCCTAAAGGAGGGGGCCATGACGCGAAAACGGCACACGGAGGAACAGATCATTGCGGTGCTCAAGGATGCCCAGGCAGGCACTGGAATCCAGGAGCTCTGTCGCAAGCACAGCATCTCGGACGCTACCTTTTATAAGTGGCGGGCCAAATATTCGGGGCTGGAAGTTAGTGATGTGCAGAGGCTCCGCCAGCTGGAAGACGAAAACCAGCGGCTCAAGCAGATGGTGGCGGACCAAGCGCTGGACATCCAGGCGCTGAAAGCGATCAACGCAAAAAACTGGAAGGGCCCAAGGCGAAGCGAGCGGCGGCTCAGTGGAGCACCGAGCGCTTTGGGCTCAGTCAACGACGGGTGTGCCGGCTCCTGGCACTCGAGCGCCAGACACTCCGGTATCGCAGCCGCCGCCATGACGATGAGGCGCTGCGAACGCGGATCCGCGAGATTGCCGAGGCCAAGCGGCGGTACGGCTGTCCCCGGATCTATATCCGGTTACGGCGCGAGGGCTGGCTCGTAAACCATAAGAAAGTGGAATGGCTGTATTATCGCGACGAAGGCCTGTCGTTAGGCCGACGGCGGCGAAAGAAGCTGGCGGCAGTCCCTCGTGTCGCGCTCGCCCGGCCGACACAGCCGGGGCGCTGTTATGCGCTGGATTTCGTGCATGATCGGCTAGTCACGGGACGACGGTACAAATGTTTGACGATGACCGATCTGTGTTCCAAGGAAGTCCCGGTGATTGAGGTGGATGTGTCGATCGGCGGGGCACGGGTATGCCGGATTCTTGACCGGCTCTTTAATACATGGCCGTTCCCCGAGACGCTGATCCTGGACAACGGCCCCGAATTCGCCGGGACCGCCTTGGATGCCTGGGCCGTCCAGCACGGCGTGCACCTGCACTTCATTCAGCCGGGGAAACCGGTGCAGAATGCGTTTATCGAGAGCTTCAATGGCAAGTTTCGCGATGAATGTCT
Organism: uncultured Nitrospira sp.; assembly: GCA_902500715.1. Taxonomy (GTDB): domain Bacteria; phylum Nitrospirota; class Nitrospiria; order Nitrospirales; family Nitrospiraceae; genus Nitrospira_A. Next base: position 1,636 of record CABVRO010000195.1, on the reverse strand, counting down.
CAATGAACATTGGTTTGTGACGCTGCAGGAAGCGCAATTGGTCATTGAAGTGTGGCGCCGGGAATACAACGAGGAGCGGACGCACAGTGGAATTGGGGATCTGACACCCCAGGAGTTTATTCACAATTATCAAACCAGGACCCATCTGGCACAGGAGTCAACTACGTTGACCGTGGTGCAATAACCGGGGGAAGGTCACTCTCAGCGGGAAGGACATCGACTATGTCAAAATCGATAAAAACAATGAGGCTTCCATGTTGGTTGAAGCGACTGTCCATGGAACCACCCTTTCGTCTCTTCACGAGATTCCTGCTAGAACGCCTGGCGGTTTCGGCAAGCACTCGCGACCAGTGGTGTTTGTCAAAACGCCCGGGATACCTTACCGGATTGCTCAGTGCCGCAGGCCTTGCCTACCTTGAGGGCGTTTCTGAAATTATCGCGATTGAATTCGGTGTCGCCGGAGGCCAGGGGCTCGTGACCCTACAAGAAGAAGCCGAGGCTGTTGAACGTGAAACGGGAGTCCGGATCAAGGTTTTCGGATTTGACAGCGGGGGTGGACTTCCCGAATTTACCGGCGATCATCGAGACCATCCAGATTACTGGAAACCGGGAGATTTTCCCTTAGACGAGAAGTCACTTCGTGAAAAGCTCTCACCGCGTACGCTATTGCTGCTGGGAGAGGTAAAGAAAACCGTACCCGAATTCATCGAGCACATTCAGGATGTCCCGATCGGATTCGTCTCTTTCGATCTAGACTTGTACTCATCAACCACGCATGCCTTAAAAGTATTCAGTCATCCCAAGAAGTCAATGCTGAAGAAAGTCCCTCTGTACTTTGACGATGTAAGAGAGACTCTGGTGAGCCATCAGTTTGCCGGCGAATTACTGGCAATCAAAGAGTTTAACGAATGGAACGCCAGTGTGAAAATTGATATATGGCGTGGGCTCAAGGTGGGTCGGCCCTTTCCAGAGTCCCCTTACTTCGATTGCATGTATCTTGCCCACGATCTGGAGGCAATTGGTAGGATCAACCTGGAACGAGACATCCGGCACCTTCCTTTAAGCAGAAATTTGTAAACTTATGTGTGTAATTCGCACACATCGCTTCACATAAACTGCCGTGATGGACTCCGACGGACGCAGACAACTGCTTTGGGTGAAACTATATCAGCGGACGAGAGATGCTGGGCTGGTGTTTCGTCGCTGCGGGATCTCGTACCCGACCTTTCGTAAGTGGATATGCTGGTATCGCGAAGTTGGTGAGGTCGGCTTGGCTAGTCGGAGCCGACGTCCCGCCCGATCTCCGAATCGACGCATCTTCAAGCAAGAACGCACCTTGATCCTCAATCTACGGACAGATCGGAAACTGAGCGTCAAGGCTGAAAAATGCGTGTGCAGAAAACTTTTTCGGAACACTGAAGCGTGAACAGATCTATCATTGCGAGTATCGAACGGGTGCGGAAGCCACGCAGGAGATCTTTGAGTACATGGAAGTGTTCTACGATCGGCAGCGGTACGGTTCAAGGTTCTAGTGCAACACCAGTATCCTGGGGGATCCAGGAACGAAGGAGTTGCACATGGTGTAATGACTTGTCAAGAAGTGACCCCAGGGTTTAGGTCGTGGTTGTGAGAGAAC
>CABVRO010000194.1 GCA_902500715.1 uncultured Nitrospira sp. | reverse complement strand
GCGGCTTGCACCGGACTGCTGTGGCCGGTCAGCGCCGGATAGGCCGCTTCCAGTTTGCCCAGTTCACTCTCCAGCGTCTGAGTGGCCAGCCGTTGCAACACAGGGTCGAGCGTCGTGTAGGCCCTGACGCCGTCCGGCAAGGGCGCCCCGGTCGTCTCTTCCACCTGTCTCAACAGATGGTCGACAAAAAACGGCGCATCGGCCAAGGTGTCCTGCGGCGGCATGACCCTGACGGGCGTCATCACCGCCTGCTTCCACGCGTCGTCGCTCACGAGCCCCTGTTCGTGCAACCGGCCCAGCACCACATCGCGACGCTGCTTGGCCAGCGCCGGATTCCTCAGGGGTGAATAGGTATTCGGCCCCTTGATCATCCCGACCAGCAGCGCGGTCTCCTCCAAGCTCAATGCATCCACGCGTTTGCCGAAATACCGGTGCGCGGCCTCCCCGACTCCATAAATCGACACAGACCCGACCTGCCCGAGATAAATCTCGTTCGCATAACTTTCGAGGATCGCCTGTTTGCGGTATTTCGCCTCCAGGACCAACGCGGCAATCGACTCCTTGAGCTTCCGCCCGAACGTGCGTTGCGGAGAATAAAACAGGTTCTTCGCCAACTGCTGCGTGATCGTACTGCCGCCCTGGATGACCGTGCCGCGGGTCACATTCGTCCAGACCGCGCGACCGACGGCAATGGGATCGATGCCGGGATGGCTGAAGAATCGCCGGTCTTCGATCGCCAGCAACACATCGAGAAACCGCGCCGGCAGATCGTCGTACGACACCCATTCCCGCACCTGCCGCGAGGCGCCGCGCAACCCGCTGATCAATTGCGGTTCCAGATAGGCGGGGAATAATTCGTCGCCCCCCGGAATCGACAGGACCTTCGTCACTCGCCCCTGGTCGAGCGCCAAACGGGCCGGAACCGGTCGCAGGTGAAAATCGGCAAACTCGTGCAAGTAAATATCGATCTCTGCAGGAGTGACACGATACTCGCCGGGGGTGCGCACGGCCGTCTCGACCGCGCGATAACCGAGCCGGTTGAGGCGCTCGATCAGATGAGCGGAGGCAATATCTAGATCAGGTTTCAATAGGAACGGGGCGCCGTAGATCAGCCGGGGGGGATGCTCATCGCCGGCCGGCAACGCCAGACTGGCCGAGAGATAGAGCCCGTAGGCCACCGCACTTCCTGCGGCAAGGACCACGACGCCGGCCAATAACAGAAGCCCCCGCACGATCCAGCGTCTGACGAATATCACCACCACGTCCCCATCTACCGAGCATACGCGATCCAGCGAACGAAATCACATGCGTGCACACCGCTTCAGGAAGATCCCCCAGGGCACCCAAGCTTGACAAAGCACCGTGCCTTCTCTTAGATGAGCGCCACATTGCCGAATTTCTACGCCCTTGCACCCATCGGGACGTCCGAAATACGCGTCGGCTCTGCGCGTCACACCCGTACAACGTTACTCGCAAACGCCACGCGCCCGGACAGGCTGATTGCGTTACTGACAGACTCATCCACACGAGGAATATGACCGTGAGTACTCTACGCCTTCTTGATGCCGGTGATTCACAGGAACCCTGCGTGCCCGCGACACGGCCGTCGCACCACGAGAGAACCCGACGGCAGCGCCGGTGGAAGCGACACGATGATGCTTTCCCCCGGCTGCTCATCGCCTGTTGCGCGCTGATCTCCATGATCGCGTGCCTCCCGCCGGCAGCCCGGGCGGGAAGTTTTCGCATCTACGATCACAGTGCCTCGGCAACCGGCCAGGCGTCGGCATTCACGGCGCAAGCCGACGATGCCTCCGCCGGGTACTATAATCCGGCCGGCATGACACAACTCCGCGGGGTTCAGTTCTCAGCCGGCACCACTCTTATCGCCGGCGGCTTCTCGTTTCAGAATGGCGCGGGCACCCAGGCCAACGGCGATCTTCGCGGGAGTGTGGCGGTTCCGCCTCCGTCGAACGTCTACATGACGGCCAATCTCAAGGACCTCGGCATCGGCTCCTCCGACAGCACCACTATCGGCTTGGCCGTCTTCAGCCCGTTCGGCACCTTGACACGCTGGCCGGACAGCAGCCCTTTCTCCACGGCGACCACGAAAGCCGCATTCGAGTTGATCGACATTCGTCCCTCCATCGCCTTCCGGCCGTTGCCGGATCTGGCGATCGGGTTGGGAGCGGATATCTATACCTTTTCCGGAGCCTTCGGAGAAGGGCAGGTTGAGCGACAATTTCGCTGGCCCGGCGGGCTCGGCATCCCGGCCGGCACCGGCATGGAATTAAATGGGCGCGACACGGCCGCGGGCTTCAATGCCAGCCTGCTCTACACGCCGCTGCGTAATGGGGACGGGCGTCCGCTCGTCAACATCGGCCTCATCTACCGCAGTCAGGCGACGCTGCATCTCGACGGGCAATTGCTCGCCGGCGGCACGCGTGTGGCAGACACCCGCACGACCTTTGTGGTTCCGCAGGTTCTCACCGGCGGCATCGCGCTCTGGCCAGTCCGGGATAACGAGCGGGAATGGAAGCTGGAATTGGACGTGGATTACACCGGCTGGAAATCGGTCCGCAATCTGGATACGACCCTGTCGAACGGTCTCACCATCGCCACCCCCGCCAACTGGACCAGCGGCTACACCGTCATGGTCGGCACCGAATACAAGTGGCTCAACCCCACACCGCTGCCCGATTGGGACGTCGCCCTACGCGCCGGCTACTGGCATTCCCAGAAGGCGATTCCCGATCAGACCTTCAACCCTGCCATTCCCGACGGCGACAACCATGCCGTCTCCACCGGCTTCGGGTTCATGTGCCGGGAACACGGCAAGTTTCTCGGGGTCATCCCCTGCGGAGGATCCGACAAAGCCCTCAGCCCCAAAGGCCTCGGAATCGATCTGGCCTACCAGGCCATTCTGTACGAAGGCAGAACCGTCGCCGGGAACGTGAATCCCACCGTCAACGGAACGTATCGCACGACCTTGCATGTGGGCTCCATCAATCTCCGTGTGAATTTTTGATGCCCGGCCTTCCAACGATCATGGTAGAGTAGGCGTACTTACGAGACCAGCGCACATCGTGATACTACCACCAGTGCCCTGTGCGCAGTGAACCTGCTTCAGAGCAAGGCCTTCGTATGGATCGCCCATCCCACACCGATCCGGCTCCCGATCTGCATACCCTGCAAGTTCAGGTGTTGTATCGCAATATGCCGACCGGCGTGTTGGCGAGCGCCATCAATGCCGCCGTTCTCGCGGCGGTGGAATGGTCCGTCGTTCCGCATACGCCCCTGCT
>CABVRO010000193.1 GCA_902500715.1 uncultured Nitrospira sp. | reverse complement strand
TGCGGCAACTCGTCAAGCACACCCCGATGTTCGCCCACGAAATCGAGGGACAGCGGCACGATGCGGGCGACAAACTCGGATTCCTCATTGCCACCGTGGAATTGGCGCTCAAGAACCCATCTTTGGGACCTGCGTTCGGCGAGTTCCTACAACAACGACTCCGACCGACCGCCGCCGACGTGCGTCGCCGCGGCCCAAGCCGATCCGGCCAAGGTCGAACACGCACCACCAGCTAGCCTTGGGCATGACGGACTACCGTCACCCAGACCGTGCCACAGCACGTCACCATCACTGAGACCCTACAGCAGCAGACTGGAGCCTCATGGCTGAAGCAGTAGAACAAGACTTCTCAAGCAACCAGAACCTCGAACCGCCGGACCAGTTGCCCCTGCTGCCCGTCCGAGATATCGTCGTGTTTCCTTACATGGTGCTCCCGCTGTTTGTCGGACGCGAGATGTCGATCAAGGCGATCGAAGCCGCGCTCGCGGGCAACCGCATGTTGTTCCTCGCCACCCAGAAATCCCTGGATGTGGAAAACCCGCAACCGGACGACATTCACGCCGTCGGCACCGTGGGCATCATCATGCGGATGCTCAAGCTGCCCGACGAGCGGATCAAGATTTTAGTCCAGGGACTCGCCAAGGGACGGATCGAAGAATACATCCAGAACGACCCCTATTATTCGGTTCGCATCGAGAAACTCGTCGAGACGAAGCAGGCCGGATCCACACTGGAGACCGAGGCCGTCATGCGCACGGTCAAGGAGCAGATCGAGAAGATCGTCAGCCTCGGCAAGGTGCTGATTCCCGACGTGATGGTGGTCATCGAAAATCTGGAAGACCCCGGCCGGCTCGCCGACATGGTGGCCTCCAATCTCGGACTGAAGGTCGACATCACGCAGGCCGTCCTGGAGATCGTGGACCCGATTCAGCGGCTGCGCCAGATCAGCGAAATTCTCTCCAAGGAAATCGATGTCCTCTCCATGCAGCAGAAGATCCAGGCGCAAGCCAAAGGGGAGATGGACAAGACCCAGCGCGAATACTTCCTGCGCGAGCAGTTGAAAGCCATCCAGAAAGAACTCGGCGAGTTGGACGAACGGGCGGAGGAAGTGGCGGAATTCCGCAAGCGCATCAAAGACGCTAAGATGCCCGAGAAGGTTCTCAAGGAAACCGAGAAGCAACTCAAGCGGCTCGAAAAAATGCATCCGGACACGGCGGAGTCGGCCACGGTCCGGACCTATCTGGAATGGATGGTCGAGCTCCCATGGAATAAGAAATCGAAAGACAATCTCGACCTGAAAGCCGCGATGAAGGTTCTGAACGAGGACCACTACGACTTGGAAAAGGTGAAAGAACGCATCGTCGAGTACCTCGCCGTGCGTAAGCTCAAAGAGAAAATGAAGGGGCCCATCCTCTGTTTCGTGGGACCGCCCGGCGTCGGCAAAACCTCGCTCGGCAAATCCATCGCCCGCGCGCTCGGCCGCGAGTTCGTCCGGATCAGTCTGGGCGGAGTCCGCGACGAGGCCGAAATCCGCGGCCATCGCAGGACCTACGTCGGCGCACTGCCGGGACGGATTATCCAGGGCATGAAACAAGCCGGCACGAACAATCCCGTGTTCATGCTCGACGAGGTCGACAAAGTCGGCATGGATTTCCGAGGCGATCCTTCGGCCGCTCTTCTGGAAGTGTTGGATCCCGAACAAAACAGCACCTTCACCGATCACTATCTCGGGGTACCCTTCGATTTGACCGAAGTCATGTTCGTCACGACGGCCAACCTCATGGATCCGATCCTGCCCGCGTTGCGAGATCGCATGGAAGTCATCGACATCCCTGGATATACGGAAGAAGAGAAACTCGGGATCGCGCAGAAGTACTTGATTCCCAGGCAGATGAACGAGCACGGCATTACCGAAAAACACATCCGCGTGAACGAGCCGGCCATCCGCCATATCATCTCGCACTATACGCGCGAGGCCGGAGTCCGGAACCTCGAACGGGAAATCGCCAACCTCATGCGGAAAGTGGCCAAGAAGGTCGCCGAGGGCAAATCCGAGTGTCAGATCATCGACCAGACCAATTTAAACAAGTTTCTGGGTGTAGCGAAGTTCGTTCCGGAGGCAGAACTTGAAAAAGACGAAATCGGTGTCGCGACAGGCCTTGCCTGGACGGAAAGCGGCGGCGACGTGCTGTATATCGAAGCGACCGTCATGAAGGGCAAGGGGCAACTCACCCTCACCGGGCATCTCGGCGACGTCATGAAAGAATCCGCGCAGGCCGCCCTGAGCTATGTCCGCTCGCGAGAGAAGACCCTGGGCATCAGCCCCGACATCTTCGCCAAGAACGACATTCACATTCACGTGCCTGCCGGCGCCACACCGAAAGACGGACCGTCTGCCGGCATCACCATGGCCACGGCCATCGCTTCGGCGCTGGCCCAGATCCCCGTACGGCGCGACCTCGCGATGACCGGAGAAATCACCCTGCGCGGGCGTGTGTTACCGATCGGAGGCTTGAAGGAAAAAATCCTCGCGGCCAAACGGGCAAAACTCGCGACCGTCGTCCTACCGAAGCGCAACAAGAAAGACCTGGAGGAAATTCCCAAACATATCCTCAAAGGCATCGAGTTGATCTTCGTCGATACGGTCGACGATGTCATCAAGGCGGCTCTGCGGCGATCATCGTCCCGCACCCTGCGCGCATCGGCCCCGAAGACTCCGGCAAAGAAATCGATGCGCGCGACTACCTCCATGCAGACAACCGGCTCGCCCCGGAAAAAGCTCCACGTTCCAACGGCTTCGCCATCGTTGATTCTCTGATATGCCGTCAGGCCGACCCCGCCGTACCAACCCTGTCGGTAGCGAGTTCGGCCTGATCCGGCTGCTGCAAACGCAGGCCGCCCGACCCGACCGTCAGGTGTTCAAGGGGATCGGCGATGACACAGCCATCCTCAAGACCTCGTCCGACGAATGGACCCTTATCACGACGGACCTCTTAGCTGAGGGTGTGCACTTCGAGCCCGCCACTTCCTGCTATGAAGACATCGGGTACCGGGCGGCCATCGCCAACTTGAGCGATATCGCCGCCATGGGCGGCACCCCGCGCTTCATGCTCGTGGCCATTGCCATTCCGCCGACCTGCTCGACGCAACAGATTCAACGGCTCTATCGCGGGATGATGCAAGCCGCCGATCCCTATCGGGTCTGCCTGGTCGGCGGAGACACGTCCGCCTCCAAGTCCGGCCTGTTTCTCAGCATCACGCTCACGGGAACCGTACAACCTCGACGCGCTCTCCTGCGCAGCGGCGCCCGCGTCGGCGACC
>CABVRO010000192.1 GCA_902500715.1 uncultured Nitrospira sp. | reverse complement strand
GCAGACAGGACTGCTGGTTGGTCACCGCCAGACATGTGTTTCTCGACCCGACGGAGAGCTGGAAACCCTCCACGCTGGGCATCGTCTTCCCACACATTCATCGCCGGGGTGTGAAACAGGGGGTGGAGATTCCGATTCAACTCACCAAGGCCGGGCGACGCTGCTGGTACCCTCATCCCGACAAGGCCGTGGATCTCGCCTGCCTTCCGCTGCCCTTGACTATGCGACAGCCGAAACCAGGCGGCCCTTCCTCCATCGCCTGGATGGACATTGCCACGACCGCGGACCTCTATGAGGGCGTCCCCATCATGGTGCTCGGCTATCCGGCGGCGTTTGATATTCCCGATTCACCGCGCGCAATTGTCCGCCAGGGCATCGTCTCCTGGGTCTCGCCCGCCCGCCCAGGCTCAGAGGTCTTTCTCATCGATAGCCACGTGTTTCCCGGCAACAGCGGGGGACCGGTCTTCCGGCTTCCCACCGCCATGGATCGGGAGGGGCATCTCACTGCGGGAGGGGCGGTCACCCTGCTCGGCATCGTGACCCAGGCCAGGATTCAGAGCTTGCCCCTGCTGGCCGGAGGCAAACAGATCGACTTGTAGGTCGAGGGCAAGAAAAACTCCGAACCCCTGCTCACGCCCAGCTTTCTCGGTCTCGGGTTGGTTGAACCGGCCTATCGCATCAAACAACTCCTGGTCTCCGCGACTCGCCGCTATCGCCGGCGGAAGCGGCCGGCCTCGTAGCGGAACAGAGCGACTAGTTCATTCCGGCCTTTTCGCCCTTGGCCAACAGCAGGCGAGCCCCTTCGGGCGTGCGCATCTTCCGGCGATGTTCGAGGATCAGCGGATCGATGTGCTCTCCGCACATCACACAACGCCGCCCGACCTGGTTGACCTCGCGAATCTCCTCCCGAACCATCAAGCCTCCGCAGCGATGGCATCGATCCTGAGTAATCTGTGTGGGCTGCGTCACCATATATCTCTCCTTGTGGTTTTTTCGTTGAGTCGGCCTTCCATCTCCTGCTGTGTATTGGAGTGCGGCACCGCGAAAAGGATTCATGATTGTTTCGCTCTGCCGATGACGCCCTGCAAAACTTCCGTCAACGTCGGGCGCCCACGGTCCTCCACGTCATATTTCACGCGCACCAACGGCTTCGTGATCCGAATGAGCCGCCGTACATCCATCGGTGTGGCGATAACCACCAGGTCGCACTCCACCCGTTCGATCGTTTCCTCCAATTCGCGAACCTGCTCAGGCCCATATCCCATCGCGGGAAGGAGCGGCCCCAAGTGCGGATACTGCCGGAAGGTGCGATGGAGACTCCCCGCCGCATAGGGCCTCGGATCGACCAGACAAGCAGCCTGATGCCGCCGGGCCACCAGACAACCGGCGCCGAACGCCATGCCGCCATGCGTCAATGTGGGGCCGTCTTCGACGACGAGGACGCGCCTGCCGGTAATTCTGTCCGGATGATCGACCGTGGGCGGCATGGCCGTCTCCACGAGGATCGCCCGGGGATTTACGGTCTGAATGGATCGACGTGCCGCATCCACCTGTTCCGGCGTCGCGGTATCCAGTTTGGTCAACACCACCACATCCGCTCGTATGAGATTAACTTCCCCTGGAAAATACGGCGGCTCCCCGGCCCGGTGCGGATCGACAAGCACAAATTCGAGGTCGGGCACAAAAAATGACCAGTCGTTGTTGCCCCCGTCCCACACAATGACATCGGCCTGCTCTTCGACCTCCCGGAGAATCCGCTCGTAGTCCACTCCCGCATAGACCGTCCCGCCCTGCGCAAGATGGGGTTCGTACTCCTCCCGCTCTTCGATGGTGCAGGCCGCCGCGTCCAAGTCCTCCAGAGCAGCAAACCGTTGTACCGCCTGTTGCTCAAGATTGCCGTAGGGCATCGGATGTCGCACTGTGGCGACCCGCAGCCCTTCACCTTTGAGAATCGAGACGACACGGCGGGCCACAGGGCTCTTGCCGGCTCCCGTACGCGTCGCGCAGATCGACACCACGGGCTTCTTGGCCGGAAGCATCGTGGACTGCGGGCCCGCCAGCCAGAAGTCCGCCCCTGCCGCCATCACGCGAGAGGCATGCTGCATGAGCGCTTCATGGGAAATGTCACTGTAAGAAAAGACGACCCGCTCAATATGCTGGGTCCTGATCAAGCGATCGAGATCCTGTTCCGCATGGATCGGAATCCCGGAAGGATACAAGGCGCCGGCCAACGCCGGAGGATAGAGCCGGTCGTCAATGTTGGGAATCTGCGCGGCGGTGAACCCCACGACCCGATAGTCAGGATTGCCGCGAAACAGCACGTTGAAGTTATGGAAATCCCGCCCGGCGGCTCCCATGATCAATACCCTGATCTCGTGTGGCTTGGCGCGATTATCCACGCCCCTCCTCCTACCACTGGCGACAAATGCTACAGGTGGAGCATCGGCTGTCCCCGCCTGCGGCTCACTAACCACCGTGATTTCCCTCGCTTTCCGCTCCGGCCTTTACGGGTTTCGATGGTCTATGCCTTGCAGAACGCATGCTCGGAGTCTGTCCGAGTAATGCCATTCTGCTGCAACGAAGGATGACGCGGACAGACACCGAGGAGTGTGAACCGCACAATGCCGTGGAACCCCATCATTAAATCGAGACGGGACTGGGAGACGATCCCGAATCTCCACGATTACGAAACGGTGCGAAAGGCGTTTTTGTGGGAGCAGGCGCGCGCCGAATTGGAGGGCCTACCCGATGGGCAGGGACTCAACATCGCCCATGAAGCAGTGGTGCGGCATGCCGCCGGATCACAAGCGCAACAAACCGCTATCCGGTGGCTGGGGAAAAGCGGGGAGGTCGAGGACTATTCTTATGCGCGCCTCGACGACCTCACCAATCGATTTGCCAATACACTGCAGGGGCTCGGCGTCGGGAAAGGCGATCGGGTGTTCGTCCTCACCGGCCGTATTCCAGAACTCTACATCGCGGCACTCGGCACGCTGAAACATCGCGCCATCTTCTGCCCGCTCTTCTCAGCCTTCGGGCCGGAACCGATTCGTGCGAGACTGACCATCGGCCAAGCCAAGGTGTTGGTCACCACCGAATCGCTCTATCAGCGCAAGGTGGCCGGCATCCGGGAAACGCTGCCCCATCTTGAGCATATTCTGCTCATCGGCGAGGAGCCACGTCCGACCGCCGTCCCCGGGACACAGAATTTTCATGAGTTGCTGGAACAACACCCACGCCCCTATCGAATCGGCCCCACCGATCCAGAAGATCCGGCCCTCCTGCATTTCACCAGCGGCACCACCGGGACACCCAAGGGAGCGCTCCA
>CABVRO010000191.1 GCA_902500715.1 uncultured Nitrospira sp. | reverse complement strand
TTGGCTACCCTCACCGGCGTCTCTGCAGACCGGTACCCGGACTTTCAGGCGACGATGATCGGTTCGTATCCCACGCTGTTCGATCAGCAATTGTCGCTCTCACAGTCGAATGAGCGAGTGATCGATCTGGCTTGGGCAAATGGCTATGGCATGCCACAGCCGGCAGTGAAGTGATTGCGTTGCCGAGGTCGCCTGGAGCCGCTCGCTTCAAGTGAGCTCGACCATGCAGAGACCTTCACAACATTGTCGCAATCTGATACAGCACGCCTGTTGACCCGCAAGAATACACGTATTCACACGTGTCTGAGCGGTTGACAGGCCGGGGCGAGCGGCGTAGGTTTCGACCACCTGACGGAACCTATGGCCAACATCAGCATCCACGGACGCGTCATCGATGAGCGGGGGGTCGGCATCGCCGGCTTGACCGTTCGCGCGCTCGACTTCGATCCCGTTTTCAGCGAAGACGATGTACTGGGCGTCGGCAAGACAGAAGGCGACGGCACCTTTCTCATCTCCTACTCGCCGGACGCCTACCGCACCTGGAAGGTCGATCGGAATCCCGACCTCGTCGCCCAGATATTCGGCCCCATCCACACGGACCCGGCGCTCTTCGGCACCCGCCTACTGCACGAAACCAAAGAAGCGAAAGATGTCACCGACTCAAACCACGAAGTCGGCACCATCACCATTCACCGCAACAACATCGAGGGCTGGCTCGTCACCCATACCACGTTGAATCCCGCCGTAGGCAACCCAGTCGCGCTCTTTCACCACAACCGCATCACCCACCTGATCGACGGCGCCAAGATGTTCCCCGAGGTGACCGATGCGGCCGAAGGCGCCACCGAATCCATCAACCTGATGACGCTGTTTTTCGACGTCGATAACGGCTTCCTCACCAAGTTCAAAAGCAGCTTCGATTCGCTGAATCCTCCCTCCACCGGCTGCAAACAGGGGGCGGAGACCTCGCTGGAAGAAGTCCTCAAGAATAAGGGCGGAAAACCGGTGAACGTGCTGGTGACGAACCTGCCGCTGTCCGCGGACGACACCGTGACCGAAGTGGCGGAGTTTTTCGCCCAGACGCCGGGCGTGCGCACCAATGCGTTCAACAAGGGATTCGCCCTGCTGCATGCCAAGGCCATCGTGGTGGATGGGGACCACGCCATCCTCATGGGGTCGCCGCTCAAACAGTACTACTTCAGCGATACCACCCATGCGATCCGCGACGCGCGCCACAAGGGCTCGCTCATGCATGACGTCAACACCGATCTCAAAGGCCCGGCGGTGTCTCACATCGAAAAGACGTTCGCGAGCATCTGGAATGCGACAGGCAAACCAATGCTCATCCCTCCGCCGAAGACCTTTCCCGACCTGCCGGTCACGCCCGACGGCGACGTGGCGTCGGTGCAGGTCCTGCGCACGCTGCCGGGGAGCTCGATCAAGCGGGTGAATCCCAGCGACGAGGACCTGCCCTACGGCGAAACCGGCATCCTCGAAGCCTACGAGCGCGCCATCGCCAATGCTCAGCGGTACATCTACATCGAGAACCAGTACTTCACGTCTCCCGAGATCGTCGATGCGCTCATCGCGAGATTGAAGAACACCACCAAGCCGCGCCTGCAGATCATCCTGGTCCTGAACCTGCGCCCCGACCTGCCCGGCTATCCGGATCGCCAGATCGATAACGTCAACCAACTCCGCAGCGCCGCCAAAACAGGGGGACATCATCTGGGCGTCTACACCCTCTGGAGCCGATCGGAAAAAGCAGGCAGCGGCGGTCCGGGGAATCCACGGCGCTACGACGTGATGCCCGTGTACGTGCACAGCAAGGTCGCCATCATCGACGACGTGTGGGCCACGGCCGGCAGCGCGAACCTCGACGGCACCTCGATGAACTACCACGAGATCGGTCTGATCATCACCGGCTCCATCCTCGACCGTGCGATCGAAAAGGCGAAGCTCACCAACGATCCGGGGAAATTTCTCTGGGAACTGTTCTGGTATCTCTTTTTCTTCGTCTTCAAGCAGATCCTGTTCGATCTCAAGACATTGCTCGTCCTGCTCTTCGTCGCCTACAAACTGATCTTCGACTTCAAGGAAACGCTGGAGACCATCCGCGAGACGTTGGGCGACGTGGCCGACATTCCCCAACTTGTGAAAGACATGTACACACGGACCGCCCGACATGCCCTTCCCAGTCGATCGCGCCAGCCGTCGCGCAGCGTGGAACTGAATCTGGTCATGTACAGCGGCATTGCCGGCCTGCCGGAGAACGGCGTGGTCAAGGCCCTGCGCCATGAACTGTGGCAGGAGCACCTGGGGCTTGCCTCGCTGCCGGATCGGCTTAAGACCTTGCCCGCCGACCCGACTTCCATGACGTGGGTCGCCGAATGGGAAGCCGCCGCCACACATCATGTGGATGCCATCAAGAACGAACAGGCGCCGCCCGCCGACCATGCGCCGCATCTGTTGCCCTGGATGCCGGAGACCAGCCCGAAGGACTATCTGGCCGCGCTCAAGATCCGCACGTCAACCCTGCGCAACAAGGCGCAGAAGTTCGATTTCAAAACCTGTAAGGTCGACGACAAGAAGGATCTGCTCCCTTGGCCGATCATCTAATCCAGAACGCCACCGCCGGGATCGGGCGGCTGCTGTCGTCCCTCGAAATCGTCCAGGGCGATGTCGAGGAGGCGCGCGCGTTTCTGAAACTATTGGGCTGGGAACTTCCGCCCGGCCTCGACGACATCGGCCTGGCCGCACTCAATCTCGGCGATTTCTTCACAAAGCTCGACGCGGTCATCGGTGCGTCCGATGCGGAATGGAACGACGACCTGGCCATGGCAGGCCGCATCGCCGACCTCGCGCTCGCGATCGAAGCCCTCACGCGGCAGATTCACGACCTGGCGCAGACCCTGCCCGCCAGACTGGCCTCCTTCGGCGATTACGTAGATCGTACGCAGATCCATAAGGAACTGCCGAGACGCCTCTTCGATTTTCTCGTCGCGAATTTCGTGGCGCAGGCTTCGCCGCTTACTTACGCCTCCCTGCACCTGCTGAACATCATCGACTATCCCTACTACGCCGCCGACCCGACGATATTTCAGGTCGAACACGTCCGCGCCACGATCAACTATCACCTCTTCAAAGTAGCGGTCACGAGCCCGGACCAGCTCTTTACCGAGGCCTACGGCTGGCACACGCCCGACTTCCAATCGATGACCTTCCTCACCAGGCTGAGTCAGCTGCTGCAAACGCTGGGGCTACGGAGTCGTATCCAACCCATGAGTCCCCAGGCGCAAGAGGCCTGGCTGGGACGAGCCGAAACAAGTTCCAACCCACCGCCGCAACTCATCACCTTCCTGCACGAGGAACGTGGCTCCGCATTCGG
>CABVRO010000190.1 GCA_902500715.1 uncultured Nitrospira sp. | reverse complement strand
TGGTGAATCCCTACGATATCGACCAGTGCGCGGCGGCGTTGCACATGGCGCTCTCGATGACCCCGAAGGAACAGCGCGCCCGTATGCGGAGCATGCGTGGACTGATTCAGGAGTTCAATGTGTACCGGTGGGCCGGTCGCATGCTCATGGATGCGGCGCGCATGCGCCGTCGGATCCGTGTCATGAAGCAGGTGGGCCAGGCTTCCGGACGGGGGCGGTAATCGCACCGATGCGCGATCTGCTCAGTGCGCCAGGCAAGCGTGTGCTCGATCGGTTGGTTGGCCAGGCCGGGGCCCTGTTTGCCTTCGATTTCGACGGCACGTTGGCGCGTATCGTTCAGGATCGGCATGCTGCGGGGCTCACGGAAACCACACGGGAGGCGTTGCAGGATCTGGCGGTCGTGGCGTCGACGGCGGTGATCTCCGGACGTTCTCTGGAGGACCTGCGTCCCCGGGTGGATGGCATCCCCGCGCACTTGATCGGCAATCACGGGCTTGAAGGGTTACATGCCTCGGAGCGGGTCATGCAACAGGCAAAGGACTGTTGTCGGGCCTGGCTCAAGTCGGTCGCCAAAGCCGAAGCGGATCTGATACGAGCCGGTGTGGTGGTAGAAGATAAGCTCTATTCCCTGACCTTCCATTATCGGCAGGCCTGTTCGCCGCCGGCCGCGCGAGAGGCGATCTTTCATACCGTGTCGATGTTGGCGCCTGCGCCCAGGCTGGTGTTGGGCAAAGCCGTGGTGAATGCCATTCCCTCCGGCAATCTGCACAAAGGGTCGGCAATGCTGGAATTGATGCATCAACTCGGCAGTTCCGCGGCGCTCTATGTGGGGGATGACGATACGGATGAAGATGTGTTTTCTCTGCCGGACGAGCGTATCGTCAGTGTGCGCGTCGGTAGGAAAGTTGCGACCGCCGCACAATGGTACCTTGCGCGGCAGTCGCAGATCGGGCTATTGCTGCAGTATCTCACCGCAGCACGCGCCCGGGCCCTGTCGGCCTAGCCTAGGCTTCCTGCGCCGCCACGTCTTTCTTATAGAGCCCGTACACGTAAACGGGGATCTTCAGGTCTTTCAAGGCCTGCTGGAGCAAGGGATAGACTTTCTCCCATTCCAGTCCGCCGACTCTCGTTGCCAACCGAGGTAACGCCAGGCTCTTCACCTGATGCTCCTGTAGTTCCTTCTTCAAGGCTTGGAGCGCATGATTGACGTTGGGCAGGGTGGCCTTGCCGGGACGATCCTGATCGCTGGCCGGCGGCTGTTGCGTGAATAGGTTGATGATGACCGGCGAAGTCGGTCCTTTCCACGACCAGGCGCCGCCCGGTTTGGGATTGTACGTTTGGCAATAGTGACGAAAATCTTTGTACATTCCCGGCCACTGCTCACGAAGCGACAAGGCCAAGCCCTGCTTAAAATTGTCGTGGGGGGCAATGCCGTGTGCGATCGCGCCGGCAGTGGATAACAGGATGTCTCCGGTCACTTCCTTGAGCATGACTGCCGCCTCCTTGAGTTGGTGATAGCGTTGTTTGTATGAGATAAGGCCGACTGCGCTTCAAGCAATGGAGGGTCGACAGAAATATTTCGGTCGTCCGACCGGTAACGAACGGAATGGCTCCATTCCCTTCTCTCATGATGGGGCCGGCAAGGGGATCCGAACGTGGAAGGAGAGATGACATGAAGGGGTATCGCATCAAGCCCGGTGCACGATTTGCTCTGACGGAGTTCGATCCCGACGACACGGGGAACTACAGCAAGGATGACGACGGAAAAGCGAAGGCCAAAGCGGCCACGGCTGAGCGCATTGCCACCCTCGACCAGCTGCAGGAGCGGCTCTACGCCAACGGCTCCCGGGCCTTGCTGATCGTGTTGCAAGGGATGGACACGAGCGGAAAGGACGGGACGATCCGCAGTGTGATGACGGGCGTCAACCCGCAGGGCTGCACGGTCGTGTCATTCAAGACTCCGTCTGCCGAAGAATTGTCCCGCGATTTTCTCTGGCGGGTGCATCAAAAGGTGCCGGCCAAGGGCCAGATCGGCATCTTCAATCGCTCGCATTATGAGGATGTGTTGATTACGCGCGTGCACGGCTGGATCTCGGACAAAGAAGCCGAGCGTCGCTTTGGCCAGATCAGGGAATTCGAGGAACTGCTGGTCGAGCAAGGGACGGCGATTCTGAAGTTCTTCCTGTATATTTCGAAGGAAGAACAGAAAGCCCGGCTGGAATCCCGCATTCGGGACCCGGACAAGCGCTGGAAGTGGAGCTCGGGAGACCTGGAGGAACGCAAATTGTGGGGCGGCTACATGACCGCCTTCGAAGAGGTCATTGCGTCGACCAGCACCGATCAGGCACCTTGGTACATTGTGCCGGCGAATCGGAAATGGTATCGCAATCTCGTGGTGGCTGAACTGGTCGTTCAGGCGCTCACCGCGATGAAGCTTTCTACTCCTCCGGCTCCCAAAGGGGTGAACTTCGAGACGCTGAAGATCGTGTAGTGTGCAGGTGTTCGGATGATGAGGCATTGAATGATCCTGACTGGTGCCGGCCACAACTCTCGGCTGCACTGCGTGGCGGCTTCATGGGCGCTAGCCTCATCAGGAGTGTGAATCATGCAGAGAAGACGGCCGATTGTTGTCGCGACCGGTGCGCTGTGTCTCGTTCCACTCTCTGCCCGTGCCGGTGAGTTTGAAGGCGTGCTCCACAGGACGACCAGTCATGCGGAAACCGTATGAAGAGCGCAATGGACCGGTACCTCAAGGGTGACAAGGGCGGCATGAAACTGTCGCGCGGCGAAGGGCATACGAGCGTCATGATCTTCGACGCCACGACCTGAACGCTGCAGATGGCGATGGGCGGGCAGTACCTTTGCGTATCCGAACAGAAAGGAGGCGACATGCGTACGGTCATGCTGGGTCTGACGGGAGGTGTCCTGCTGACGGCTGCGGCAGGCGTGTCGGCGAGTGATTTTGAGGGCCGCATGCTCCTGAATGAGACGAGCGACGGGATCACCATCCAGCAGCAGTGGTTTCTGAAGGGCGACAAGCTGCGGTTTGAGGAAACGGGTCCGGACGCGGACAAGGGCGCCATGATCTTCGATGCAAAGAAGAAGGTGATGTACAGCCTTCAGCACGACGAGAAGATATATATGGAGATCCCCACGAGGGAGACGTCTAAGTCTGCGCCGGACAGGCCGGAGGATGTTGTGGTCATCAAGACTGGAAAACGCGACCAGGCCGCGGGGTATTCCTGTGAGATCTATCACACGAAAGACAAGTCGGACGGCAGCACCAGCGAACTCTGTATCGCGAGGGGGATCGGGAATGCGGCCATGTTCGGGATGATGAGTGTGCAAGCGGCCGGTAGTTCGTTGCTGCCGGTGTGGATGCGTGAGTTGTTCAAGGACGGCGGGTTTCCGGTCAAGGGTGTGGATCGTGATGCCAAGGGGAATGAGGAGGCTCGCTGGGAAGTCGTGACCATCGAAAAGAAGAGCCTCGACGACAGGTTGTT
>CABVRO010000189.1 GCA_902500715.1 uncultured Nitrospira sp. | reverse complement strand
CGTAGGGATCGTCCGCCATCAGGCCGTACTTGGTCTTCAACATCTCATGCTGCCCATCGGTCAGGATGTGGTACCGAACCCGGGTCTTCAACGTCAACCCCTTAGACGCATCAGGCATCCGGTAGGCAAATTGATACTCCCGGCTGGCCAAGGGAAGCAAGCGGTTATCGTACAACTCTACGATGGCGGGTTGCCACATAATCCAGCGGCCCATCGTGTGCGATTTCTCGGCCAGCACCTGCCGGTTTGGGTCTTGAACCGTGAATTCCACCGTAAAGTGCCGGTCGGGATCGCCGGTCGGAATTTTGTGCCCCGCCCCGGCATTCATCAGGGAGAGGGTCACAGTGACCTGCTCACCCGGTTTGGGAGCCGGAGGATCGGCCTTCACCTGAATCGCCACGGCCCGCTTCACCATGTCGGGATCGTGCCCCCCGCGCCAGAGATGTCGCCTTCCGCGCCTGATCGGCCCGTTTTCGGCCACCGGCCGGTCGACTTCCGGCATGTGGCAACTTTGGCAAATGAAGCCCCGCTCCTGCATGAAGTACTTCCCTTCATATTCGGCGTAGGTTCCGCAGGGGCCCACGTTGTAAAACTGCGCCGGCCCGGAGACCACGTTATGACAGCGCGAACAGAACTGGCCGTTGCGGAAGCTGGGATCGAATCTTGTGGGATGCGGCGCAGCGGAATCGTCGAAAGGCCCGAGGATCACGCCGTCGCGCACATGGCAGGCGGCACAGGTGATCGATTCCTTCTGAAGAGAGGCATCGAAATGAGGATTCGGTTCCTGCGCGGCCTTCTCGACCCGTCCCCGCGGTATGTCCTTCACCAACGTCGGCTGCTGATTCTCCAACGGCGTATGGCAATTCAAACAGACCCAGATGTTCTTGTCCTTTTTCCAGTAGGCTTGGAAGAAGGGGTCTTCGTAGGCCTGAGCATGGATGCTGGTTTTCCATTCATCATAAATTTCGCGGTGGCATTGGCCGCAGGACTCCGCCTTCAAGCTGGTCAGACCTTCCGGCACCTTCTGAAACGGAATGGCATGGGCATACTCAGGCCGGAGTCCGAAAATGACGACCGGTTTCACCTCAGTGTAATAGAGGTAGATCGCTCCGGCGAGACCGGCGACGCCCAGCAAGATCTTCACCCACAGATTCATGCCGCCACCAGTGCCTGAATATGTCGCTCGACCGATGCGGCCAGCGCCGGAAGGTTGTACCCGCCTTCGAGCGACGACAGCAGGCGTCCTTGGCAATGTTGCGTGGCAATCCCGGCCACAATTTGAGTCAGGTCGGCATACCCTTCCTCCGTCAGCCCCATGCTCGCGAGCGGATCGTCGCGGTGAGCATCGAAGCCGGCGGAGATGATCACAAACTCCGGCTTGAAGGCATCGGCGGCCGGCAGCAGCGCCTTCTGGAACACCGCCCGATATTCGTCGTCGCCTTCCCCTGCTTCCATCGGCACATTGATGGTGAGGCCCTCCGCGGGGCCGCGTCCGCACTCGCTGGCGCGCCCGGTGCCAGGGTAGTGCGGATATTGGTGCGTACTAAAAAACAACACCGACGGATCCGATTCGAAACTGTGCTGCGTTCCGTTCCCGTGATGCACGTCCCAATCGACGATCAGGACCCGTTGCACACCGTACCGTTTCTGCGCATACCGCGCCGCGATCGCCACATTGTTGAAGAGACAGAACCCCATCGCCCGATCGGCTTCCGCATGGTGACCCGGTGGACGGACCGCACAGAAGGCATGCCGGACTTGACCGGTCATAATCGCATCCACCCCCGCCAAGGCTCCACCGGCCGCGAGATAGGCGGCCCGGAGCGATCCGGGAGACATGGAGGTATCGGCGTCGAGCGAGATCCGGCCATGCGCCGGCGTCTGCCGGTTGAGCATCGCGACGTACTCCGGTCGATGCACCAGCGTGACCCACTCATCTTCGGCTGTTCGCGGGTCGATCCTGGTGAGGCTGGCGAGCGTACCGCTCTGTTCGAGCCGCTGCACGATCGCACGCAGCCGGTTGGGCGACTCCGGATGCCCGGCGCCCATGTCGTGCTCCAAGTAACGTGGATCGTAAATGAGCCCGGTTGTTCCCATGAGAAAAGTCCGTGAAGCGTCGTTTGTATTTCGTATCTCGATTCCGGAGCGGCCTTCACGAGATCCGCTTCACGCTTCACGAGATACGCACGCTGTCCTCACCCTATCATGCAGGAAAGAGCGTAGACAATGAGCGGAAACGCGTGCTACGGTCTCGCTTCACCGTGCCGATTGACCCTGGAGAAGCCCATGCCGAATCCGAGAATCGAACCGCTGAAACGAGTGCTGGCTATCGAACCCGACGATGACGTCGCCTGGTTCGGACTCGGTAAAGCCTATATGGAGGATGCCAATTTTGAAGAGGCCGCCAAGGCCTTGAGGCAGTGCATCACGGTCAAGCCCACCTACTCCGCCGCTTATTATGCGCTGGCGCAATCCCTCCAGAAACTGAATCGGGTCGAAGAATGCCGGCAGGTGTCGGATCAGGGCATCGACGTGTCCACCAAGAACGGCGATGCGATGGTGACGAAAAATCTGGAAGCGCTGAAGAGCACACTCCCCGCCTGACCGACCGCTCCCCAGTCTCACTCAATTGATCGGAGTGTGCGGAGTCCGTGAGGCGTCGCTCGTGAAACGTGCTTCGTCACAGGGGCCTGATGCAGGGAGGGACCGGTCGCGAAGGACGAGCGTCGCCCTCTCGACGCTTATGCCGTTGCCGCGCCCGGCTCGTCGTCATCCCCACCATCCGCCTGCGCCTCGCGCCGCTGGGCCAGCGTCGTTGCCACTTCATCCAGCCAGCGTCCCGCGCCATCGAGCACTTCACGCACCAGCGGCTCCGGATGACCGGTGCGTTTCATCGTCCAGAGACAGAGATAGCCCATGAGGTCTTCCCGCTCAAAACGGCAGGTTGACTGCGTGGACAATTGCGCTAGTTCCGACAAACCGGTCCGGAGTACCTCCGCCACCGTGTCCCGTCCGTACGATGTGGCGGCTGTCACATATTGAATCGCGCGGTTGATTTCCTGTTCGGTCATGTCTTCACCTTGCGGCGGATTGTAACATTCGAGCCGCACCTGTCAACGGGGCCTCTGCCTCCGGAGACGCGTGTCTTCGAAGAATCTCCACGCCCTTGACCTCCGACGATGGTATGATTCCTTCTATCATTTACTTTCTAGGAGCCTCGACCATGGCCGTTTCGCGCAAGACCGCCGCTGCTTCGTCATCACGTCGTTCATCCGCCTCCCGTGAGTTTGCCGATCATTGGGAACTCTCCGACCTCGTCGCCGATCCGGTGAAACAGTTCGATCGTTATCTGAAAGACCTGAGCGCGAAAGTCTCCCGCTTCGAATCGGCGCGCGCAGAGCTATCTGCCACCATGCCTGAACAGGCCTTCCTGAATCTCCTCATCCTCTCGGAACAGATCGCGAGGGATTCGGGTCGGCTCGGAGCCTACGCGTACTTGTGGTTCTCCGAAGACACAAAACAGCTCCAGGCCCGGTCCTTCAAAACCAAAGTGGAAGAACATCTCACCG
>CABVRO010000188.1 GCA_902500715.1 uncultured Nitrospira sp. | reverse complement strand
CAACGGAGACCCTCCCACGACCGCGTCGCAGCAGGAATGTTCGTCTGAGTTCCGCTAAGTTCGTGAGCACCGGCGGACGGCTCAGCACGCCGCAGGCTCGGGCGACCTATGTGCGGCAGAAGCTCCAGGCCATGGTCCGACGCGCACCACAAGTCATGGTGAAACTCGTCAGGGCGCCGAAAGGCATGAAAGGCATCTCGAACAACCTCACCTACATTTCGCGGGATGGGCTTCTCGAGATCGAGGACCAAGATGGCCAGGTGATCCTGGGAAAAGAAGCTGTGGCCGATCTGAAAGCCGAATGGCGCGATGGCGGCATACCGATCGCGGCGGATTCCACCATGCGCGACGCCTTTCATCTGGTTCTTTCCATGCCGACCAGGACCGATCCGTTGTCCGTGCAGCGCGCGGCGCGTGACTTTGCGACACGAGAGTTCTCCGGGTTTCAGTATGCGATGGTGCTGCACACCTTCGAGACCGATCCCGATCCGCATCCCTCTCCGCATCCACATGTGCATCTCACCGTGAAGGCGGCAGGTCTTGATGGAGTTCGCTTGAATCCCAGGAAGGCTGATCTGCAACGGTGGCGGGAAGGGTTCGCGGAAGCCTTACGCGAGCATGGCATTGAGGCCACCACGACGAGTCGGATTCACCGCACGACGCATGAACGGTGGACCGTGCGGCATCTTCAGGATCGGACCACACAGGTGGAGGTGCTCGATCGTCAGAAACGAGTGACCCACATGCCAAGGAAACAGCGGGAGGTGATGCACCATTACGAGCAGGTCCTGAGGACGCTTGCACGATCGGATCGAGGAGATGACCGGCAGCTGGCGGCTGATCTGGTGCGCTATCTCAAAGGACCAGCCCGGACTCCGGAGACTGAGCGGGATCGACGGAAAGACCGTGAACGATGAGAGGGGGCTGGCAGTGACGCTCAACGGAACGGTCTGGGGCCGATCATTGATCGAAAGACGCGCAACAGCGACCCTGAAGCCGGTTTAGGTCGATGGAGCCACGGGCGCTTGCTTTTCCTCCGTGACGGGGCTACACTGAACACTGTCTGATATTCAGATAGTCTGATTATCTGGTTATGGGCTATGGTGGAGGCGTCATGCCAGCAGAAACGAGCAAGGTCGGCAAACGAGGGGCTGTAGTGATTCCGGCCTCGCTGCGGCGCCGTTTCGGCATCACGGAGGGCTCGCTCGTGATTGCTGAAGAACGGGCCGAAGGGGTCCTGATTCGCCCGGCTGCCGCCTTTCCTCTTGAGATGTACAGCCCGGAACGGCAGGCGGAGTTTCTCCTCTCCAATGCAGTCGGTCCGAAGGACTATGCGCGAGCCAAAGAGGCCGTGCGGAAGATGGGCCTCGATGTCCGAAAGATCCCTCACTACAAGCCGGTTCGTTCCTAGTCCGTGGACCGGGTCTTTCTTGATGCCAACGTGCTGTTCTCTGCGGCCTACCGCGTCGAGACTCCTCTTCGTAGGTTGTTTACCCTGCCGCGCGCGCAGTTGGTAACGTCCGCGTATGCTCTGGAGGAGGCGAGGCGGAATCTTTCGTCAGGGCAACAACAGGCAGAGTTAGAACGGTTGTGCCGCTCCGTCGAGGTGGTGTCGGTCTTGCCGCCACAGGGAGAGCTGTCGATCTTGGCAAAACTCCCAGACAACGACCGTCCCATTCTGTGGGCAGCGATCAGTGTACGTGCGACCCACTTGCTGAGCGGAGATTTCAAGGCGTTTGGTGGCTTCTATGGGCAGACCATCAGCGGTGTCACCATCATGCCGCCAGCGGCCTATCTCAAAGGGAACCGAAGGTAATCGCGAAGGATGGTAGGCTTTTCACCACAGAAACCATGCCGAATCCTCAGCCTCGATGGTGGCGGTGCTAAGGGGTTCTACCGGCTTGGCGTGCTCCGCGAGATTGAGGGCATGGTGAAGTGTCGCCTCCACCAAAAAAGTTCAGTTTTTGTGTCAAGCCTGTGGTTACTACGTATCAGTGGAGATCCCATCCGTCTGGATGATCCCACGCGGAGCCTTGAGGATCGGACGCTGACCACACGGCCGCGGCGTTGGGGCGACCAGTCCGCGTGGAATGACAGCGTCCCACACACAAGGCGCTGACTCGAGTGCGTCGTTCGGCCTAAGCCCTCTCTCGCCGCCGTGAGAACGGCGTCAGCGACGTGGCTTGCGTTCTTCACGAGAGCCGTGATCTCGCCCGTCATCGTCCTGTGGGCGCCCACACGTGAACGCCTGACGCACAAGTGTGTTATATCAGACCTGTATGAAGCCCTAACCGCTGGCTGGAACAAGTCGAGATACTCATCCACCACTCGGTGCGCTCGACCCAGCGCTTCGGCAGGCGCTCATGCGAGTGAACCCGGAGTACTTTGCGTGGTCCCTTGAGACGCAGGAACGCTACCGCGTGAGCATGCCTGAACACGACGCGTTCCGCCTCCGTCAGCAGTTGCTCAAGGCGCTGTTTGGTCTCCACGCAAAAACAGACGAAGAGCTTTCAGAGATCAGCGACCAGTTCAGCGATGAGCAACATCTGGTGTTCAACCGAGCACTGTTGCCCGCTGCTGGGGTGGGCGAGGATTGTTTCTTTCTGAATGAGTACCTGGGCGAGGGCAAGACCCTGCTCAATTTTGACACGCTCTATGAGTACGACTACGACGACCACTGTTTTCAAGAACAGGCGCGCAAGGAGCAGACACCGGAGTACGTTGTCACACCCTATCGTGGTGCGCTCTACTACAGGTGGGCTCGCCTCTTCATCGATGGCGCCTTTCACTACGCCTCGCTCTGCATGGCGGCAGGCTACGTCTACAGTAATCTCGACACGTTCGGTCACGAGAAGTGTGCCACGCTCATTCCACACCGCTACGTGAAGGCCAAGGATCACGGCAAGCGTGAGGGCAAGGGGACGATCTTCAGCCAGCGGCTCGAGGCGGACGGCAAGGAAGCGCAGGCTGAGGAATTGCAACGGAAGTTCTGGGACTATCTGTCACAACGCTACGACGCCCTTCGCACTGAGTTTGACGGTCAGTCCCGTAAGGCCGTCTATATGGAGGATCTTAGCCGTCACAACGATCCGCACATGACGGTTATTTTTAGCGACAAGACTGCCTTGCAAGCCGTGCGATTCCGGAAATTCATGCGTGACTGCCGTCCTCTCGTTGCCGATCGTGCGGAATTGGAAGTAGTCATCAGCCGTGAACGCCAAGCCCTCAACGAATACCTGGAGTCCACCTGCCGGGATATTTTTACCCACTTCGATCCCAAGGTCGCCCCATTCCGCAAGAAGCGCAAAATCATCATCGCCGACGGCGCACTCAACGATCTGTTGTGATCCGTTCAACGATCCTCGTCTGGCACTCGACAAGAAGCGAGGATCGCGACACTCTTCAGGCAGGCACTGTTCCCCACGTAAACCCTGACTATGTCTATCTTGGTCTCCATTGCAATTGCAAGCAGAACGGTTTAATGTCAGAAAAAACGATCGCTTTTTCTGACATTAAATTACCATGAAAGTCTCTCATCCCATTGCCCGCAAGCTCCTGGCCAAGCTTGAATCATCAGCCGGTGCGGTCGTCTCCGTCAAGGACCT
>CABVRO010000187.1 GCA_902500715.1 uncultured Nitrospira sp. | reverse complement strand
AGGGCACCCAGACATCAATGCGGTCGTGGCCCCATCGGTACACGATCGCCTGCACACCGCCGATTTCGACGGTGTTCTCGCTCAAGGAAAAGTCGATATAGTTAAATGGCGTGGATCCGGCTTCGGAATAGAACCCAAAATTCTCTCCCGTGATTTTCAGCAAGGTGCCGATGGGAGCCTCAGTCGGGGTGAGACCGGTCGCCTGGGGTGTCTGAACCGTGTACGTCCCGACGGCACGTTCCTGCCCATTGCGCTTCATCACGACAGGACCGGTTTGGGCATCGAGCGGCACGTGGACCACCACGGTCGTATCCGTCCACTGGGACACCGTCGCCAGATGCCCTCCGAACAACACGCCGTCCTCGGGATTTCTCGTCGTCCCGAATCCCTTGCCGAACAGCACCACCTTCGTTCCGACCGGCCCACTCGTAGGATCGACCCTCACCGACGCCAGCACCTTCATCGGCATCGAATTGCTCACCACCTGCTTGACCGGCGCACAGCAAGACCCGTCCGGCAACGGATCGGACGAAGCCATGCGAATCACCACATCACCCGACTGCACATTACCCGGCAGCTCCACTTCAATCTTGTCGTCACGCCACTTACGGACGCGCACCGTCACATCGCCCACGGCCACAGTATTGACGCCAAAAATCGTGTTCGGATCGCGCGGGCCGGCAGTGTTGCCGAAATGTTCGCCCGTGATCTCCAGAATCGTTCCCGGTTCGGCCTCAGCCGGCGACAACGAATGAATGGCGGGCTGCAATCGCGTAAACGATCCGGCCTTTACGTGCTTCTTCCCGATGATCACGTCGACCGGCCCATTGGTCGCCTGCGAGGGTACGCGCACTTCGATGAGATCGGCCTCCCAGCGTTGGATCAAGGCCGGCACGCCCTGGAAGGTGACCTGATTAAACTTCGTCGATTTATAGGGGCCGAACCCCTTCCCGGCGATTGAAAGGGTCGATCCCGGCACGGCAGCATTGGGATGAAGAACCGGCCCCTCTGCCCGGACTTCTCCGGAAACGACCGGGCCTGCGAACAGCGCGACACCGAGCACGAGACGAGCGATGTATTGCATGGGATGACACTCCCTACCGAAAGCCTCGGGGCAGGCCTGACCAGCAGGCTCGGGCGAGGCTGAAATGATGACACATCAGACGAACGCCCCGCACGTGGCACGAAAACCCCACGCAACTGAGGCAGCGAGGCCGGATGGGGGGTACGGCAATGAACGAAGGGGCGTACGGACTATAACAAGCGGATTTTTTTGATGTCAAGGCAAGCGGGCGCGACAGGAAGGGAACAGACGGAGCAAAGTGTTTTATGGTCGAACCTGGACCAGTAATTCGAGTTCGATTGCGGCGTGCAAGGGCAACTCTGCCGCACCCAGCGCCACGCGAGCATGGCGTCCGGCCTCGCCGAACACCTGCACCAACAGATCGGACGCGCCGTTGATGACAGCCGGCTGCTGCACAAACCCTGCGGCAGATGCCACATGCCCCACGACACGCACGATACGCCGCACACGATCCAATGAACCGAGCTCCTGCTTCACGACCGCCAAGGCATTCAGCAGCGCCAGCCTGGCCGCTTCGGCCCCGCGCTCAACCGTCACGTCCTGCCCCAGCTTGCCCGTGATTGCGACCTGCCCGTCACGAAACGGCAACATGCCGCTGAGATAGAGCAGATCGCCCGCAAGCACAGCCGGCACGTAACTCGCAACCGGCTTCGGAGGCGCCGGCAACTCGATACCGAGAGATTTCAACGTCGCGTCAATCGGCACAGGTGATCCTTTCACTTGCCGCCGCTACTGATGAAGACCCATGCGCTAACGAGACTGCAATGCATCCAGGAAACTGTCGCCCCAGGGCAACCTGGTCGCGCCCAACGCTTCGCCGATGGTTTGGCCAAGGTCGGCGGCGGTCGTCCTGGTCCCGAGGTTCACGCCGCGTGCGAGACGCGGACCGGTGACCAGGCAAGGCACATATTCACGCGAATGGCCGGGATCAGGCCGGGCACAGTCGAACCCGTGATCGCCGGTGATGATCAACACGTCTCCGACCTTGAGGGATTCCTGCAAATCCCGAAGCCGGCGATCGATCTGCTGCAATGTAGACACCGTGGTCTGAAGATCGGGATTGATGACCGGGAGGCTCGCGTAAATCAGACCGCGCGGCACTTTGCTGAACATGCCCACCACCTCATCCATGACGGCTTCCGCCTGGAACAGCGGCACCGATCTCGTCACCCCGCGCCCGCTGAACAGATCGCCGACCTTTCCGACCCCGATCACGAGCTGGCTGGCCCGGCTCAAGTGATCCAGTAACGTCAGGCCAGGTGGCTCCACGGCAAAATCACGCCGCCGCTCTGTCGCAGTAAACTTGCCTGATTGCCCGACGAAGGGGCAGGCGACCACACGCACTATCGGCACCATGCCCTTGAGCAACTTTCGGGCTTCACGGGCCAGGCGATACAGTTCTTCAGGCGGCACCACCTGCTCGTGCGCCGCCAGAAAAATAGTCCCTGCCGTATCGATCCAGGCGATGGGCATCCCCGATTTCTGATGCTGTCCGCCGAACTCGGCGATCGGCTCCTGCGTGACCGCACGGCAATTGCCCAAGGTCTTCTGTCCCAGCGCGGCCTCGAGCGCATTCGCCAGCTCGGTCGTGAAGGTTTCACAGGGGCGCTCGCCTTCTTCGATCACGTATCCGGCGATTTCCCAATGCCCGGACAGAGAATTTTTTCCCTTGGTCGAAAACCCGAGAGTCCCGTAACAGCCTTCCGGCTGCACCATCGGGCGAATACCTTGAAACTGGCCCAGATGCCCGAGACCGAGTTGTTCAAAATTCGGCAGGGCGAGTCCCTTGGAAATGGCGGCCAACCGCTGCAGGGTGTTGCAGCCGGCGTCGCCATATACGTCGGCATCGGGCAAGGCGCCGATTCCGAAACCATCGAGCACCAGCAATACGATTCGAGTCATCATGGGCGCACTATATCAAATCCACCGGAACGAGCAAGGCTTTCACACGGCATGGCGGTTCACCGCACCGCAACCAGCGAGGCGCGCCATTCATTCAGAATCTTCAGACTCGCGCTGGTGCCGATCCGGTCGGCCCCTGCCTCCAGCAATTCCCGTGTGGTTTTCCAATCTCTGATGCCACCGGACGCCTTCACCTTGGCCCGTCCGGCCACGGCTTCTTTCATCAGCCGAACGTCTTCCACTGTCGCTCCGGCCTGATTGAATCCGGTCGAGGTCTTCACATAGTCCATCCCGGCCTCGACGGCCAGACGGCAGGCAGTGATCTTTTCTTCTCGCGTCAGCAGGCAAGTTTCCAGAATCACCTTATGATTCACGCCCGGCGTCGCCTGAACGACGGCAGCCATATCGTTCCGTACCCGATCGTAGTCGCCGGATTTCAAACGGCTGATGTTGATCACCATATCGAGCACCCGCGCGCCGTGCGCCACCGCCTCCATGGCCTCCGTCACCTTGGCGTGAGTCGAATGCCCGCCGAGCGGAAAGCCGATCGGGATGCCCACCTGGACATCGGTTCCTGCAACCGCGGCAACCGCCTCATCCACATAACAGGGCGGCACGAAAATCACGACAAATCCTTGCTCCCTGGCTTCCGCGCAGAGGCGTAACACATCGGCCTTAGTAGCCTCCGAACGCAGCACGGTATGGTCCAGATACAGCGGCAACGATTCATTCCACGACTTCACACTCATACGAATGTCCCTTTCACAGTCTACGATCGATGAGGAAATTAGACAGGACGTGCAGTGACCGGTGCTCAATACGATCACGCGCCGTGGGCGACAAGGTTGCCCCTGGCACGTTTGCGGAAGTACTGTTTCTGATATT
>CABVRO010000186.1 GCA_902500715.1 uncultured Nitrospira sp. | reverse complement strand
CAGCGGAGCGTTTCTCGCTTTCACCGAGTCGTTGATTGACCTTCGAGTCCTGGGAGGCGAGCTTCGTCAATAAGTCGTCCTGCCGCGCTTCCAGACTCTGGGTTCGGTGTATGGCCTTATCGACATCGCCGCGCAAGGAAGGGATGTCTTGCTCGCGCAGAGAGACAATTTCCTGATTTTGACGAGCCCTGGTCTGAGCCTGCTCCTCCGTCTGCTGCTTGATTCGGCGCTGCAGTTCACGCTCAGTCTGTTTCAGGTCGGCCTGCTGCGCCACACATCCCGACAACAAGACCAACCCAGACGCAACCAGCACGAGCACACCGAGTCGAGCCGGCGCAGCCTTGCCACCCACCGCTCCAAAGCGTCCGCCTGAGGGATGCATTACCATTTCACTTCGATATGACCATCCACTGTCCATGACAGGTCTCCCTTAATCGCCATTGCTCCGGAGAATCATGTCACATCATCCCTGATCGGAACAGTTATTTCGACCGGACGACCACGTGGCCGCGACGGTTCTGCTGATAGCAGCTCTCGTTCCGTTCGTTGCAGAATGGCCGTTCCTTGCCGTAGGACACCACCGCCAACCGGTTGGCGCCCACACCAAGCTCGACCAGATAGTTCCGCACGGCCTTGGCGCGCTTTTCGCCCAACACCAGATTGTAGGCCAGCGTACCGCGTTCGTCGCAATGGCCTTCGATCTTCACGAGTGCACCCGCATTCGTTTTGATCCACTGCGCATCCTGCGTCAAGGATTGCCGCCCCTCTTCGGTGATGGTCCAGCTGTCATAACCGAAGAACACATCGCGCAATCCGGCCTCCACAGATGCCGCCTGCTCCTTGGCTTGCTCGCGACGAATGTCCTCGATCTGGCGCGCGGTGCTCTCCGACGGCTCTACCTTAGCCAACATCGTACCCCCGCCGCCCAGACGCTCTTCGGACGGAGCTTTTCCGCCCGACACCGAATCGAATCCGCGCAATCCGCCGCTCTCAGGCTCGTCCTGCGGCTTGCTCGATAGGGATAGATCCGGGAATGTGGCGCTCGGAGCATCGAATCCACCGCCTCCACCGGTCGAACCTGCCGAATCCATCGCACTCGGAGCGGGCCCGCCGGACTTGGCCATTCCGCGCTCCGTTGATTGTGCATCACCACCCGACTGAATCGACTTCTTCGAACACCCACCCTGCATGACCAACAGCATCCCGACTGTCAATGTCAGGCCCATTGTCGCTCCCGGTATCCTCATATCGTAACTCCTCATGACTGGTGAATGGTTAATCTATACAAACTCTGCATGGCCTGAATGATCGCACCTACAGCGCCGGGGACCAGGACGGCGAACTATTGTGCGTGCCCCCGAATGTGATACGTTCCAATCCTTTCCCGTCCGTATCCACCATATAGATGTGGCTTTTGCCGTCGACGGTCGAACTGAACGTGATATGCCGGCCGTCGGGAGACCAGGACGGCGAGTCATCGATCCCGGGCCCCGTCGTGACCTGAACCCGCTTCTGTCCGTCGGGGGACACGGTACAGATCTTATACAACCGCTGAGCGGTCCGGCAGACATACGCAATCCAGTTGCCGCGCGGCGACCAGGCCGGAGCGGCATTGTAGTCGCCTTCATAGGTCAGGCGACGAACGTTGGACCCATCTGCACTCATGACGAAGACTTGCGGAGCGCCTCCGCGGTCCGAGGTAAACGCAATCTCCCGGCCGGTGGGCGACCAGGTCGGCGAGAGATCGCCCCCCTGATTCACGGTCAGCCGCTGCGGCGTCTTGGTACGCGTATCGAGTTTATAAATCTCGGAATTGCCGTCCTGACTGCTGGCAAACGCCAGAAAATTTCCGTCGGGCGACAGGGCAGGCGTAATGTTCAAACCCGCCATGGAGACCAGCGTCCATCGTTTTCCGGTCGCCAGCTCCAGGATATCGATGTCCTGGGTATTCCGGCTCCGATAGGCCGTGAACACAATGAACCGTCGATCGGGCGACCAGCGTGGCATCAGGTTGAGAAAGCCATCCGCCGTGATCTGTTTAGGCTCGTAACCATCATAGTCCATCACAAATAATTCGCGGGCATTACCATGCTCCGCAACATAGACGATCTTGGTTCTGGCAATGCCGGGCTCCCCGGTATAACGAAAGACCAGCTCATCGGCAAACCGGTGCGCCATCAACCGGACCACTGACGTTGACCCGACGTAACGCTTGCCTCCGACGACTTCGTCGCTGCCGCTGTCGTACACGAAGCCGTCCATCAACAGCTCACTGTCATTGCTGCCGTTCTTCTGGCCCGACTTCCCCCAGACCAGAACGGAGACGCCGTTTTCTGCCGCCTGCTTAAAGATCGCCTTGTCGGTAGTCGACACCTCTCGCGCCTTCACCCCGATGGCAGGCAAATCCACCAGCGAAAAGACCAAGGACCGTTGAAGATCCGCCTTCAGCACTTCCTCGATCCGGCCCCCGAGCCATTCGGGACCGCCGCCGTTCTGAAAACCGAATACTCCAATGGGAATCTTTTGAAAGTCCGGCCGGGTTGCCTCCAGAAACACATCGGTCGCGCGGGAATCCAGAATCCCGAAGAGACCGGCTCCCACCACGACACAGAGGGCAATCATAAGACCAATGATCACACGATTCATCCTGCAGCCTCGCCTACGGCAAAAGTAAAGTGGGCATCAAAATAAGAATCCGTCAAATCCGGCGGAAAGGGCGGCAACGGAATCGCGCTCTGCACGGCCCGTTGCGCAGCCATATCATAATAATCGTTGCCGGATGACTGTTCGATGATGACCGACCCCACCCGGCCATCGCGCTCTAAGCGGAACCGCACGGTGACGGTCAAGGCTTTTCCTGAAATATCGACCGGCGGCGCCGTCCAGAAACCGCTGATTCTTGCCTGCACACGGGCCAGGTATTGATTCGATCCCGGCATCCCCGCCACGCGTAAGCGGGTTTCAGGCTTGCTGCGGGGGACACTCGCGGTCACCGGCGGAGCGCTTGCGACCGGTTGCGGTTCGCGGAACATCGGCTTCACCTCCCGCACCGGCTCAGTCGCTTTGACCGGCGGAAGGGATGGCAGTTTCTTCAAATCCTGCAGTTCACGATCAAGGTCCTTATTCATCTCTTCGGAGAGAGAGGCACGCTTCGTGGGAGTGACAGCCGGCTTGGGAGGCTCCTGCGGAGGCGCGGTGTGGGCGGCGGCCATCTCGGGCACGTTCAATTTCTTCAGCATCGCATCCAGGTCAGATCGCTCAGGTCCACCCACTTTCGGCTGAGCAGACTTTTTCACCTCTGCCGGTTTCATCGGGGCCAGGTCGCCGTACTGCGGCGCATTCGGCGGCAGCTCGATATCTTTCATCACATCCCGAAGCACCTCCGCCCGATTGGTCACGGGGGCGGAAGAAGGCGCCTGCGCAGCCTGTGGAACCGGCTGTGGGGCCGCCAGCACAGGAGCCTGCAAAGGAGGCACAGGAGCCGGTGCCGGAGCTGGTGGTGCCGGCTTGGCTACCGGAGCGGCCTGGACCGGAGGCGGTGTTGGGGTCAGCACCGGTTTGGGAGGCACGGGAATCGGAGCAGACTGAACCGGCTTAGGAGTGGAATGTGGAACCGCCTTCTCGACTTTCGGTTCGGGCTTCGCGTCCACGGGCGGCAACGTGACCAACGAGACTTCCACTGCCGACAACGGACGTTCTGTTTTCTTAAAGAACTTGGCACCCATAATCACGGCCAAGAGGCAGAGGTGCAGCACCAGGGATACCACAATCGTCTTGCGAAGACGACCGCTTCCGGCTTCACCCACATCCCCGATCAGAAAGAGCGCAGTATGTCTTGGCAGGGCTTGGAACGTCATGACTTGCGATACGACCGTGTGGCGCG
>CABVRO010000185.1 GCA_902500715.1 uncultured Nitrospira sp. | reverse complement strand
GCCAGGCCCGTATTGTCCTGAATCTGGCGGCTGTGGGTTCGTTCGTAGATGATTCCGACACACAGGAAGAGGCCCCCGGTGGTGATGCCGTGATTCACCATCTGCATGACCGCCCCTTCGATGCCCTGAATGTTCAGGACAAAGATCCCCAGGGTGACGAAGCCCATGTGGCTGACGCTGGAGTAGGCGATGAGTTTCTTGATGTCCGTCTGGGCCAGGGCCATGTAGGCGCCGTAAATGATGGCGATGATCGAGAGCGCGATCATCGGCTTGGTGAAGCTCACGGTGGCGTCCGGCAGCATCGGCAGGGTGAAGCGAAGGAAGCCGTACGTGCCCATCTTCAACAGAACACTTGCGAGAATCACGCTGCCTGCGGTGGGCGCCTCCACGTGTGCATCTGGCAACCAGGTATGGAAGGGAAACATCGGCACCTTCACCGCGAAGGCAGCGAAGAAGGCGAGGAACAACCACATCTGGAGCGAGGCGCTGTAGGTGCCGCGGCTCAATGCCAGGATGTCGAAGGTATGTCCGCCCTGGAAGTACAGGGCGAGGATCGCAACCAGGAGCAGCACGCTGCCGGCCAGGGTGTAGAGGAAAAACTTGATCGCGGCATAGAGGCGGTTGGGACCCCCCCAGACGCCGATGAGCAGATACATCGGGATCAACATGGCTTCCCAGAACACGTAGAACAGCACGAAGTCCAGGGCCACGAACACTCCCAGCATGGCCGTTTCCATGACCAGCAGCATCGACATGAACAGCTGGACGCGCTTGTCGATCGCCGTCCAGGACACGGTGACGCAGAAGGGCATCAGGAATGTCGTCATCAACACCAGTGGAAAACTGATGCCGTCGAGGCCCAGGCTGTATTGCACCGGCGGAGAGCTGATCCAGGAGGCTCGTTCCACGAACTGCATCCCGGCGGCGGAGGAATCGAAGAGCCACCAGAGCGGCAGGGAGAGTACAAAGTCGGCGACGGTGATGCCGAGCGCCAGCCAGCGCGCGGACTCCGCCTTGACCAGCAGGCATAACAGGGCTCCTGCCAACGGGAGGAAGACGATCAGACTCAGCCAGGGAAACGAGGTCACGAATGCGTCCTTATAGGGTTCGTCGTCCTAGAACAGCAGATACACCGTCAAAATGACCACGGCGCCCAGCGTCATACCGAGCGCGTAATGCTGTGTTTGTCCACTTTGTGTCAGGCGGATGAGCCAGCCGCCCCAGGCAATGGCGCGAGCGACTCCGTTGACCGCTCCGTCGATAATCGCGACATCCACATGTTTCCAGAGCCCCTGTGCCGCCGACAGGGTTGGGCGGACCAGCGAGTGGTCGTACGCCTCATCGATATACCATTTGTGAAGCGACAACTCATAGGCGGCGCGCCATTGCTGCGCGAGCCGGTCCGGCAACCCGGGATTCAGCACGTATAGATAGTAGGCCGCCCCGATCCCGGTAAGTCCCATCAACGTGGCAACCGCCATGATGCCATAGGCGGCAGAACCCTCATGATGCGCGGCTGCGCCTTCACTATGGAAGACCGGTTCCAGAAACGCCGGAATACCGAGATATCCGGCGACGATACTCAGGACGGCCAGTACCATCAGCGGAGCGGTCATCGTGGTCGAGGGCTCGTGGACATGGCCTGCGTGATGCGGATCGACGCGGGATTTCCCCCAGAAGGTGACAAAGACCAGACGGAAACTATAGAAGGCGGTCAATCCTGCCGTCAGCAGCCCACAGATCGTCAGCACCTGGCCCAAGGGACCGGATGACCAGGAAGAGACCAGCAGGTCGTCCTTGCTGAAGAACCCGGCGGTGAGCGGGAATCCTGCCAGCGCAAGTGATCCCACCAGGAAGGTCCAATAGGTGACCGGGAGTTTATCTTTCAAGCCGCCCATGTGACGCATGTCCTGCTCGTGGTGCAGGGCGATGAT
The DNA here is from genome assembly GCA_902500715.1 of uncultured Nitrospira sp. Lineage (GTDB taxonomy): Bacteria > Nitrospirota > Nitrospiria > Nitrospirales > Nitrospiraceae > Nitrospira_A. The sequence continues at coordinate 2,046 of CABVRO010000185.1, read as the reverse complement.
GACCGACCCGCAACCGAGGAACAGGAGTGCCTTGAAGGCGCCGTGGGTGAGCAGGTGGTACATGCCGGCGCTGTAGGCTCCCAAGCCGCAGGCCATCACCATGTACCCCAGCTGACTCATCGTCGAATAGGCCACCACCCGCTTGATGTCGGTCTGGGTCAGGGCGATAGTGGCGCCCAGCATCATGGTGAGCCCGCCGACCAGCGCTACGACGGTCATGGCCGTGGGAGACAGGTTATAGAGCGGCGAGAGACGCGCGACCATAAACACACCGGCGGTGACCATGGTGGCGGCGTGGATCAAGGCCGAGATCGGCGTCGGCCCTTCCATCGCATCGGGCAGCCACACGTGCAGCGGGACCTGTGCGGATTTCCCCACCGCTCCCGTAAAGAGCAGGAGGCAGATCATGGTCATGACCGAGACATCCCAGCTGCCGCCGAGCGGCCCGAGGAGATTCGTGGTTTTGGAGGCCAGGTCCTGCGCGTGCGCGAACACCGTGGCGTAATCGAGTGAGCCGAAGGAGTACCAGACGAGGAATAGGCCGAGTATAAAGCCGAAGTCGCCGACGCGATTGACCAGGAACGCCTTTGTGGCGGCGGCGCAGGCGCTCGCCCGTTCGTACCAGTGGCCGATCAGCAGGTAGGAGCAGAGTCCCACCGCTTCCCAGAAGACGAACAGCTGGAGCAGATTGTCCGCCATCACCAGCATGAGCATGGAGAAGGTGAACAGGGCGATATAGGCAAAGAAGCGGGCGTAGCCCGGTTCGCCATGCATATAGCCGATCGTGTAGATGTGCACCAGCGTGCTGACGGTGGTGACCAGCATCAACATGACGGCGGTGAGGCGATCGATGGAAATCCCGATGTGAATGTCCAGGTTGCCGGAGGTCAGCCAGGTATAGAGGGGCACGTTGATGGCCTGGCCCGTGGCCACGTCATGCAACGCCAGGAGTGAGAGCAGAAACGAACCCACCATGGCCGGAACCGCCACCAGATGCGCACGGTCCTTGATCCACTGTTCGCCGATACCGACGATCAGAAAGGCGAACAACGGCAGAAATGGAATCAACGCATAGAGCATGGTCGGCGTAGTCGGTCTATCGTTTCAATAGGTTCAAGTCGTCGACGTAAATGGATGAATTCGACCGGTGTAGGGCGATGATGATGGCCAGGCCCACGGCCACTTCCGCCGCCGCTACGGTTAAGGCGAAAAAGACGAACACTTGCCCTGCCACATTGTGAAAGTATTCCGAAAAAGCCACGAAGTTGATGTTCGTGGCATTCAGCATCAATTCAACCGATAGCAGGATCACGATGATGTTGCGTCGGATCAACACGCCTACCACACCTGTGAGAAACACGAACCCGCTCAAAATCAAATAATAAGATAAGGGGACAGCCATGGGGTTACCGCTTGTTACTGCACGGGTTCATTGATGTCTTTCTTCGCCAGGATGATCGCTCCGATCATGGCCACCAGCAGGATCAACGACGCGACCTCGAACGGAAACAAATAGGTCGAATACAGGGCTTCCCCGATCATTTCCGTATTGCCTGGCCCTGCGACCGGATCGGCCGCGGTAGCCTGAATCGTCCCGCCGGTCTGCGACTTGATGAACAGCAGGATCACTTCGGTGCACAACATGACCCCGAGCAATCCGGCCAGCGGGAGCTGGTTATGGTAGCGCTCCTCCGACTTGATGCTCAGCAGCATGACCACGAAGAGGTAGAGCACCAGGATCGCGCCGGCATAGACGACGATCTGCACCGCCGCCAGGAACTCCGCATGCAGGGTGACGTAGAGCCCCGCCACATGAAAAAACATGATCAGCAGGGACAACGCGCTGTAGACCGGATTTCGCAAAGCGACCACCAACAGGGAGGTGGCTGCGATCACCACGGCGAAATAGAAGAAGAAAATGTGGTCCATGCGTCCGTCGTCTTTCCGAATCAGATGAAGGTCTTGCCCCTCTTGCCCTTGCGCCCTGCCCTGTGGCAGCCTGTTCCGCCTCGGTCGTCTCGGTGTGGGGGGCCAGCACGGAGGACG
>CABVRO010000184.1 GCA_902500715.1 uncultured Nitrospira sp. | reverse complement strand
GGCCAACTTGCCGGCGGTATCTTGCACGAGATTCGCAATCCGCTCATCGGCTTGGGCAGCCTGGCCACGCATTTGGCCGATCAGGCCTCGCTCCCGCAGGAGGCCCGCGATCGTTGCCGGTTGATTGCACACGAGGCCGCGCGGATCGATGAGCTTCTGGAATCTCATTTGGGTCAATTGCGGCCTCGCCCCTTCGACATCGCCGCGTGCGACCTTCCCCTGGTGCTCGACGATACGTTGACGCTCCTTCGACCGAACCTGATGAAGAATCACATTCTGGTCACGTCGTCGCTGGCGCCGGATCTGCCCGCGGTTGACGCATCGCGAGCCCATATCCTGCAGGTCTGCCTGAATATCGCGATGAATGCGATCGATGCGATGCCGGGCGGCGGTAACCTGACTGTTACGATCGCGCCGGATACCCGGCGCATTCCCGGTGTGTTGATGCGATTTGCGGATTCGGGAAAAGGGATTTCAGAAAAGGACCTCAAACGCATTTACGAGCCGTTTTTCACGAACGGGAAGGCAAAGGGGGTGGGGCTTGGATTGACCATCACGCGCGACATCGTGGAGCGGCATCACGGACAGCTCGTGATTCAGAGCCCCCCTGGGAGCGGAGCCGTCGTGGATGTGTGGCTGCCCGTGAAACACGAGGCATAACATGACGTGGCATCTCCTATTGTTGGAAGACGAAGCGTCGGTTCGCGAGGCGTTCGCGTTGCGTCTGCGCGATCAGGGGTATGTGGTGCAGACGGCGGAGTCCGGGGAGGAAGCCTTGGGGCTCCTGCGGTCGTTCGAACCGGACGTGCTGGTGGTGGATCTTGTCATGCCGAATCTCTCCGGTCTGGATGTGTTGAGCCGCGTCAAGCAGATGTCCCCCGCTCTCCCGATTATTGTGTTGACGGCGAGAGGCACGGTGAAGGACGCGGTGGAGGCCATGCGGCTCGGGGCGTTTGATTTCGTCGCCAAGAGCATCGATATGGACGATTTGCTCCACACGCTGCGCCGGGCGACGGAGTTGTTGACGCTGCAGCGCCAGGTGCAGCTGCACAGCGGGCAGGATGCCGCGCGGTATGCGCTGGATCGGGTGATCGCCAAGAGTCCCGTCACGAGGATGTTTCTAGCTCAGGTGCGGGAACTCATCAAGAACGACCGTGTGACGGTGCTGCTGCAGGGCGAAACAGGAACCGGAAAACAATATATGGCGCGGGTGCTTCACTATAACAGCGCTCGCGCCGCGAGACCCTGTATTGAAGTGGACTGTCCGTCGATTCCGCGTGATTTGTTCGAGAGTGAGCTGTTCGGGCATGAAAAGGGATCCTTTACCGGTGCGACGGGTCGAAAGTGCGGCTTGATTGAGATGGCTGAAGGCGGGACGGTGCTCTTCGATGAAATCGGCGATCTCCCGTTGGTCTTACAGGCCAAGTTGCTGCGCGTCATCGAAGAACGGTCGTTGCGCAGAGTGGGCGGGATGACCACCGTGCCTGTGGACGTGCGATTTATGGCGGCGACCAACCGCAATTTGAGAGAGGCCGTGGCGAAGGGGGAGTTTCGGGAAGACCTCTATTTTCGTCTGAATGTCGTGACCCTCACGGTGCCACCGTTGCGCGCGCGGACTGAGGACATTATTCCGCTTGCCGAGCATTGTTTGTTGCGTTCAGCCCTCGCGCTCAAGAGACCTGTTCGGGGCCTCAGCGATTCAGCCAAGGATGTACTGCAAGCGTATCACTTTCCAGGCAATATTCGGGAATTGAGTAACCTCATCGAGCGAGCGGTGATTTTCTGCAACGCCTCCTCGCTGGATGCCGCGCATTTTCCCGCCGATGTCGCAGTGTCGGCGGCGCCGGTGCCGCATGAGACGTCGGCCTACGGTCCAGTGTCCGCCTCATACGCCGATCCTCAGACGATCCATCTCTCATTCAAGGTCGGAGACCGTTCGTTAAGTGATCTCGAGGACGACATTATCCGTGCCGTGCTGGAACGAGCCGACGGAAATAAAACGCTCGCCGCCAAACACCTGAAAATCACGCGGTGGATGCTCGACCGACGCCGTAAAATGTGAGAGCCCTCCGGGTGACCTCCATCTCTTCCTTCCTTACTGATCTGTAGCTGCCGCCTGTACCAGGTCAGGGCTCCCTGAACAGATCAGTTTTCATGTCGAATAGATGTGCGCAGGCACTCTGGCTGCACGCGCAGCGTCTGCGGGCGCACGCCTTGGGTGATCTCGCAGCCGGTCGCTGCTCCCTTTCATGCACCCACCCATCGGACTACCCCCTTGCATCCCCCGAGACAGGGCTCTGACTGCGCGTTTCCCGTTCGAGTCAGATAGGAATTCTCATCTTGCTTTCGTCGGCACCAGATTTGCTCGTCTTTTGCCTCATACCCTCAATTGAACGTGGGCTCAACTCGCCATTCAAGCCAGTTCCAAATGGATGGCACGGCCCAACCGAACGCGGTCTGTTGCGGTCCTTAATTCGTGGCGAATGCGGATCGGACGCTCAGGAAGCCATGGAGGTAGTATGCAGCATCTGCGAGCATTAGAAGACCAGAGTGTTTATATCTTGCGCGAGGCTTACAAACATTTTCGCGACTTGGCGATGTTATGGTCGATGGGCAAGGACTCGACGGTTCTTCTCTGGCTGGCGCGTAAGGCATTTTTCGGGCACGTGCCGTTTCCATTGGTCCACATCGATACCGGCTACGAAATGCCTGAATTGATCGAGTATCGAGATCGGCTATCCCGGGAGTGGAAGCTCAACGTGGTGGTTGGGCAGAACAAAGAGGCGTTAATCTCCGGAATGGGGCCAGAGCAAGGACGTGTCGTGTGTTGCACCGCGATGAAAGTCGAGGCGCTCAAGCAGACGATCGCGCAGCATGGCTGGACTGCCGTGATTCTCGGTATTCGTGCGGATGAGGAAGGCACGAGGGCGAAGGAACGCTATTTCTCGTTACGAGGCAAAGACGGGGAATGGAATTTCCGCGATCAACCGCCCGAGTTGTGGGATCAATACAAAACCACATTTGCCCCTGGATCGCATGTTCGAGTCCATCCCTTGCTCGATTGGACGGAACTGAATATTTGGGAATACCTGGAGCTTGAACGAGTCCAACTACCGACGCCATATTTCGACCAAGGAGCCGGCACTCGGTACCGCAGCTTGGGGTGTGTCCCTTGTACGGGGATGATCGCCTCCTGCGCGACGACCATTCCCCAGATCATCACGGAGCTGCGCACGACGGCGACCGCCGAACGGGCCGGTCGTGCACAGGATGAAGGTCGGGGGATGGAGACCCTACGCAAGCTTGGCCACATGTGACGTCGGCGCCTATGCGCATCCCATCTGAGCCTGTTTCGATGCGGCGCCTCATCAACCGGAGGCGTTGCCCCCCTTGCGTGCAACGGCGCACTGCAGGTGTGTCCTTGCACTGAGTGCGGAAGCTCTGCGGAAGCCTTGTCATATTGGGGTAACGCAGCGGCCAGTGTTTCCCTCTTATTTTTTAAGGTTCATCGGCACTGGTGCAGTCAAATGGAATGGTGGCCCCGGTTTTGCTTGGTGCAGCTCAGGCAATGTGAGGTGAACCGTATGCACACAGCAGATCGCATGCAATCGCACTACACCGACGCGCAGCGGATGGCCTTGCGGTCATATGTCAGTTTGGCCGGCGAGGTTATCCCCAGGGTCTGGCCGATGCAGACGATCATCGCGCGAAATCCTTTGCAGGGGTTGGAAGACCAGAAATTCGAGGATGCGGTTGCGCGGGGAGAGCAGTTGTTCGGAGGGCGAAGCACCCTCCCGGGCCCTGCCTTTCGTGAAGCCTTTCGAACGGGCCGTATCAAGGCCCCGCACCTCGAGGCAGTCTTGAAGCCGATCGCCATGGAGACGCATGTGGCCTTTGGTGATCGAGTGCTCTCTCATCTCGACGTGCTGCGCCTCTCGATGACTGAAGGGATTCAATACCTTGGTCGGGAGAATTCCTCTCCGCCTTGGAGCCAGGAACAGTCGGCCCTTTTCGACAAGATCGCGGCATGTACGAGGAGAATCGG
>CABVRO010000183.1 GCA_902500715.1 uncultured Nitrospira sp. | reverse complement strand
CTGACCTATCAGACGGATCACCTCGCCGCGCTTCGGCGCCGGCACCATCCGCCACGAGGCCTGGACCTGCTGCGATCCGGCTACGAGTGCATCGTAATCGGCAAGGGAACACGCGTATACTCGTGCCAGCGGCTCTCCAGTTGATGGATTACGGGACTCGACGATACCGGCGTCGGTGGTGCGACTCCACGTCGTGGAGGAGAGGCATCCCCCTGGCTGTTCCTCCGTCAAACCCAAGGTCTTGAACAGTTCCTGTATCGTCATGATGCCGTCAGGTTCGAAAACAATCCCCGAATCGATTGTTCAGCACATCCTGCAAGTGAAAGTGTTCCTGTGTGACGAAGCCACGATAGACAGAAGGTCTGGCCATCACAAGATCAACCACGCAACAGAGCGACGACGCGGTCGTGACCTGGATCGCAGACCAGAGCCGCCCGAGAATCGTCCGCGGATACACCTTTTTCACATAGGTCTCCTCGAATAACTCGCCCTGCCTGGTACCGGTTACAGCCGCATAGATCAGCACCACGTCCTGCTGCGTCTGAGGAATGGCTCGCTCCAGGATTCGCTTGAGCGTCTCCCGGTCCTCATTCAGTTTGAGGTCCTTCATGAGAAATTGAATTTTTTCGCAATGCCCGGGATACCGCAGGGTCTTATAATTCATGGTTCGGACCCGTCCGCGGTACGTGTCCGCGAGAGTGCCCAGGCCGCCGGACGTGTTGAAGGCCTCGTAGAGCAGCCCGTCCAATTCAATTGTTTCATAGCCTTCCAACGGCTGAAGGTGGACCTCCTCCCCCCCTCAATGCCGACACAAACGTTGGCATACTCATTGATCAACCCGTCGGTGGACCAGGTGAGGGAGTACTTCAGCGCATTACTCGGATGAACAGGCAGCGCGCCGACACGCATCTTCACGTTATCGATGGATTCAAAATGGCCGATAAGGTCATTCGTCACGATGCTGATATACCCCGGAGCCAGGCCGCACTGAGGAATAAAAGCACGATCGGCGCCCGCACTGATCGCCCTGACGCGACCAGTTACAGCCACGTCTTCGGTCAGGTCGAAATAATGGAGCTGATGGGCTCGCGCGATCTCGGCAACGGTCGGATTGCAGAAGTACGGTAGGCTGGAGATCACTGCCTCGAATCGGTGAGAGCCGACATAGCCCGCAACTATATCCGGTCGCCGCACGTCTAACGCACAGGGAGTGACAGCAGCCAACGACAACTCATCAACCAGTCGCTTCGGGGCATCAAGCGTAAGATCGGCTAAATGAACCTGGTACTGCCCGGTAGCCGACAATAACCCAGCCACGAGGGACCCGATTTTCCCGGCTCCAAGCACCAACACTTGAGGCATCCGTCACCTCGCAACCCATTATACTCCTTCGGACGAAAAGCACCGCCTTTTCTGAACGAAAGGTGAGCACAGAGCGGACCGGGGGAGACAATGAGGGGAATACGTTTTCGAATTGCCGGGGATTATGACGAAGCCAGGCGCGAACGTGAGGGGTTAATCAGCGCTGATGATTTTGAGGAGGGATTGTCCATCGCCTCAAACAAGAGGCAACACTTGAGACGACCACAGACACCGAGCAATTTGGGGTCATCGACAGGAAGCCCCAACACCCGAGCCTGCTTGACAGTCACCGGCTTCACTTCCGTGAGGAACGCGGCACAACAGAGCACGAGACCGCACGTATCGATCCCACCCAACCGACTGGCTTCGTCGCGCACCCCGACTTGCCGCATTTCGATGCGTCCTCCGAACCGACGCGCGAGCACACGAACCAGTTCGCGAAAGTCGATGCGATCATCGGCCGTATAGACAAAGGTCATCTGTCGGCGATGAAACGAGCAGAACACTTCCACAAGTTTCATTCGAAGCCCCAGGGCCGCCGCCTGCTCCCGACACGCCTTCATTCCCTCCGATGCCAACCGTTCGTACCGATCGATCGTGGCCATATCTTCCGTTGTCGCCTTCCTGGTGATCGGCTGAAGCACGCGCATGGGTGGAATGAACGGCATCACTTGAGGAGCCCCGTAAACGACCCCGTAGCTCAACTCGCCAGCCACTTCGAGCAGCACCCGATCCCCTGTCACCAGCAACGCCTCTCCGGCATCGAATTTTTTCAGCTCCCCTCGGTCACGGATCTTTACGCCCACGATCCGAACGACTGCGGGATAGGAATTGGCGAGTTCTTGCGCCAGAAGTTTCTCAACCATGGGGGCATGATACACCATCCAATCTTTCAATTGAAATGCTCAGCGCCGTCTCACCACCATCGAAAATTGCTCCACCACCACCGAGTCGCCATACAGCGACTGAGCAACAATATCTCGCAAGCCACTGATAGTAATGAATATTTAGGCAGGAAGACGAAAGAGAAAATATGTTAGGCTATTCCGGAGCAGGAATTCCTGGCTGAGGCTCCCTATTTGATACGACCGTGAGGGGTATGGTGCGAATACCAAACAAAGTCATCCTTCCGTTCGGCTACCACATCATGATCAGGCAGGTCACGGACTCCGAGATGGACCGGCAGGATGCGAATGCGGATGGGATTTGGGACAATGAGGCCAAAACCATCTATATCCGCAAACGTCTGCCCGTCACAAGACGGAGATACATTCTCGCCCATGAACTGGGACATGCCTGGCTCGACTGGCAACATCGATATCTGGATGATGGAAAGGCTCGTAGCTGACCTGCTCTGAACCGAGGACACCTCCCCCGCCCGGAATTGAGTTCTTCCCGGACAGGCTAGCTGTCTTCCTGTGCCTCTGCCAGCCTGATAATTTCATTCCACTCGGCCGTCCGCACCGGCTGAACCGACAGTCGCGAGCCCTTTCGAAGCAGTTCCATTCCCTTCAGGCCAGCCTGCGCACGCAGCAGGTCCAACGACAGCGGCGCGACGAATTTACGAACAAACCGGATATCGACCATGTCCCAGCGCGGCTGATCCGGATAGCTGGCCGGGTCGTAGTGCGAATCCCGCTTATCGAACTGCGTGGCATCGGGATAAGCCGTTTTCACGACTTCCGCAACTCCCACCACCGCGGGAGGATTGGCGTTACTGTGGTAAAAGAGAACCGGATCCCCGATTTTCATCGCCCGCATCAAGTTCCGCGCCTGGTAGTTCCGCACACCATTCCATGAAGTCGTTCTCTTCGGTAACCGAGCCAGATCATCGATTGAAAAGACTTCGGGTTCGGATTTCATCAACCAATAGTGTCGTCCGTCTGCCATCGAACCCTCCTCAACACTTGGTGTCTGTACACTCTCGGTGTATGCTGAGCACTCTGTCTTGCCTGTTAACCGGGAGCGTCTATGGACCTTACGCCCATGTGGTTCGGTGTGTATAAGGCCTTGAAATACCTACTCTACCCCTTGTCCTGGATTCTAATCGCCGGGCTACTTGCCCTGTTGACCGCCTGCCTCCCCATGTCCCCTGGAAGGACGACTTGGGTCAGGCGCCTCTTGTTCCTCACCGTGTTACTGTTGCTGCTGACGGCCACCCCCTTACTATCCCTCGTGTACATTGCGCTGCTTGAAGCACAGTATCCATCATTCCAGCCCACGTCCAAATCGAAGTTCGACGCGGTGGTGGTTCTGGCAGGGGGCGTCTTTCAGAAGGGATCACTCCGCCCAGCCGATGAAGTTTCTGATGCCTCCCGCCTGCGTACGGGTTGTGGCGCAGACTTGTGGAAACAGAATCTTGCCCCGAAACTGTTGCTCACCGGGGGCGATGCCACCGTATTTCGAACCGGCCTGATGGAATCCCACGAAATGAAACGGTGGGCCCTTCGCCTTGGTGTGCCGGAATCCGCTATCCTGATTGAGGAACAATCCAGGACCACCTATGAAAACGCCGTGCAGACCAAGGCCATGCTTGGGTCAGGACACATCCTGTTGGTAACCGCGGCCTATCACCTGCCCCGCGCAGTCAGACTCTTCGAAAAGCAAGGTTTTCTCGTCACCCCGTTTCCCTGCGGCTATGAATCTCAACACACTCCACAACAAGCCTGGGAACAGGCCACCCTCTTTGACTTCC
>CABVRO010000182.1 GCA_902500715.1 uncultured Nitrospira sp. | reverse complement strand
TCGCCCATGAGATGGGGCACAACCTGTTTGCCCTGGGCGATGAATACGTCAGCGACAGCGCCAGGGAGACGTTCACCGGAGTGAGCAGGTACCCGAATACCTCGGAGGCGCCGTCGGATTGGACGATGCTGAAATGGTTCGACCTCGTCGCTTCCAATACCCCGTTACCGACGAATGCAATCCGTCTACCTTCTGGGTGGAATCGACGCACCAGCGTGGGCGCGTTTGAAGGGGCTGGAGGCTCCTATACGACCGGACTCTTTCGACCGGTGCTGGAATGCCGGATGAACCAAAACAATCCGCCCTGGTGCCCGGTCTGCTGGCGAACAATTCTCTCCGAACTGGAGGTGTACGAATGAGCCCACACCCGCAGTGGCGCGGACAACGGCGCATCCGGGTCGCGCTCGAATTTACGGCGCAAGGAGTCCGCCTCGCCGGCATGAAGCCGCTGGAGGGGCCGGCCGTCCAACGGCCCGTGCTGGAGGGAAGTTATCTGGCTGAGGTCACGGTCGGCGGCACGACGGCAATCATGCATTCGTTCAACGATCCGCGATCGGTGCGCGGGATCTCGCGGCCGCAGCAGCCGGGGCACAGCTTTACTCGCCAAGGCACCGCCGTCGTCTATATCGATGTGCCGATCGCCCACGAAGGTCCGCTGGGGGAGATCTCGATCAGCGTGACGGATCTCTCGAAGCTGCGCCAACGGCCGATCGATCAGGCCGAGGTTCAAGCGCTGCTCAGCCGCGCGCCCAAAGGAATCCGCGAGGCCGGACGCATCACGGGTGAGCAACTGCGGGCACATCCCGATTGGGGGGCGCTGGGACTCCCCGGTGTTCCGGCTGCGCCACGCCTTGGCTTCTATGAAATCTATCGTGAGCGAGGGAAACAGGTCCGGTGGCGCCTTCGTCACAGCGACGGGCGCATTGTGGCCGAGTGCGCCGAGTCGTACCCGAGCCGTGCGGAGTGCGAAGCAGACATCCGTTGGATGAAAGACGCGGGCTCACGAGCGCCGGTCCGTTCGCTCGATATTCCCTCTCCACCGACGACCCCGAAAAAACGGAAATAACTGTCCGGTGAACGCCCGGGTGTCCCCCACGCGCTCACACCTCTTCGCGGAAGGCCCGCGGCCCTACCGGACACTGATGCAACTTCGCGACACGCGACGCTGGATTTCATGTCTAGTGTCGGCTACACTTCGTAGGAAGGAGTGGCTTATGACCGGATACGATCGAATCACCTTCGATTCGCAGATACTCGGCGGGCGAGCCTGTATTCGTGGCATGCGCGTGAGCGTCTCGTTGCTTGTGAATCTGGTGGCCAACGGCATGTCGACTGAAGAGATTTTGAGAGAATACCCGCTCCTCGAAGCGGACGACATCCGACAAGCTCTGCAGTATGCCGCCGCCTTGACAAATGAGGAACTCCATCCGCTGACTGGAACTTCCTTGTGAAGTGTGTGGCGGATATGGGCATCGCCTTGAGCACGGTGCATTCCCTCCGCCAGCATGGTCACGATGTTCGGCATTTGAGTGAAGACGGCCTTCAGCGCCTATCCGACCCGCTCATACTCGAAATGGCCAGAAGCGAGGAGCGCCTGGTCATCACATGTGATCTCGACTTCGCCGACCTGCTGGCGCTGGACGCCTATGCGTCACCCAGCGTGATACTTCTCCGACTCCAAAACCAAACACCCACTTCCGTCATCCCTCGATTGCTGCACGTGCTCAGTGAATGCCGTGCGGCCTTGACTGCCGGAGCCATCGTCACAATCGAAGAGGCCCGGTACCGATTGCGTCACCTCCCCATCGAACCCAGCGCTCAGTAAATCGCAGCCGCATCGCGATGGGCGCCCTCTTTCTTTCCCCCATCAGTTACTCGAGCGGGCCTATAGAAATATCCACAGAATGGACCGCATTGCGCCTTGCTGGAGTGAGCAGTACTCAGCTATTCATGAATCCGAACCCGTTCAGGTTCGATGATCCACAACCGCCCGAGGGGAAATTCAGTTTCAAGAACTCGCAACGCGGATCGCAGCAACGCCAGTGTGTTTTCGATACTCTGCGTATGTGGACGCAATACCCAGATTCCATGATGATGTGCGGGGGGATAGACGCGGATGTCGGAAAAATCGAGATCGAACGTGACGAGAATTCTCTCCTCTGCCTGGGAGACGCTAAAGGGCAGAAATAGCAGAAATAGGGTCAGATCTTGTTCTATGCACGCCCTTTGGTCGCAGCGCTCACGATACGACTGACGGTCGAATAGTGCAGCCTCGCCGCTCGGCCGATTTCGGACAGGCTGTACCCATGCTCAAGATAAGTCCGGCGAATGACCGCGTCTCGTTGAGCACGGTTGGCGCGGAGCCGCGCGGACAACAGCTGGCTGAGACTCGGACGGGCGGCAAAGCGTTGCGCGCGCGGAATCTGTGTGTCGGGTGTTTCCACGAGCAGATGGAAGTGGTTGCTCATCATGCAGTACGCATGCAGCACGAGATGAAAGCGGGCGACGACACGCTCCAGCACGCCTAGGAACCGCCGCCGGTCCTCGTCGTCGAGGAAGATGTCTGGCGGGCATTGCCTCGGGCCGTGACGTGATAGAGCGCCCCCGGATATTCCAAGCGCAACGGTCTCGCCATGCAGGGGAGTTTATCTCATCAATCTACACAGTTCTAGATCTGACCCCAATAGTTGTTCATCGCGCCGTGCGCCCCCGACGGACTGCAAGTACGCCTGCGTCGGCCTTACGTGCGAGAAGCCCCGGCGGGCTTCGGTCTCACAAGCCTCGCGACGGCATTCATGAATAATCCGGGCTAGTGGTGTGTCCATAGAAGTCGCGGGGCGAAGGAGTCATACACCTTCTCAACGTCAGGAACGGATAAGGATGAGCGGCTGTGGAGGGAAGCCGTAAAATCATGATGGCCGTGCCGCTCACACATTCATGGGTCGACTGTCACCCAGGGTCACCCACCCTCGAATGATGCGGTACACAAACCAGAGTCCGACCAGAGTGATTGGCAGCCACATGAATAGAAGGCCGATCCCAAAGGTCGCGATGATGAAGATCGCGCAAAGGGACATCCACAGCAGTCCAAACCAAAACGTTCGAATCTGCCAGCGGAAGTGCGATTCCAGCCACGTACCACGCACTTCGCTCCGCTTGATGTAGTTGAGCATAACCGCGATGATCGAAGGCCAGCCTGTCAGAAAGGCTCCGACGATGGTAGCTGTGCCAATGATGCCAGTGAGCAGGCTGAATGCGTGTAAGGCGTACACAATCTTGGTCCAGGTGACTCGTGAGTCCACGGGTCTCCTCCCTTCTCCCGTTCAGGGTTTATCGGGGCCAGAGTGCAATTGTGGGTAAAGACGCAGGGATCTGAGCCCTTCAATCCTGCCCCATAAATCGTGTCTCATATCCCAGTCTTGGACGGCCGCGACCGACTCTCCTCCCCGTCCTGATCCGAATCGGCTCCGGATGACACGAGTAAATTTTTTCCCTTCCCACGTCTGCGATACGCAGGAACAGGCGCGGCAGATACCTACGCCGAGCATGCGGTCCTGTCAAGTGAACCACCATGGCCCTATGCCCTGCCCTGCTCGCCTCGCCATTCCCGGCAACCGTCCTCACAACTAGGGCTCCTCCTAGGGTCGGCCTTGGCGTTCGATGTGGTATCTCATTGCTGTACACATCGGGCGAACCCAGGAGGCTTCATATGCTCACGACACGCTTCGCACTGATTTCCGGTTTGCTCCTCACCCTCGGCGGCTGTATGACGGATGCCACCGTCGAGCTGACGAAGGCGCCGTTCGACGCGACGACCCAACTCACCGACGGCACGACCGGGGCCACCAAAGAGTTTCTCGATCCGATGACTGAATTCACGTCGAGCACCACGCCGGGTGCGCTGACAGACGGCCGTTTGCTCAGAGCCAAACAACGGGCTACCGTCTTCGCGATGCATACGCACAAAAACCTCCGCGCGGACATCGCCCGCGGGCAGGGAGAATATCTTGCGTCCTTGGCTACCCTCACCGGCGTCTCTGCAGACCGGTACCCGGACTTTCAGGCGACGA
>CABVRO010000181.1 GCA_902500715.1 uncultured Nitrospira sp. | reverse complement strand
CGTCTTTCGCGGCCTTGACGACTCTGAATTTGACCACGCGTTTCGCAGGAATCTTTATTTCTTTGCCCGTCTGAGGATTGCGGCCGATGCGGGCTTTGCGGTTGGCGAGCTTGAGTTTTCCGAGACCAGGGAGGGTAAAGACGTTTTTCGCCTCACGATAGGCCAAGGCGGCGAGTTCGTCGAGAAACTGCACCATCGCTTTTTTAGTGAGTCCAGATTTCTCAGCGAGCTGCTCAGAGATCTGTGACTTGGTGAGGGGTTTTCCCATAGAATGCTCCTTTCCGTGTACACGGTGAGCGATGGTTGTAGCGGGATGCGACTAGGGTGTCAAGGCGCGTTGCGCGATGGGATGGGAGCGGACACTTCTCACAGAGGATCGAGCCAGATCTGACGAGACCGCACGGTCCACCTCCACCCCTCATCCTTGTGCATTCAATCCCCTCGCGCGGAGCATTCGACATCCTCCCGCATGCATCACCCGACTCGCCTCCATTCGGTCGCGTTGCGATCGACGACCCACGCGCTTCACGTCCGCCTCGAAGCTGATCCTTCGACCATCTGCCCTGTGACGAGCAAGTGTTGTGGGTTCGGCACGTCACAACAGGCCTTTTCGCCGCATCCTGTCTATCCCGCGTGCTGCACCCATGGGACCTGCATGGGCGTGAATGTGGCTCATAGGCGACCAGGTTCTCGTTTGCCGTCGTCTTGTCTACGCCGCTCGATGCGTGTTCGGTCCGGGTGCCATCGTGATGTCGAGGTGGCCCCCGCAGGCGCGGACGATCTTTTGAATGGTCCGAAGCTCGTACCGATCGTACTCCGCATTTTCGTAGCGGCTGATGGCGGAGGCGGTGCTGCCGATGCGTTTGGCCACCTCGGCTTGGGTCAATCCCGCTTGTTGCCGTAACCGAGACAATTGCTCGCCGATAGCCAGCTTCTGAGCTTCCTCTTCAAATCCCTGACGAAAGTGGAGATCTGCAAACTTCTTGTCCAGCCACCCCTTGCCCGTTCTCGCAGCCCTACGTTTCATGCCGCACCCTCCCTACAAAGTTATGCTTATAGGCTTCAGCGCGTTCAATTTCGCGTGTGGGTGTTTTGTCACCACTTCCTGAACCCATGCGTCAAGATGAGTCGTCGACCGATGAAGAAGAAGCGCAGGATACGGTCGGCTTCGACTTTGAACTCAAATATCTGATCTGTTTCGGTCAAATGTTTGAACTTGCGTTCGTTCCAAATTTTCCCCGTATCCCCCATCCGCGCGAAGAGCGCGGCAAATTTCTGCTGACTTCCTCGGGAGAGCTGTTCAAGCCACGCTTCCGTAGGTGCACACCCATTCGGAGCCAAGTAGAACTCGATTCGCAGGACCGCACCGTCATAGACCAACCTGCTGGATGAGCTCGCCATGCACCCCCTACGATGTAAAATAGCATATATGCTACTACTTGAACAGTGAGCCTTGATAAGGGGAAGTGATGCGGGGCGCATCAGGAAACGGACATCTCCTGACGTGACGGGCTGAATCGGTGTCAATGATTCCAGGAGCACGAAAACGGTGTCCTGATCGTCCTCGTTTTCGCTAACACTCCTGCACCAGGCCTGGTCGAGCGCTAAACATCCGTCGCCTGTCTACCCTTGGAGTCGCATCCTGCAAGGGATCCTTTCATTGCTGACAGTCACTGTTTCCTGCCGATCGTACAGCACTCCCCGGCCGAGGGCCATTCAGCCATTGGGGACAGTCACCGTCCGACTCGGTTCTGTGTTCATTCACGTATCCGAGGACGACAGCGACCGCTCACGGCTCAGCTGAACTGATCGACTACCACGTGCCATCCTGTACAAGCGAGTGACGAGTAAGATCCCCTTTTTCTCCCCTCGTGTCCACGATCCGTTCGTAGTGCTGCTGACAAGCGGAGACCGGCATGGGTCGTGACGTGTGGTGCCTGTGCGGGTGCGTCCTCGGCCCCGGCTTTCCCCC
This sequence comes from uncultured Nitrospira sp., assembly GCA_902500715.1. Taxonomy (GTDB): domain Bacteria; phylum Nitrospirota; class Nitrospiria; order Nitrospirales; family Nitrospiraceae; genus Nitrospira_A. The sequence goes on along the minus strand of CABVRO010000181.1, from coordinate 2,106 downwards.
GGCGGGCTGCGTCGATCACGCCAGTACACTGTCATTCCTCCGCTGGGCACCCACCGGTCCCCAGGTCGTCTCGTCCTCGTTGTCTCCTTTGTGGTCGCTATGTGACCTCCACGCCTGGTGAGAGGTCAGCACATCAACTCAAACCAAAGGAGACAGTCAATGGCACCTCACGATCAACAACTCAAACCTCAGCCGGTCGAGAAATTCACGTGCAGCAGCATTACCGCGAGCATTTGGAAGAACGAGGGGGAGAAGGGCGCGTTCTACAACGTGACCATCACCCGCTCCTATAAGACGGCGGATGGGTGCAAGCGCTCCGACTCGTTCAGCCTGAACGATCTGGAAGCGGTCACGGTCGTCCTCGGCCACGCGAAAGTGTGGATCACGGAGCGGGCCGGGAACTAACCGGTCCTCGGACGCCTTCGGCCCTCGCGCCGGGGGCGTCCCTTCACTCTATGAAAGGAGATAAATGATGAACATCTATCGAGACTTCGCAGCAGACCTCAATCAGCTTCTCCACGGACATAGCGCCGTTCGCATCACCGTGAACGGCTACATGCCACTGTCTGTTGAAGAGATCGGCATAGATGGAGAAGGGCACCGGCTTGTGTCACTCTGCCACTATGGCGAGCAAAACGGCGATCCCATGCGCGATCCTGATATTGTGTTCATGTTTCAGAATTCGCCGTACGGCCCCTTCGCTGAACCGGTGTCATTCAGGAATGATTATCTCGGTCTGAACCAAGAAGTGTATCGATATGATGAGCATGGTACGCGCACTCATCTTGACACCAAACTGAAATTGCACCTGAGGGAGCTTGCTCGGATCTGGTTTGCCAATCTCAAGGAACAAGGATTTTTCGGAGACAAGGCGGTTCAGACCATCCTGTCGCCGTAATCATTCGTGGGGCATAATCTGTTCAGATCATGCCCCCTATTTCTTGCTGGATGGATCGGCAAACAGAGCGGTGGGAAATCGTACGGTGAGCCACTCGGCCCACTTCGCCGCTTTGCGCATCACACTGGATCGGTAGCGGGCATTCCGTGTCGGGGTACGTGAATGGTAATTGGCGACTCTGGTCCAGAGGTCTCCTTTATCATGGAGGATATGGTGTCGTAACCGCCAGGCCGCCAATTCATAGGGATAGCAGCCTGCTTGCGCGACATCTGCAGCCGTAATGCCGTATGGCATCAAGTGGTATAGATAGGACGTGTTGAACTGCATGGGACCCACATCATAGGTGCCGTTGGTGTTTTTCACCCATTGCCCCGGCTTGCCCCCTTCCTTCTCCGCAACCGCCAGGACGATGTTAGCCGGGACTTCGTACTTCACCGCAGCCATGATCGAGCAGACGACTCGTTCCTGATGCTGAGGAGGCAGATCCGCAGCAATCATGCCAGCCTCAGCGCACCAGCGGACAGGCCGCTAAAAATGCGGGGCCGCCACCGAACATCTGCGCCGCATGGTATTTGGCTAACGACGAGGCACACTCGGCGGGAGCCGACCCAATCGCGGAGAGACAGAGCATGGCTTCGCAGGCGTCACGAGCTGTCCCGGTAAGCAGCGACAAGGCTCCACTGTTTTGGCTCATCCCAGGGAGCGAAGGCGTTGCTCCTGATGATGTTGAGACGCTGGGCCTGGCCGGTGGAGGACCACTTGGACCTTCCGCCTCGGCCGGTGAGGTACTGAGACAGAGGGACGAAAGACCGAGCGCCAATACGAACACCCGTGTGAACTGCATGGTCATGCTTTTTCTCCTTTCGACGCCTTGGACGGCTCTTTCCGATCACGAAATGCGGCGATTTCTTCTTTCGGATCAAACGCCGTGTCGTCGGTCTTGCCTTTCGACAAGCTTTCGCCGCCGAATGTGGGTTCCGGTGACGGCTTCGACGTCTCCGGATGGCTTTTGGTGACACTGGGATAGGATCGACCTGTGAATTGTGGGCCTGGGCTCACTCCATCCATGGCTGCTGCTAACGGCATGGCCCCGGCTGGACTCCCGCTTGGAGGAGTATTGTGTGGGCCCCCTCCCCTCGGCCCACTTCCACTTGGGCCACCACTCGGGCCGGTGATCATAGTGGTTGGGGGAGGCGCACCCCCACTTC
>CABVRO010000180.1 GCA_902500715.1 uncultured Nitrospira sp. | reverse complement strand
TCGATCGAGGGCCGGAGGGATCTCTGACCGGGATTTTCCGGCTCGGGCATGGTGAAGCCTTGGCGAAGCCTCGAAGAACCGATTGACCTCTTTGAATTCTGGCTGCTATAGTCGAATTTCGATATACGGTCTGAAGGCAATACCGGCATCTCGATTCCGAGTATTCGATGAAGCCTCCCGCGAAAAAACCCACGGTCGCTCGGCGAAAGCCACCCAAGGCAAACGGGGTCAAGTATCCCGACATCCTGCACGATCTAGAAGGCCAACGCGCGGCGATCCTGGCTGAAGCCGGAGTCGTGCTGACCAATCCTACCGGTTTGGAAGTGTTCCCTGACGTCAGCGATCAGGCCTCCGCCGAAGCCGACCAACATTTCTCGTTCCGCATTCGCGAACGGGAGCGAAAACTCCTCAAAAAGATCGACGAAGCGATCGGTCGACTTGTCGCGCAGACCTACGGGATCTGTGAGGGGTGTCAGGGCGATATCCCCTATAAGCGCTTGAAGGCGCGTCCCGTCACCACCTTGTGCATCGAGTGTAAGACGAGTCAGGAAGAAGCCGAGAAGTCTCCCCGTTGATCTTGTCCCCACGTTTCTCACGTTCGGCTCCATGCCGGGCGTGAGGTCACTCTGCCATCCAAATAGACCTACTGGCGCTTGAGCGCTTGGACGCGCTTTTGGGCGAGGGCGGCGCGGTCCGTTTCTTCAAGAATGCCTTCGACGAGAGCCAGGTAGGTTTCGTATTCCGTAATGGCCCGTCGAGGGTTGTCATCAGCAATGGCCTCCGCCACGTTGAAGCGAGCGATGGCGTAGTTGGGGCGCAGCAAAATGGCCTTTTCGAATGAGGCTAAGGCGTTTTTCTTCTCGCCCAATTTCCCGTACACGGCCCCGAGGTTATTGACGACTTCCGGCGAATTCGGGCGAAGGGCCAAGGAAGCGAGGAGTTCGCTTTTGGCCTTCTCCAGGTTGCCGGCTGCTTCCCAGGAGACGCCCAATCGGTGGTGAAGCTCCGCCTGCCAGACCGTGCCGGTGAATCCTGAGGCGCTCGCTTTCTGGTAGGCGTCGAGGGCGATCACCTGGTTTTTCGTGCCACAATAGGCCAGTTGCGCGGTTTGGCCGCGGGCGAACTGTTGCAGCGATGCGAAGGATTCCTTGTCCTCAGACCCCTGCGTATCGAGGTGCTGGCCGCCGGTGTGTTGAGCGGTATCGCGGAGGCGGTCAAGGAACTCCTTGCGATAGGGAGAAAAAAGCTTCACGTAGGGATCGACCGTAAAGGAGGCTTCGAGCAGGCGTTGGTTATCGCGATCGCCCAGCACGAGGTAGCGGGTGGTCGTCTTTTCGTCGCCGGTGTCATAGATGGTGCTGCCTTCCATGTTCTGACGATCGGCCAATTGGGCCACGGTTAAATAGAACTCCAGGCTGGGTTTCAGCCGGGAGAGGGTATAGCGGAGTGTTTTGTAGGGGGCGAGATCGAGTCCGGAACGAAACACGAACAGCATACCGACCAACGTTCCGTCTTCGTCGAAAAAATATGACTCGTCGCTCTTGGAGCGGCTTTGCTGAGACGGGATTTGGAGTTCCTGCCCGCTGCCCCAGGCTTGGGTGTGGGGGATGACTCCAGGATGTGCCGCTAGGAATGTCTCGCGGGAATCGCAAAGTTTCGTGGGGCTCAGGAGGTCAAGGTCACTCTCCGAGGGAGGAAGCGGGGGCCTGGCCGGTGGCGGAGTGTCACATCCTGCCCACAGGGCGCAGACAGCGAACAAGAACGGCAGCAGTGGGAGGCGGCGATACATGGCCGGATTCGATGCCCCGGTTCAACGTGGCGCACGATCGAAGCGGCGAGCATACCTGAATGGCAAGTGAGATGCGACTGGCAATAGGCGGGCGAGGAATGCTCACCTCACCGCCGGGAGAGGTCCCGGCCGGCAAGGTTTCGAGCAGGGTTACCGTCGCTGCGAGTCGATCATGGAATCTTCGGACGTATAACCGAAGAGATAGGGTGCGTGTTTGGCAATGGCGTAGAGGGGGCGGTTTACGGTGTAGTCAACGAGGTGGCCGACTGGATGAAGGATGAACGCAGCCCATCGATAAGGGTGGTCGTTGGCTTGTGAGGCGGCCATGGGATCGGAATAGACCAGTGAGGTGCTGTCCATCGCACTATAAATACTGAGCGGCGCATTATAGTTCTGGTCTTGTGTCGCCACCTGATTGGTGGTCGAGCAGCCCGTGGTCAGAACCAGTCCCAATATGATCGTTGCTACAGTCCCGCGCATACCATGCCTCTCTTTCTTCTGTCGGAACATTCGTAAAAACGAAGTCTGTTCCTTGTGAGAAAAGTCTAGCTCAGGCGCTTGATTCTGTCCAGTTGAGGGCGCGGGCAGCTGGCTGTCGTAGGATGTCGAGATAAATTGAGCGGTTGCAGGGCGGTAGTGGTGTTGGGACGGTCGGGATATGAATGGTGGGCGATACTGGTATCGAACCAGTGGCCTCTTCCGTGTGAAGGTGAAAAGCTAGATTTTTGAATTGTTCGCTGTTGCAATGGTTTCCCCACAAAAGCGTTACATGTCAGGTGGTTACGAGCTTTCTATCGCTTCTACTGTGTACAGGAGATTTTAAGGTTTTAGATAATTTCTGACACAAAAATGACCACAGTGAACGGGCCTCGGATTACAGGATGGTGAAACAGCAGGGGATGGTCGAAATCGGGCAGTCTGAACATGCAGTCATGAACGACGGTCGAGCGGCTCGCAAAATCGCCGACCGTTGACTACGGAGCCGCAGTACCATGGTATACTGCCTGCGGATACACTGGATGCGTTGCCGATGAAAGCCGTGAAGTACACTAAAGAAGGCGTGGTGATTCCCTCCTCCTGGGTCAAGGGATGGGGCAAGCCCGTATCGATTCGACGGGGCGCAAACATGGTCATTTTGGAATCTCCGGAACGCCAGGCCAGTCGCCAGCGATTTGGGCAGATGGTTCAAAAACTGCGCCGCGCCGTCCAAGAGTTGGGCCCTCTCACAGCGGAGCAAATCTCGGCTGAAGTCGCGGCAGTGCGAGCGCAGCGTGCGCGTCGTTCTTGACACCAATATCCTGGTGTCGGGGTTGATGTCTCGTACCAGTGCCCCAGCCCTCATCCTAAATGCCATTCGATCTGGACAGATCGTGGCTGTCATGAGTGAGGCCACTTTGGCAGAACTGATCGCAGTCCTCCGCCGTCCTACCCTCCAACGTTACTTTGTGCATGCCGCCATCGCGCCGATGAACTGGCTGGCTGAGTTGAGAGTGCAAGCCGACCTGGTAGTCCCGGCGACAAGCACCGCTCCGATTCGTGATGAACGGGATCGGCTGTTTCTAGACCTGCTGGCGACCCACCCTCAGCCTCACTATTTTGTCACCGGCGATAAGGATTTCGAGGCTTCACACTACAGCGGAGTGCCGGTCATTTCCGCCGTCGAGTTTGCTCGCCTGCTCACGCACCGCTAGCTGATTCCTGGGTTCTTCCACAGTACGAAGAAGAGCGACAGAAACACACTGTGGGCGGGTGGACGACACCTTGGCCTGTCGAGAAAAGACTCCCCAGCCTGTTCCTTCTTCCTTGTACCGAGTAAGGCGTGCGCTAGATTGGTCACGGCTCAAGATAGGCGGAAAGGGCAGGTGCTTCACTCGCTCCGAAACGGAGGAATAACAAAGTTAGCGGAGCATGGTGTCCCGGATGCTCATGCTACAGCGCTGACAGGTCACATAGGAGGCCGGATGGACGTACATTTAGAGATTACACGCATGCCGGAGCGTTCAGCGTGAAGAAGCTAAAGCGTTCGATGGATGTGTTAGGGGAGGCGTATCGGGTCGTTTGTCTCCTCACTTAGACCACTTGGGAGGAACTTCTCTCTTTAGAACTAGCTTGTATAATGCTAGTTCTGCTTCGTGGATTGCTATGCTAGCGCGTCTAATATCCTGCAGTCCTATGCTCTTGATTGAAACTTTAACGGTCCCTCTTGCTGAGCCTATTGCCATTTGCACTTGACCAGACTCCGGATTCACCGGGACTTGTCCGAAATTTTGTGTGTGAGGCATAGTGTGGCTGAAAGGAGCCTCGA
>CABVRO010000179.1 GCA_902500715.1 uncultured Nitrospira sp. | reverse complement strand
ATGAAACCTACGACGACATCCTTCCCGAGCGCGACGGCAGCAGCAACGCCTGGATTGCCATCATGCGCGGCTGCGACAACTTTTGCAGCTTCTGCGTGGTGCCCTATACGCGAGGACGCGAGCGTTCACGCGATCCCCAGGGAATTCTCCGCGAGGTTGAGGCGTCGGTCTCCACCGGTCATACGCAGATCACGTTGCTGGGGCAGAACGTGAACAGCTACCGATATGAAGACTGGGACTTTGCCCGCCTCATCCTGGCGGTCGCCGAGGTGCCGGGAGTCCAGCGGGTCCGCTTTACCTCTCCGCATCCGAAAGATTTTCCTACTGCGTTGCTGGATGCCGTCGCCGGCCATCCGAACATCTGCAAACACATCCATCTGCCCCTGCAGTCGGGCAACGACCGTATCCTGGAACTCATGAACCGGACCTACAGCCGAAAAGATTATTTCGATCTCGCTGCGCACATTCGGCACCGCCATCCCGGAATCGCCCTCACCACCGATATCATCTGCGGCTTTTGCTCGGAAACCGAGGAGGAATTTCTGGACACCTATCGGGTCGTCGAAGAGGTGCAATACCACTCCGCCTATGTGTTCAAATATTCCGAACGGAAAAATACCATCGCGGCGCGGAAGTTCCCGGACGACGTGTCGGAGGCCGTGAAAGGCGAACGGGTCAGCCGCCTGGTAGACCTGCAGCGCCCTATCACCGCACGTCTCAATCGGGAGTTGATCGGACAAACCCTCCCGGTGATGGTCGAAGGCGACTCCAAACGCTCCAGCGATCAATGGATGGGCCGCACCGATACCGGGGTTTACGTGATTTGGAATAAGAGCGATGCGCCGGCCTTACTCGGCAGCATTCAACCGGTCACTATTCTCGACGGGAGCGCCGCAGTCCTGATGGGGCGGCGCGAGCCCTCAGCGATACTTGCGTGAATTGTTCCCGCACTTCGAACGACTCGTCACCCGGCAGACCGCCACAGATAGGCCGCCGGCGACAGGTCTACGGAAGATCGAAGATGGTCGTCGAACGGCGACATTCTTGCCCAGTCCTGAACAGCAGTTGCCAATTTTTAGACGCCCGGCCTCGTCAGACTGACGGGAACACAGCAGGCATCAGCGCCTCTCGCCGTCTTCAGGGTCTGGTTCGCGTGCCGGCTCACCACCGGCTACCTCTCAATGGAGCGACTTCACCGCCTTGAAACATCAATAGCTTAGACGGCATCTTTCGCCGCGATCCATCACGCCGCATCGGCCGCACCACAGCAGAGATCCACTCTCCGGGGAGTTCTCACTAGGGCTCCCTATATTCATGGAAAAAGGGCATAGCCCTTGCTTGGTCCATTCTGGCGTCCACAATTAACCAGGTTCATCAACCACCGACCGGCCCCAGAGGATTTCGCATCATGAAGAAAGACATCGCCCAGAGTCATGCAGAAGAGGCCCCTCGGGGCATGAGCCTGGAAACCATTATCGCCGTCGGGGTCTTCGGGTGGATGGCCCTCGGCGTGGTGATGATGGGCTTGGGAATCTGGTAATCCCGATTCGTTACGACGCGCCTTCGTCCTGAAGCCGCGCCGCCTCTGTTCGCACCGCATCGACCAGCCGAGAAGGATGACCGCCATGCGAATTCACGGCTCCCGCACCCCTTTCACCAAGACCCTGAACTCCGGACTCCTCGGGTTGACCCTGTTGGGAGCCATGGCTGCCGGTTGCTCATCGACCGCCGCCACCGTTCAACAGAAGGCCGCTGCGCAACCCCAGGGTTCTGTCCGGCTCGAAGAAGTCGCCGATTGGGAATTTGAGGCCAGCCACCCCAGCACCATCGATCTCGCCACCCTCGATAACCTGCTGCGTGGTGTTATGATCTCGGACGCCCAGACGGATCTCTCGAATCTGCCCGTGGATGGCAGCAAGCCGATGACAGTGTTCAGCGATGAGGACGTGCACTATCTTGCTCCCCTGCTAGCCCAAGCGTTGTCTCAAGCGCAACCCGAATATGTGGTCGCTTTCCGTCTATCCTCATCGGCAGGGTCAGGCTCTGAACCCACCGCGGGCACCCTTTACGTTCAGAACGAACGGTTGTATCTCACCGTGACCGAGCATCACGGTACGTTGGCGAAAGTCGAGTCCTCCCTGTTCCGCAGCGGTCGACCGGCTCGCATCGTCAGCATCGCGCCGGAATCCGCCGGGAAAATCGAGCAGGCGTTGCCGGCGATTGCGCAGGGCCGGCAGCCGCTCAAATCCCTCGCCATCGACTACAAGCTGTTTGCCAAGAACCCGGAACCGGCTCCGGCGGTCGCAGCAACGATTGCGGCACCGGCGCCTCAGCCGGTCCAAGCGGCGGCACCCCGGATGGTCGTCGCCTCTGTGGTGGAAGAAGCACCGGCCAAGAACATCCCCTCGGCGCAGCCGGCAGTCCCTGCATCTCCTGCGGCGAAAGCCTCTTCCGCCGAGGATGAACGACTGACCGACACCCTTCAGGAGTTGCAGGACGCGCGTGAAGCGATGGCCCGGAAGGACGCCAAGATCAGCGCCCTGCGAAGAGACCTGGAATCGATGCGCACGCAGTTGGAAACGAAGGACAAGGAACTTCGAGCCGTGAAGGGCACCTCGCAGACGCAACCGAAACGTGAGACCCGGAACAAGGCCGAACTCACCGTTCGCTGACCGTCTGCCCCTTCATTCAGCCCACATCGATGAGTTCCGGCCTCAGGAGCACGATCTCCCGCGAGATCGGCTGCCGGAAATTCATGCGGCAATAGCAGCCATACGTGACATAGGTATCCTGCAGGCAGTAGAGGGCGATTTCCTTGCCCTGCCCGTCCGCCCACATCTGCGCCACCTGCGACCCGCTGCCCGATTTACTTTCCACATTCAGCGCCCGCGCAAGCACGTCCAGCTTGACCCATCCGCGATTGTCCCAGTTGCTCCAGATCGCCATGGTGTCGTACACCGGCTCCGCCCGAAACTTGGCCAGGTTGATCTCCATGGTCGGCTTCACCTGCTGAATGATCGAGCGTTTCTTGATGAAGGGCAGGTCGAAATTCAGGCCGTTGTGGGTAATGAACAACGAGGGCCGGAGCTGCCCGAGATGACTCCAGAAACGACGTAATAGCTCCTGCTCGTTCGCCCCGTACCAGGAGGTGGCGCCACGCGGTTCGAGGTTGTCGGAAAACTCCAGCAACCCGATACACACGATGCGGCTGAAGGTTCCGTCGAAGGAGGATTTTTCATAGAGTTCTTCATCGAGCCGATGCTGCGCCTGCGCCTCGCCCACTGCAAACAAATCGCCCCCGGTCTCGGAAAAGGCCGCCTCGTCCGAGGCCAGGTGGCGACCGGCCAGCCGGGCCCATTCTTCCCGGGCTGCCTGGACCGTTTCGATGTCGAGGACCACCTTCATACGCCTCTACACTTTCCCCTGTTGAAGCGCCGCGATAACGGGCTGATCGGCTGAAGGAAACTCGAACGCGGCCATCTCATGAGGATAGATCCATCGAAGTTCCGCGCAGTCCAGCGCGATTGCAACACCGGTCTCGATCCGGCAGCAAAAGAAATGCAATTCCACAATCTTCTCGGGATATTCATGTCGTACGATCTGAAAGGGAGTGGGACGGCCGATCCGCACATTCAGCTCTTCCCATAACTCCCGCTGCAGACACTCCTCCAACGTTTCGCCCGTTTCGCGTTTCCCGCCCGGAAACTCCCATAAGCCGCCGAGATGCACCCCCGCCTTCCGGCGTGCGATCAGATACCGGCCCTCGTGAACAATGATCCCTGCCGCAACCTCGATCACTTCCATCAGCAGTTGCCTGATACTGTTCAATTAACAATGTTCAAGGTTCAATGAATCCCGCAAGCGAGCAGAGCCAGGAATCGAGCATTGAACATTTTTTCCGTCACTTCTTTCTTTCGAACGGATAGGTCTTGCAGAACGGTTTCATCGGGCAGAGCAGGCAATAGGGGTCGCGCGCCGTACAGACCGTCGCGCCGAAATCCATGAGGGCCTGATTGAAGTCATACCCCTTCCCGCGCGGAATCAGGGCTTCAGACAACTCCCAGAGGGCGGCCTTTTGCGCCTTGGGGTCGCCCTGCGCGATG
>CABVRO010000178.1 GCA_902500715.1 uncultured Nitrospira sp. | reverse complement strand
ACGGAGGATTCTTGGTGTGCTTACACTGGCACAAGGCCACGGTTTTCTTTTCGGTCGTCGTGAATTCCATCGGCGTGAAGCTGGTCCCCTTGTGAGACCCATCACAAAACGGTTGCTTCTTCGAGCGCCCGCATCGGCACCAATAGTACGTGCCGGCTTCCAACTCCAACACGGCCGGCTGCTTCGCTGCAATGACTGGTTCTTCCATGAGCGTCTCTCCTTTGTTGAGTTATAAATGCAACGGCTTGATCGGTGCCACGACAGCCGCAGGGTTGCTCTTCCACGTCGCCTCATCGGCGTCTACATAGACCTCGACTTCGTTGCCGTCCGGATCGCGAAGGTAGAGGCTCTGGCTCACGGTATGGTCGCTCATCCCGTCGATGACGACGCCGGCGGATTCCAACTCCCGCTTCGCTGCGCGCAGCTCATCGAGACTGTCGCCGACCTTGATGCCGATATGGTAGAGGCCTCGACGTCGCCCGGATGGAGGCCCCGGCGCATCGCCGACCTGAATCAGGAGCAATTCGTGATGCGTACGGCCGGATGTGAGCGCCGCCGCGGCACCGTTGAAAATTCTCCCCACTTCCTGGAATCCAAGCAGATCGCGATAAAATGCCAGCGACCGCCCAAGATCTTTCACATAGAACACGACATGGCCGAGGTAATGCGCTTTCATGTGATCGACTCCTTCCCGGGCGACGATGTCCGGAGCAGCGCCCTGACTGCCGCATGCGCCAGCACCACATCCGGCTCGCGCTGCAACGCGTCGTAATAATGCCGGCCGAATCCATTCCCTTCTTCGGAAGGCGTCAACATGGTCCGCACCGAGTCAATTGCCAGGGTCATCTCCGTCCGATCCTCGATCTCCTCTTCCTCGGACAGCTCATCGATCTTTACCATCAATTGAGACAGGGGGCGCAACCAGGCGAACCACGCGTCGCCCAACACAAGCTGAAAGAACGCACCATTCGTCTCGATCCGTCCATGCACCCGCTCATAGGAGACCCGTTCACTGTCCAGCAACGCCTTGTGCAGACGCAACAATGACCGCGACAGGTTGCCCAGATGCGTACGCATGTGATCCTGACCTGACATGATCCCGCCTCCTTGCGAATCCGCCCCGCTTATCCCGTCGGTTCACTATCCAATTGATGCGCCTTGCGGCCTCCCCGGGTGAGCGGATGCATCGCCAGTTGCCCCTCCACCATCAGCTGCGCCATCTCCACGGCACGCGTGAGAAGCGCCTGAGCCCCTTCGCGTAGTTCCCGGCTGTGTTGCACCTCGCTGTTGTTCCGCTCCATGTCCTCCGCGCTCCATCCGCGCGAATGGGCGATAAACGGAAACTGCGGGAACTGGCAACCGACTTCCGCGAAGAAGGTCATCAGTTGACCGGCGACACCCTGAACATTGTCCTGTCCACCCATGATGATGAACGCGGCGACTTTATTTTTGAGCAGGTGCCTGTTGGCGATCGTCTCCTGATTCTGAATGCAGTTCATCCGTTCGACCATTTTGTAATAGAGGCTGCTGGCGCCGCCCCATCGGATCGGTGTCGAGACGAGAATCACATCCGCCCAATGCACCACGGCTTCATACACACGGTCCATTTGATCGGTCGGATCCATCTGCGTAATCGAACAGGGCCAGGTACAGGCTTCCGCCGCCTTCGAATAGAACCCCTCACAGGGGCGGAAGGAGAGGTCCCGCAGCCGAATGAGTTGAGTCTCGAGCTGGAGTCGTTCCCGCGCATGTTCTAAAGCCACCTCCAGCAAGGCGTCTGACGCACTGTACCGCGGCTGGTCCGCCGTCATCGCGGTCGTGGCGATGCCCAGCACACGAATGGAACCGTCGGCTCGAACGATCGGACGCGCCAGCGGGTGCAATTGTTTCGGGAGCTTCTGTCGCTTCGTGACCGGAGTCAGATCGATAAAGACGCGTCCATTCTCCACCTTTACGGCGTAGGTCGCGACCTGATCGGCTTCGTATCCCGGTTCGCCCTGGCCGGTCCGGCGATGAAACTTCCAGTAATGCCAGGGGCAGACAACGTAGTCGCCATCGAGCCGTCCCGCACCCAGCGGCCCGCCGATATGATTGCAGGCCCCTGAGATCGCCGCGAACCGGCCGTCCTTATAACTCAATGCGAGCGTTGTCTGGCCACAGACGATCTGCTGGAGGGAGCGCTGCTTGAGTTCATCGACCGAACCGATCTCAGTCCATGTCGCATCCGGCATGTCGAATTCCTTCAGGCGTCAGCCACACATCCGTCCGTCACAAACGCTTCTCTTCCAGATCGTACACATCGAAATATGTATACACTGGGCGATGCGTCGGTACGTATTTCGGGATGTACTCTTCCATATAAACCTGCACCGACGGCGCCATCTCGGACAGCCGCAGATCCCGCATCTTGTTGTTCCACTCAATGATGGCCTGTCGGTCCTGAACTTTGCTGTGGACCTTGAGCCAAGCACCAAGCTCCTCGTCTGTCGCTCCGGTTGCCACGACCTCCTTGAATTGCTCCGGCGTGATGCCGGTGAACGAAAACAGCATGCCGGCTAACGAGCAGGGCCAATAGTTATAGTCCCCGTTCATGCCCAGCACAAACGCGCGACATTTGTCCGCGCAACGCGCGCCGATGACATAGCCGCCGAGCAGTTCGCGCGGGCTGCGAGGGTAGGTCTTAGAGAGGTCTTTCGCGAGGGCTTTGACTTTGTCCACGTCAGGCTTCATGAGATCTCCTTCACTTCAACTCTGTGTCGTGAGCGACGGGAGGAGCCGGAGCGTCTGCGCTCGCAGACCCCTGGGTGCTTATCGGATGTTTATTGTGACGTCCGTTTCCCCGTGTCGTAATAAAATCGTTCGTGGACGATCTTCCCATTCTTCCATTTCGCGACGGATACCTGCTCCAACCGCACCGGCTGGCCGTTCGTCGCGATGAATTCCATGACGCATTCGTAAAAGGTCGCGTTGTCGCCGACGCCGGACGCCGTGACGTGAAACCCTTTCCACTCCTTGACGCCCTTGAGAAACTGTTTCTCCCGTTCGATGTTGGCGGCAAGCCCCTCGGTGGGCGGATTGGCGTTGTCTTGCATGACCGTGTCCACATCGTAAAACTCGTTCATCGCTTCCATAATCTTCCCCTGCTGGATCGAGCTCAAGAGTACCTGCAGGCGTTGGGATAAATTTGTGGCGCTCATTTTTTGTCCTTTCATGATGATGAAGGGGATGTCTTGGCGAAGGTGATCCCGGCCTTCTGCACTTCTTGATAGGGGAGGAGCCACACGATCGACTCGTCGCTCAAATCGCCGACCTGAATGCGGTTTCCCCAGGGATCGCGGAAATCGCAACGGAAATGCGGCTCCATCTTCAGCTTGTACTTCCTGGTGAGCTTACGCCGGACTTCTTTGATCTGCTCCGCGTCACGCACCATCAATCCGAAATGTTTTACGCGATCCGGCTGCGGCTGGTCGACTTCAAAAATCGCCATGAACTGATGTTCGCCCAGCTTGCACCAGGCGGCGCCTTCTCCTCCACGCAACATCTTGAGTCCGAACACGTCCGAATAGAACCGGACTGCTTTCTTGGCGTCGGTCACTTCGATCACAATGTGATTGCATCCATACACGTGAACCGCCATCGCAGGACCTCCTTACCCCGTAACCTGTGTGATCGCAGAGACGAACGTCTCCACCGGCTGAGCACCGGACAGCGCAGCCTTTCCATTCAACACGAAATAGGGAACCCCTCTGATGCCCAGCTGATGGCCGTGGGCCTCCTCTTGCCGCACGGCATCGACACCCTCCTGATCCTGCAACAGACGGCCGACCGCTTCTCCATCCAATCCGGCCCGGACGGCGAGGGAGAGCAGGATTTCAGCCTGGCCTAGATGCAGTCCCTCCGTAAAGTACCCGTGAAACAGTTCTTCAACTACCTCGTCCTGACGGCCCTGTTGCTGGGCGAACCAAATCAGTCGATGGGCCTCGAACGTGTTCGGTGTCCGCGCGATCCGGTCAAACGCGAACTCGATGCCCACACTCGTTCCCACTGCGGCGACGCGGTCCTGGATCGCCTTCATTTCACCGGGCCCGCCGAGCTTCGCTTCAAGATACACCCGGCGATCCATGCCGGCCTTGGGCATGGTCGGATTGAGCTGAAACG
>CABVRO010000177.1:1987-4205 GCA_902500715.1 uncultured Nitrospira sp. | reverse complement strand
TACGTACGGCGGAAGGCAAGCTGGTGTTGTTGTTGGAGGCCGAGCGCGCCAACGTCTGGCTGGGAGGATCCGGGCAAGACGGCGACCTGCTGCTGTTCCCCGACGCAGCGAGCAGTTTCGAGATCGACCAGGCGACCGTCCATCTGAACGCCGGACAACCTTCCTTGCGGCTGGGAAACCGACAGCATGCCGGGCAAGTCTCGATTGAAGGAGGCCAGCACCGCATCGAACTCGATGGGAGCGCCGGGCGGGTGCAGACCAGCGGGCAGGTCGACGTGAACACGCCTCACAACCAGCTCCGTGTGAGACTGAATCAAGACGGAACCCTCATGGGCGGCGGGGACGGAGCCGACGGCCGACTGCAACTGCGCAGTTCCGCCGACGGGATCAGGGTCGGCTTCGATGCCGCCACGGCAACCGGCATCCTGGGCGGCGCAGGCGCAAGCGGCACGATACGGTTGCGCAGCCCCGCAGCAGTGGAGAGAATCGTGCTTAACGCGGCCACGGCCAACGGCAGCTTCGGCGGCGACGGTGAAGCCGGAGGCCTGTTCATTAAAGATGCCTCAGGCGCCGATGCTATCGTGCTGAACGGGGCGACAGGCAATCTCGGACTCGGTCGTCAGGGCAACGGAGCGAGCCTCTTCGTCAAGGACGATTCGGGCGAAGACACTGTGGTCCTCAACGGCGCCACCGGCAGCGTCGGCATCGGTCGAGATGGGCGAGAGGGAACTCTATTCGTCAAGAATCGCGCGGGGCAGAATACGATCCGGCTCGATGGCCAGAGCGGCGACATTTTGCTGTCGAATGCGGACTGCGCGGAAGATTTCGATCTCGCCCCGGATGTCGCCGCGGTGGAACCGGGGACCGTCCTGACGATCGACGATCAGACACACCTCCGCCCGGCAGATAGGCCGTACGATCACCGCGTGATCGGAGTCGTCTCGGGAGCCGGAAGCTACCAACCGGCCCTCGTCCTGGATCGGCATCCTTCGATCGAGCACCGGGCTCCGATTGCGTTGATCGGGAAGGTCTATTGCAAAGTCGATGCAGGCTTCGCTCCCATCAAGGCCGGAGATCTGTTGACCACGTCGCCGACGCTCGGGCATGCAATGAAAGCCATCGATCCTCAACGCACACCGGGGGCTGTGTTGGGGAAGGCGCTGGGCGACCTGGCGAGGGGACAAAGCCTCATTCCTGTCATCGTGACGCTCCATTGAGGTCCCATGCCGTCACATTCGCTACGAGACGCGGCGCGAAGGATCGGAGTCGAGGGCGGCTTTTCCGTCGTACAAGACTTTCTGCGCTTCCTCCATGGCGTGCCGGATCAGATCTCCGTGGGGACGCATATTCGCCACATGCATGGTCCGTTCGTGAACCTCAACCTGATCCGCGTCGCGTCAGACCACTTCACCGGAACGGACATTGCGAATCTCGACACGGTCATCCAGGACATTCGCGACATCTACGCTCAAGTCTCGCTTGGGGCAAACGTCGAGCATTTCGTCATTGACGGGGCCGACGCAGAAGGATTTCGCGTGCTGACGAAACAATCCCGCGTCAACAAGCTCATGAAGACCTTTCGAGGGCCTGGCGATCGAACGATCGATGTCTTCTTCGTGCTGGTACTCGAAGTCGGGAATGCCATCGGACAAGCTGCGGGTCCCGACAGCCCGACTGAATGTAAAGACAAAGATAAACACGGACGACGGGGCGTCGTGGTCGGAATGAACTTTGCCGGGTCCGGTTTGGGACCGCAACCTCAGCTGAAGATCGCGCGCTCGCTGCTCGGACTCGTCGCGGCGCATGAAATCGGGCACCTGCTGCTCGGCCCCGACCACTCGAGCGATCCGGACAATCTGATGCGCGCGGGGGGTGAAGAGTTAACCGATTCGCAGCGTGAGACGATCCATGCCAACTGCGCGGTGCGCGACCATCGATAAGACCATATGCCGAGGACTGCGCTATGACATTTCGTCTGTCTGAACCTCCCGCTATCGACCTCATGGAGATTCGCCGGGCGGCTGCCGGGCATTCCTCGCGCCTTCGACGCAGCGATGCGCTCCGGCGGCTGGCCGCATCCGACTTTCCCGGCCGGCATCGCGATCTGGATGAAATCTTAGGTAATGAGGAAAACGCAGAGGGGCTTCGATCATTGGCTGCGGTACTCTTGGCCCGGCAGACGGACGGCCATGCGCTGCCGATCCTCGCCAGGCATGCC
>CABVRO010000177.1:0-1887 GCA_902500715.1 uncultured Nitrospira sp. | reverse complement strand
TTCGGCGGGCCACGATCGACTCGTAGTGGTACAGTGAGCCTTTGAGCGACGCGAGAACACCGCCGGCGGCGACAGTCAGTATCTATGCAAACCCTTCCGGCTTGACTGTTTATCTCGAAAAATGTACCGTCCCGTGACATTACGTAGCCATCACACGAGAAACCACTCCGACTTTTGTCTCATATAGAGGAGGCCAGGATGAACATTGCATGGCTCGCTGCAGCGGCATTCTTTGCTCTGGCTCAAGTCAGTGAGGCCGGATTAGTCGGCACCGAGGTCATGAGGGAGTCCATCTTTCAATCCACTGCGTCCAGCCCTCTGAATAAGTTGACGCTGCTGAACACGATCACCGTGAAAGATCCGGGCGTGGAAATCCCCAGCCTGAAGGCGTTACAAGTCTCGAACCCGTTAGGGATGCACCTAGTCGATACCGCGATAGACATCGGGGATAACTTCATCGAGATCAGCTTCCGAAATAGCGCCCCGGATACGTCGTTTGCGCCGGGCTTCTTCAACGGGGCCATCTATTCATTTCATCATAGCGTCGCGCCCAGCATCTCCGGCGCACTGATCGACCGCAGCGTGACCACGCTCGGCCTGTCGGATAGCGACGTCACCTTTTCGGGGAATACATTATCCATCAATGTGGAAGGGTTGAGATTCAACACTTCGACCTTCGCGCGCATCAATCTCACCGTGGAAGGTGGCCCGCCCGCTCCCGTGCCCGTCCCCGCCGCCGTATGGCTATTTGGCTCCGGAGCCGCTGCGATCTGGGGGTTGAACAGGCGGAAAAGAGGGACTGATAGCTCAGCATAAGCGGCATCGGAACGCTGAGCCGGTTCATATCACTATTCCGGATTCATGATCGAGGCGATACTCGTTCCCGATTCGATGACGGGCTCACTCACCTCCGCCGCCATTCGTGCGCTGTATCTTTTCTTGTCACCTCTGTATCGGAACGGATACCTCTCGGCTGATCAGCACGGGAGCCCTGGCTGCCCGGCTCTACCTCACCCTGGCAAACGGCAGGTACTAAGCCCTCGTCAGAACTGGCGAGTCTCTCCCCGGCGCCGGCAGAGACGCCCAGGCAATGAGGACGGTACGCCCCTTGCCTTCCGATTCGTCAAGCTTGCACGGATGTCAAGCACCCTGACAGCGACTGGTTCCGCAGCTTGGTGAACGCCCTGGCGTATCACGGACGAGGTCCCCCATGAAGCGCTCGGATCGCGCGTTGAACGTCATGGCCTGGTGCTACCGGTGGGTCAACCGCCTTCTGCCCTGGCACCGCCTCCCGAAAATTCTCGGCATCGGCAATCTGGTTGCGCTCCGGCATGACCTGCGGCGCTGGAATCTCTTCGACACCGGCCCCCTCGTGGCTGCAACCGGAAAGGGCTCCTGCCCCTTACACGGCAAGGATCTCGAGGAACGGCGAGCCGACGGCGCCCACAACGACCTCCAGGCTCCCGCGATGGGCAGAGCCGGCTGCCCCTTCGGGCGAAATGCCCCTTTCGACGCGATTGCCGTTCCACCGGAACCGGGCCTCGAAGCACCCAGCCCCCGTGCGATCAGCCGGTTGTTGATGACGCGCACGCAGTTCATTCCCGCCACCTCACTGAACCTCCTGGCTGCGGCCTGGATCCAATTCCAGGTTCACGACTGGTTCAGCCATGAGCCGGAAGATGAGGCCACGGCCCCTATCGAGCTGGCGGAAGGCGATCTCTGGCGAGAACATCCCATGAAGGTCCGGCGAACCAAGCAGGCCCCGGCGGCCGGTCGCGGGTGCCCGGCACAGATCCCCATCTTTCTCAACACCGAGACTCACTGGTGGGATGGATCTCAGCTCTACGGCAGTAGCCTCACACGGCAGCAGCAGGTCCGGTCCGGCCG
>CABVRO010000176.1 GCA_902500715.1 uncultured Nitrospira sp. | reverse complement strand
TCCCGACCCTGCCGAAAACGCGAAGCGGAAAAATCATGCGACGCCTGCTGAAGGCACGTGAACTCGGGTTGCCGGAGGGCGACACCTCGACGTTGGAAGCATGAGCGATGAGCAGTCAGCATCGGAACGAGAAATTCATCTCAAACTACAAGCGGAACGCTGACAACGCGCGGGAGAAGAGAGACGACATGACACCCTCCTTAACACGCGAACAGGGCCTTGAGTTGCTGCGGCAGATGCTCCGTATCCGCCGCTTCGAGGAACGGGCCGCGGAACTCTATCAACTCGGGAAGATCCACGGTTTTTTGCATCTGTACATCGGCGAAGAGGCCGTGGCCGCCGGCTCCATCCCGTCGTTCACGAACGAAGACGCGATCGTCGCCACCTATCGGGAGCATGGCCATGCGCTGGTCCGCGGCACATCGATGAACCAGCTGATGGCAGAGCTGTATGGCAAAGCGGCCGGTTGCGCGCACGGTCGCGGAGGCTCGATGCATTTCTTCGATGCCTCCCGGCGGTTTTACGGGGGCCTGGCCATCGTGGCCGGGGGATTGCCCGTGGCCGTCGGCCTGGCGCTCGCCGACAAGATGCAAGGTCGCACGCGTGTCACCGGATGCTACTTCGGCGATGGCGCGGTGGCGGAGGGTGAGTTTCACGAATCCCTCAACCTGGCCGCTTTGTGGAAACTCCCGGTGCTGTTTCTCTGTGAAAATAATCTCTATGCGATGGGTACTGCCCTCGCCCGCCATCAATCGCAGCCCGACATTGCCGCCAAGGCAAAGGCCTATGCGATGGGCGCCGACACAATCGACGGCATGGATGTGCTGGCGGTTGAGACCGCGACCGGTCGCGCAGTCGAGCGGGTCCGAAGCGGAAACGGTCCCTACTTCCTCGAATACCGGACCTATCGCTTTCGCGCCCATTCCATGTACGACGCCGAGTTGTATCGGACCAAAGACGAAGTCAGCGAATGGAAGCGGCGGGACCCGATTGCGACCTTCGAACAGACCCTTCGCCAGGCCCGATTGCTGCGCGACGAGGATCTTCAACAGTTAGAGGCTGCGATCGCAACTGAGATCGAAGACGCCGTGGCCTTCGCCGAAGCGGCCCCCTGGGAGCCGATCGAGGATCTCAACAAGGATGTGTACACGGACGAGAGGCGTACGACGTGACACGTCAGGCAAATATACGAAGCTGGGTCGTAGCTCATCTTTCGCGGCGATACCTATGACCAAGATCACCTATAGAGAAGCCGTTCGGGCGGGATTACGGGACGCGCTCCAGCGCAACCCTCGCGTCTTTCTCATGGGGGAGGATGTCGGCAAATACGGCGGCACCTATGCCTGCAGCAAGGGGTTGCTCGACGAGTTCGGCCCGGAACGCATTCGTGATACGCCGCTGTCGGAAAGCACCTTCGTCGGCGCCGGCATCGGCGCGGCCCTGGGCGGCATGCGTCCGATTGTGGAAGTGATGACGGTGAATTTCAGCCTGTTGGCACTCGATCAAATTCTCAACAACGCGGCAACGCTCCGGCACATGTCCGGCGGTCAGTTCAACGTGCCGCTGGTCGTTCGAATGGCTACCGGCGCCGGCCGCCAGATGGCGGCGCAACATTCGCACAGCCTGGAAGGCTGGTATGCGCACATTCCCGGCATCACGGTCCTGACGCCTGCCACTGTGACGGATGCGCGGGGGATGTTGTTCGCCGCGATCCAGGAGCCGGACCCGGTGTTTATTTTCGAGCATGCGTATCTCTATTCCATGGAAGGCGAGTTGGAGGAAAGCTGGCCCGCAGTCGATATCTCCCGCGCCGCGGTGCGCCGACCCGGAAAGGATGTGAGTCTCATCACGTTCGGGGGCAGCCTGTGGAAGACACTGGCCGCTGCCACCCAACTGGCTCAAGAGGGCATCGACGCGGAGGTCGTGGACCTGCGCGTCCTACGCCCCCTCGATACCGGCACCATCCTCACCTCCGTTCGAAAGACCCACCGGGCGGTGGTCATCGACGAGGCCTGGCGCACGGGAAGTTTCGCCGCCGAAGTCGCCGCGCAGATCATGGAGGGCACGTTTTACGATTTGGATGCCCCGGTCGCGCGGGTCTGCAGCGAAGAGGTCCCGATTCCCTATCCGAAACATCTGGAAGAGGCGGCGCTGCCGCAGCCGAACAAGATCGTGAAGGCGGTTCGCAGGCTGTTGGGATAACCGATGCCTTGGCTGTTTCTCTCTCACTCATCGCCCGTTCCATTGTACGTGTTACGTTTCACCTTTCGCGCTTCACGGAGTCTCCATCATGGCTGAATTCCTGATGCCGACGCTCGGCGCCGACATGACCGACGGCATCTTGGTGCAGTGGAAAAAGAAAGAGGGCGACCGCATCACCAAAGGCGAGATCATCGCGGAGGTCGACACGGAGAAGGCCGCCATCGACGTGGAGTCCCATACCACAGGCATCATCGAACGACTCATCACCAGACCGGGCGACAAGGTTCCGGTGGGAGCGGTCATGGCGATCATTCGCGAAGAGGGGCGGCCGACAACAAGTGTCGCTTCCCCCCGTACGATCACCACTCCACTGGCTCCCCCTCCGCCCGTCCATCGAATTGAGAGCATAGCCGCTGCGCCCTCTCAGGCCGGGCGATTGCGGATTTCACCCGCGGCGAGAAAACTGGCCGCCGAGCGAGGCATCGACGCAAGCACGTTGCAGGGGAGCGGCCCGGAAGGAGCCATCACCCTGGCCGATATCGAGCGAGCCACCACGGCGACGGCGGGCGTCGCCAAACCGGTCGGTGCCGCCGACCGCCAGGGACGCATGCGGCAAACCATCGCCGCAGCCATGGCCCGATCCAAACGCGAGATCCCCCACTATTACCTCAGCACCACCATCGACATGGGCCGGGCAATCACCTGGCTGAAGGACTCGAACGAGCAGCGTCCCGTCACGGAGCGTCTCTTGTACGGTGTCCTGTTGATCAAAGCGGTCGCCCTCGCGCTTCGCCGAGTTCCCGAGCTCAATGCAC
Source organism: uncultured Nitrospira sp. (assembly GCA_902500715.1). Taxonomy (GTDB): domain Bacteria; phylum Nitrospirota; class Nitrospiria; order Nitrospirales; family Nitrospiraceae; genus Nitrospira_A. The sequence continues at coordinate 1,277 of CABVRO010000176.1, read as the reverse complement.
TCTGGAAAGACGGCGAGGCGAGCAGAAGTGAACGGATTCATATCGGCACCGCCATCTCCCTCCGCCAGGGTGGACTGGTCGCGCCGGCATTGCACGACGCCGATCGGCTGAGCCTCGGCGAGTTGATGCAGAACTTTCAAGACCTGGCGAAGCGCGCCCGGGCCGGTTCGTTACGGAGCTCGGAACTGTCCGACCCGACCATTACCGTCACGAGTCTGGGGGAACAGGGAGTGGAAACTGTGTTCGGAGTCATTTATCCTCCCCAAGTTGCGCTGGTCGGATTCGGCAAAGTCGTCGAACGCCCCTGGGTCGCCGATGGTGCGGTTGTGCCGAGGCCGGTGCTCATGGCGTCGCTCTCCGCCGACCACCGCGTCACCGACGGCCACCGCGGAGGATTGTTCCTGGCTGAAATCGATCGCTTGTTACAGGAGCCCCAGTCGTTATGAACACGCCACTATCGGAAGATGAAATGCGCAGCCGGATCCTTCGTATTCTCGGTGAGATCGCGCCGGAAGCGGATACCACCTCCCTACGCCCGGATGTCAGCTTCCGCGACCAACTCGACCTCGACTCGATGGATTTCCTCAACTTCGTGGCCGCGCTTCACAAGGAGTTCCACATCGAGATTCCTGAAGCCGACTACCCCAAGTACATGACCTTGAACGGCTGTCTCGCTCAACTCTCCGCCGCGCGATCATGAGAGACGCAGCTACATCATCGACCGATACCTGCATTTTGAAGGTGGTGGTCGGTTCGCACGCCCACGGCCTGGCCGGTCCCGACAGCGACAAGGACTACCGCAGTGTCTTCGTCCTGCCCACCGCCGAACTTTTTCGTGTCGGGTTTAAGTATCAGGGCACGAGAATGATGAAAGAGGAGGAGGACGAGACGTCCTGGGAGATCGGACACTTTCTCCAATTGGCCCTGCAAGGTCATCCGCTGGTGCTCGAAACACTGGTGGCGCCGGTGGTGACGATGGATGATTGGGGCGCGGAGCTACGCCAACTCTTTCCGCGGCTCTGGTCGGCGCAGGCGGCCTATGAGTCGTTCCTCAACTACTGCGACAACCAGCGCAAGAAGATGTTGGAGAAGAAGGATAGGCGGCCGGCCAAATATGCGGCGGCCTATGTGCGGGTGCTCTTCAACCTCTGCGAATTGTTGGAGCGGGGAACGTTCAGTATCAGAATTTCCGAAACGCCTGTGGGTGAAGCCGTGGCCAGAATCAAAGCCGGGCACTTTCGCCCCGGCGAGGTCATCGACATGGGAGAACACTGGAC
>CABVRO010000175.1 GCA_902500715.1 uncultured Nitrospira sp. | reverse complement strand
CTTCGGCGGTGTGGCCGTAATCGATCGTCAGCACGGCGCCGCGCGCCATCACCTGCGCCACCTGCGTCATCCAATCGACTGCGTCGAGATTGATTTCAGCCCGATAGCCCTCCGGTAAGCTGATCCCGCCTTCTCGCAGGTAGGCGGTGAGTGCATTGGAGAGGGGGCGGTAAACTTCGCTGAATCGATCGTCGCGAGAGTCGACATAGATTTCCTGCAGCCGGCCGTCCACCACCGCGAGGCGATGAACAGGAAAGGCATCCACAAGCTCATTCGAAAAAAAGAGTCCGGTGACGCTGCTCGGCGGCAGATCGTCCAGGCGGTCGAGCCAGGCCACGCGCCCGGCCTGTCTCACCCAGGGCGACAGGTTGTTCTGCTGCTGGGTGCGCATCGCGGCGCTGCGCTCGATCAGGATGTAACGAAGACGGTCGCCCAGGTTCGCGGGCGCGTTCCGGCAAGCCGTCAGGAAATCCCTGGCCAGCAGTCCCTTACCGGCGCCCATCTCCACCACGGTGAAAGGGTCCGGATGGCCGAGCAGAGCATCGAGCTGTTGCGCCTGTCTGGCTAATGCCTGGCCGAGGATCGGATGCACGTCGGAACTCGTATAAAAATCGCCCGACCATCCGATGCGTTCCTGGGTCGGATCATCGACGGGGCGAACATAGTAGCCGTACTTCGGATGATACAGGGCGAGGTCCATAAAACGGGCGAACGGAATCGGACCAGTGGCTGCAATTTCAGCCCTGATTTCCGCCAGGAGTTGTGGATGCCCAGTGCTCAAAGTGACACCACCCTTGTCGGTAGTCGCCTCCCGTTTCATGCGCCATCGCTAGAAACAGCACTTCTACCGGATTCTCTAGGGAAAAGAGGGGGTTAGATTAGCCGCTGCCTCAGCGGCAAGTCAAGGCGAAAACTGAGGAATGATGCGGGTCCCGTCATAGCGAACAGCCCCACCGTGCTCACTCCACGCACCCCCCAGTGGGTCCCTTACGCTACGCGCGATGGGGGCCCCGTTCGCCATGCCACCCGCACATTGAGGTGAGAAAACTGGACGGAACGCGCGCCCCGGAAGGCCCTCGTTCGACGCGCGCAGTCGGAGGCCACCGGGTCTACCTCCGAATGAAGAAAATAATGAGATTGGGGAGGCCGATGTAGCTCCCTTCACCACCTATCTTTATTTATTGCAAGAAGGGGAGCGATCGAATCGTTCCCCATATGCTTCTATTTTAGGATGGGACGAGTTGACCGGGTGTCGCGACCGGCTGAAGTGCGGGAACCGTACTGGCCTCAGCGAGGCGTTCTGCTTCGCAGTCAGCGAGCATTGTTCGAAGTTCCGATGGAGCCTTGCTCACAGCGGAACAAGTTGCGTAGCTGAGACGAGCGAGGCCTCGTACGGGCGCGCTTCAGCGTCGAGCGACACGGGGCCACTCGGCCCCATCCCTTACGCCCCGTGGCACTTCTTGAATTTTTTTCCGCTCCCGCAGGGGCAGGGATCGTTTCGGCCGGTCTTGTCCGCCTGGCTCTGGACCGTTTGTGTGGCTGGTTCGTCGCTGCGATTGAGCACCATGCGAGGTGGAGGGATCGGTTCGGGTGCGGGAGGGGGCGGTTGCTCGCCCCGCACGGCCTGGACGCGGAACATCCGCTCCAGCACATCCGATTTGATCCGTTCCATCATCGACGAGAACATGTCGAACCCTTCGCGCTTGTACTCGATCAGCGGGTCCTTCTGCCCATACCCGCGCAGGCCGATGCCGTCCCGTAGATGGTCCATCCCCAGCAAGTGATCTTTCCAGTGGTGGTCGATCACCTGGAGCAGCAGCATCTTTTCCAGATACCGCATCAGTTCGGAGCCGAGTTCCTGTTCTTTGTGGTCGTAGGCGTTCCGGACCTGGTTCTGAATGTCCTCGATCAGCGCATCCCGGCCGACGTCTTTGAAATGGTCGGCGACGTTGCCGCGACCCTGCGTGACGTCCAGAGCGAACTGGCCCTGCAGGGCTTCGCCGAGGCCGTTGAAATCCCACTCTTCCTGGTATTGATCGGATGGGCAGTAGGTATCCGCGAAGGCATTCACGATGTCCCGCATCATGTCGTGAATATCCTGCTGGATGTGCTCGCCGGCCAGCACGGCGTGGCGGTGCTGGTAGATCACTTCCCGCTGCTTGTTCATCACGTCGTCGTATTCGAGGAGCTGTTTGCGGATTTCGAAGTTGTGCGCCTCGACTTTTTTCTGTGCGTTGGCGATCGCTCTGGTGACCATCCCGTGTTCGATCGGCACGCCTTCTTCCATGCCCAGCTTGAGCATCAACTGGGACACACGCTCGGAGGCGAAAATACGCATCAGATCGTCTTCGAGCGACAGATAGAAGCGCGACGAGCCGGGATCGCCCTGACGGCCGGCGCGGCCACGAAGCTGGTTGTCGATACGGCGGCTTTCGTGCCGCTCGGTGCCGAGGATGTGCAACCCTCCGGCGGCGACCACTTCCTGTTTGTCCTTTTCGCAGTCGGCCTTGATCTCGGCGTACATGTCCTGCTTCCGCGCATCCGTCAGGTTTTCGTCCTGATACAAGATGCGTTTGAACAGGAAGTCGGCGTTGCCGCCCAGGAGAATGTCGGTGCCGCGGCCCGCCATGTTGGTGGCGATGGTGACGGCGCCTTTGCGTCCCGCTTGCGCGATGATCTCCGCCTCTTTCTCGTGGAATTTGGCGTTCAGCACATTGTGCTTCACGCCGTTTCGGCTCAGGTGCCCGGACAGCCGCTCGGATTTTTCAATGGAGACGGTGCCGACCAGGACCGGCTGGCCACGCTGGTTGCAGTCCTTGATTTCCTCGACGATCGCCGTGAATTTTTCTTTTTCCGTCCGGAAGACGACGTCGGCGTAATCCTTGCGGACCATGGACCGATTGGTCGGCACGACGTTGACATCCAGGTTGTAGATCTTGGCGAACTCTCCGGCTTCGGTGTCGGCCGTACCGGTCATGCCGGCCAGCTTCTTGTACATGCGGAAATAGTTCTGGAACGTGACGGAGGCCAGGGTCTGGTTCTCGTTGGCGATCTTGACGCCTTCCTTGGCTTCCACGGCCTGGTGTAACCCGTCGCTCCACCGGCGGCCCGGCATCAACCGGCCGGTGAACTCATCGACGATGATGACCTCGCCGTCCTTGACCACATAATCGACATCGCGTTTGTAGAGTGAATAGGCCTGGAGCGCTTTCACAACGTGGTGGACCAAATCCATGTGCTGCAGGTCGTACAGGTTGTCCACTCCCAGCAGTTTCTCCACACGGACGTTGCCCTCTTCCGTGAGCGAGGCGGTTTTGGTCTTTTCTTCGATCGTATAGTCGTGTTCCGCCTTGAGCTGCGGGATGATCGAATTGATGCGATAGTACAGGTCAGTCGTTTGATCGGTCGGGCCGGAGATGATCAAGGGCGTGCGCGCTTCATCGATCAGAATGCTGTCGACTTCGTCCACGATGGCGAAGTTCAGCGGGCGTTGGACGCATTGGCTCAGATCGCTGACGATCAGGTTGTCGCGCAGGTAATCGAATCCGTATTCGTTGTTGGTGCCGTAGGTGATCTCGGCGCGGTAGGCCTCATGCCTGGTGCAGGGCCGCAAATGTTGCAGGCGCTTGTCCGACGCGTCATAGGTCGGGTCGTAGAGAAAGGACGCATCGTGCTGGATAATGCCGACGGAGAGGCCGAGCGCGTGATAGAGCTGCGCCATCCATTGCGCGTCGCGTTTAGCCAGGTAATCGTTGACGGTGACCAGGTGGGCGCCTTTGCCTTCGAGCGCATTGAGATAGAGGGGTAATGTGGCGACCAGGGTCTTGCCCTCACCGGTCTTCATTTCGGCGATCCGGCCTTTATTCAGGATCATGCCGCCGATGAGCTGCACGTCGAAATGCCGCATATTCAAGCGACGACGGGACATTTCCCGGCACACGGCGAACGCTTCGGGCAGAATATCTTCCAGCGTTTCTCCGTCTTCGAGCCGTTTCTTGAACTCTTGCGTCTTCTCGGCCAGTGCCTGGTCGGACAAGGGCGTGAAGCTGGATTCGAGTCCGTTGATGCGCTCGACGATCGGGCGCAACGCCTTGATCTCGCGGTCGTTTTTGCTTCCGAAGATGATGTTCAGGACTTGGGTCAACATGCAGACGTACCTTTATTCACTTGAGCCTTCTCACGGGCGAGACTCACCCTCTGAGCATGGGCTCGGCGGCGGAGTATACAGGAATCCATAAGGGAATCCTACCCAAACAGCGCCGGAGGTCTCAACTGCTTTGCACTGAACGGAGCCGACGGGCCTCCTCGCGTTGCTTTCGCCTGCGCTGCGATCTATAGTGAGGCTCACCGCTTCGCCGGTTCTACGGGCGAAGGTCACCCACGGATTCCACTGCGGATTTCGATGCGGCAAGGGGCCATCT
>CABVRO010000174.1 GCA_902500715.1 uncultured Nitrospira sp. | reverse complement strand
GCAGACGTGTTCATCGGCTCGGGCATCCAGCAATATAAGGTGTCGTTTGCCCTCACGGCCGAAGGCGCCGACACCTTCCTGCTCTCCCGGACGGACGAGTCCGGCCTCTATCGCGACAAGGCCTCCTACAGCACGATCTGCCGGCGAAAAATTCTGGAGTTGGGCATACCGTTCAAAGAACTGGGCATCGAGATCGGCACAGAATTACGGTTGACCCTGACGGTGTCGGAACATGGGATGGAAATCGCACGGTATCCTCACCACAGCCCGGCCACCTTCAACCGGCCGGGAGACGACTTTGAAGCCACCATGTGGCGAGTGTGAACGACGATGTTCAATGCTCAGTGCTCAATGATGAATTCAACGCTGTCTATTCGATTCCACTATTTACCGTTCACCACTGATCACTGATCATTGATGATTTGCGACGCAAGGAGCAGGAATGCCTGAACTGAGAAGAGACCCGATCGTCGGCCGCTGGGTCATCATTTCAACCGAACGGGGCGGACGCCCCCAGGACGTGTCTATGCCGTCGGCGCCGCTTCCCTCTGCGTCCATGTGTCCGTTTTGCCCGGGCCAGGAACGTCTGACGCCGAAAGAGATCCTCGCCTATCGGCCCCATGCCTCGGAACCGGACAGCCCGAATTGGACCGTGCGGGTCATCCCCAATAAGTTTCCCGCGCTGCATGTCGAAGGCGACATGGGACGCGAAGGCCTCGGCCTCTACGACCGCATGAACGGGATCGGCGCCCATGAAGTCATCATCGAAACCCCCAATCACAAGGAACACCTCGCCGACCTGCCGGCCAAGCGGGTGGAGGATGTGCTCTGGGCCTATCGCGACCGGATTCTCGACCTCAAGAAGGATCTTCGTCTCAGGTATATTCTGATCTTCAAAAATCAGGGCGCCACGGCGGGCGCCACGTTGGAGCATAGCCACTCTCAGCTCATCGCCTTGCCGGTCGTGCCCACCAGCGTCCTCGAAGAAATCGACGGATGCCGGCAGCATTTCCAGCAGAAGGAACGCTGCATCTATTGCGACATCCTGCGACAGGAATCCTCGGAAGGCACCCGCGTGGTGCTGGAGAACCCGGAGTTCGTCTGCCTGACCCCCTACGCACCCCGCTTTCCGTTTGAAATGTGGATTCTCCCCAAGCGTCACGCAGGATTTTTCGAAGAATGCCAACGCGCTCAGTTCGAATTCTTAGCACCTATTTTGGGCGAAGCGCTCCGTCGGATGGATGCCGTGCTGGCTCGACCGGCCTATAACTTCATCCTGCATAGCTCGCCGCTGCACGAAAATACCGGAGACTTCTATCACTGGCACCTCGAGATCATCCCGAAACTCACCCAGGTGGCCGGATTCGAATGGGGCACCGGATTTTACATCAATCCGGTCGCCCCGGAAGAAGCAGCGAAGGCCCTGCGCGACGCCGAGGTCTAACGGCGCGGACACGTCGTCCCCCCTCGATCACCGCACGGGCACACAATTGCCGCGTGATCATCGTTCATCCTTCCCTGAAGCAGCAATGCTGCACAACGGGTACTGGACAAATCGCCGGCGATACGTGAGTTTTATCCAGTATTTTTTCTTGGCATTTACTAGTACGAAGGAGTATAAAATCCACGTACTCTTTTCGGGATATTGGGAACCACCGGACAGCAAACGTCCACTTGCACTACGTTCAGACATTCATCCGCGTGTAACGGGATAGGGAGGCAGCGATCGCCAGGAAAGGCAGGAGGGTCTCGTGAAAGTGCAAAACCTCGAATGGAAAGACGAAACATTCAGCGAGCTGGATCTCCAAAATCAAAAATATAAGCGTCTCGCAATCGGGTCGGCCCTCCTGTTCCTCAGCGTGGTCGGCCTGTTGATCTATCAAATCATCGCCGGCATCAAGTAGCCAACGGCGGTGCATCACACCTCATACGCGAAGGCTCGTGCTACCGCGGCATTATCGTTGTGTGCTCTTCCTTCCAACCGATCTCGCCTTCCCGCACCGGCTTACATCGAAACCGCGGCGTTCCACACGCATTGCAATCCCGCACGGCTCAGCCGTATCATCGCGCATGATCGTTCAACTCAGTCATCCACAACGCCAGGTTGAAATCAAAGGGCCCAAACGCACCAAGGAAGTCCTACGTGAACTCAATCTGGTAATTGAGGCGCATCTCGTCATCCGGGGCGATGAGCTTGTCACAGAAGATGAGCTGCTTGCCGACGCCGACCGGATCGAAATCCGACCGGTGATCTCCGGCGGCTAATATTGAGTGGTGCGTTCTGAGTGGTAAGTGTTGAGTCGTCCGTCTGAAAGAACACGTTCACGCAAACCCATTCGCGGCGACTGATCACAATGGTCTCCCCACTCAACATTTATCACGCACAACTCACCACTTTGACACGATGAATTGCACGAAGTGCCCGACCAGTACCCGCGCGGTGATCGGCCTCCCGCGTCACAATGCCGCCTTCTGCAAGGGCTGCTTCACGACCTTCGTGCACGAGCAGGTCGCGCGCGCGATCAAATCGTTCAAGATGTTTACGCCCGAGGAGCGCATCCTTGTGGCGGTCTCCGGCGGCAAAGACAGTCTTGCGCTGTGGCACATCCTCCTCAAGCTCGGCTACCGCGCCGACGCGCTGTATGTGAATCTCGGCATCGGCAGCTACTCTGAGGAATCGCATCGGAAAGTCCAGCACTATGCCGATACCGTGGCCGCCGCCCACGGTGCGAAACTGATCGTCCATGTCGTCGAGCAGGAAGCCGGCGCCGGCATTCGTGAATTGGCGACCGTCCTTCATCGCCCGACCTGTTCGACGTGCGGGACCATCAAGCGGTATCAGTTCAATCGCGCCGCAGTGGAACAGGACTACGACGTGATGGCCACGGGCCACAATTTGGACGACGAAGCCGCGCGCCTCTTAGGTAATGTATTACACTGGCAAGAAGAATATCTCGACAAGCAAAGCCCCACTTTGCCGGCCTCCGTCGAAGGATTTGCCAAGAAAGTGAAGCCGCTCTGCCGATTGTCGGAACGGGAGATCGCCGCCTACGCGGTCGTCAATCGCATCGACTACATCGTGGAAGAATGCCCGATGGCCAAGGGCTCCAAGATGATTCTCTACAAGGAAGTCCTCAACCGGCTGGAAACGGAGTCACCCGGCACCAAGCAACGCTTCTATTGGGGATTTCTGGAGAAGCAAACGAAGCCGGAGCCCGCCGCGGAGTCCATGGCGGAAAAGGATCAACGCACGCTTCATCCCTGCACGACATGCGGCCAACCGACCACCGCCGACACCTGCTCCTACTGCAAGATGATGGCAAAGGCCAAGACCGCGACCCCGCGTTAGGCCGGCCTGAACGCCGGGTCATAGTCCGGCTGATACCCCCGTCAATAGATGCTCTTGCTCACTTCACTGGAACGGAGGCTCTCATTCCCGTTCACATCGTACGCCGTCACGGCAAAGTAATAGGTTGTTCCGAGTTTCAGATTCCCGGCCGTATAGGCTGTCACGTTTCCGACATTGACCGGTGAGCCGTAGATCCCGGAAGACGTCCCCACGTAGACGTTGTACCCCGCAAGGTCGCTATCCGTATTGGCCATCCATGCCAACGTCGCCGACGTACCGGTCGTACTGTTGCCCGATGACGAAGACGGTGCCACCGTGAGGGTGACAGGAATGGATACGGATCCCCCCTTGCTGAGCGTGATAGTCATCGCGCCACTATAGATGCCGGCCACAAGACCGCTGGTATTGACGGTGACCACCACCTGCGCGGATGTCGTCATGACGCCCGACGCGGCCGAGGCGCCGAGCCACCCGGCATTGTCGCTGCTCTTCCAGCTTACCTGCCTCAATGTTTTCTTGTAAAAATTCACAACTTGACTCGCGGGATTGCCCCCACCCTGCACGGCCTGAAACGTGAGGCTCGTGGGACTGACTTGGAAGGCCCAGGCGGTCGGGCCTGTGAGGATAACCAGCAAGGCACACAGGCCGCCGACAAATAATCGTGACCGAAGAGCCAGGATGGGCGAAACGCAATTTTGTGGCAGCCGATTCATAGTTCCTCCATCCACTGATGCGGCCGTCGATGTAGACGGGAGCCTACTGGAATCGATCGCGTTATCCGTCATGTCCTGCGTTGACCAGCCGCACACCTATAAGAGAAAGCAGTGGTCGTGCCACACAACGCATGAATAAAAAATGCCATACTTTTCAATCATTTCATCTAAAAGATCCAAACCCACCAACTCGGAAGTGTAGGCCCGACGCTCCTCGGGAGACGGAAATTGTACAAGAGCCGCTCCATCGAATTCCCCTTACCCCGTCCGCATGGTTATCTTGCATCCCCTCTCCAAAGCTGTGCAGAAGTTGAGCGCGTGACGCGACAGTATGACCCTATCCGCAGCGCATCTCGCGCCCTCCAGCGACTCCTTCCACGACAGTGCCGCGCCGGATCTGGCTGCTGGTCCTCCTAGCCTGAATTATTCGTGATTCTGGCAAGAAAAAAGGCCATCGAGTCTCCAC
>CABVRO010000173.1 GCA_902500715.1 uncultured Nitrospira sp. | reverse complement strand
CGTCGATCGCCTGCAAATCCTCCCGAACACAGCCGAGTCCCTCTCGAACATACTGGGTGCGTAATTGACGGCGATAATAGGCCTCTGCCGCCTGCGCGAACTCCTCGCCGGACAACTGCATGGGATTTCCCGCACCGATAGAATCCACAATGCCCCTGGTCAACTTGCCGGCGGTGCTGTGGCTCTCCGGTTCGAGCAGTCGCTGACGCAGGCGCCCCAGATGCTCCGACAGCTGAAACGCCTCGATTAATTCGGCCCCATCTTCTTCAAGCGTCGCCAGAAGCGCCAGACGGTAGTCAGCGACGCGGACCCGCAGGTGCCCTGCATACCGGCGGCTGACCCTGGTCTTCTGCGTCCTGCTCAGGATGCGCGCGAGGAACCGGTTCGGTCCCCCGTCGCGCACATTCACCGTCCCGATGCCGATGGCCGACGCGAAGATGCATTGCCGTCGTTCACTTTCGGTGAACGGATCGTCCGGGATATCGTCGTGCGTCACCGCGCCGGTTGCGAGATAGCGAACGGCCAAGGCCGTCACCAGCGCCTGCAGGCTTGCCGCATCGGCGAAATCGTCCAAGTGATTCGAGAACAGACTGTGCTGCCGCCCCTCGAAACCGGAGAATCCCATCACCGATTCCGCGCGCAACTTGTAGAACAGGTAGAGCGACATGCGCTCGTCGAAGACCCCGAGTTGCCCCAGATCGCGCTTGAGCCGGAGATCATTCCCCTGGATCCCGTTGAGGGCCGGACTCTGATCGGTCGATAACAGGGACACGAGGTAGTCGATCAGTCTGAAATCGGGCAGAAAATCGCCGCGCAAATGAAAAAGCGCGCTAATGGCACGATCCACCCACAAGGGACCGACCGGCGTGATGGAGCGCCCGAACACCGAGAGGCCGGCCTTCTTTTTCCAACGGCGCCACAACATGCGCAAATGGGTAAAGTCCAATTCATGCGGTAAGAATCCCAATGCCGTTTCCGGATGGAAATCACGAAAGTTCATGCGGTAGGGCGCCGCACTATAGGTGCCGGCAAACAGCGGCAGAAAATGCTCCACGATCTTGATCACCAAGTCGCCCACGACCTTTTCATGCGCAGCCGAAAACGCCTTCCCGCCGGATTGCAGCGCCTGCGTCAGAATGCGACTCCCCACACTGAGGTGCGTGCCGTTGTTGGCCAGGCTGATATTCGAGGTGGACGGCAACACGACCAGGTTGCGCGTGATGATGCCCGCGTCCTTCAACCGGACGACGGCGTTCAGCTGGCTTCTCGACAGCACCTCGTGACAGAGCCCCATGTACTGAGACTTCTCCTCGCCTCGCGCCCACCCCGACAAGCAAGGGTTCATGAACAATTCGCGGTAGAAGGCATCGGACACCAGTCCGTTGAGGCGGCGCTGCCGCAACGGCGGATGGGGTGACGCATAGACCAACACCTGTTGTCCGCTCTCCTGCAAACCGAATTGCCGATTGGCATACAACGCCAGCAGATGCGTGAGCAGAAACCGGACCGCCGTTTCCCGCGCGATGCCGGTTCCCATTCCCTGCGCCCGATTCATCGGAGACACGTAGAAGGAGAAGGTTTCGGGCGAACTGTTGTCGTTCAGGAAGTGATTCAGCAGCCGTCGGCCCTCAATCGCGAGCAGCGGCGCGTCCCGCTCGAGTTCTTCGATCACCTGGGCCAGCGTGAGCTTCAACAGATAACTGATCGGAAGGCGGACCCACTCTTCGCCCTGCTCCGTCAACAGATACCGATGGGCATCGGCCCGAAGCGGCCCCTTGGCATGGCGCTTGTCGGCTGCGAGATCGCCCTCGAAGAGTTGATCGGCGGTTCGATTCAGGAGCCGCCGGGGAAACCGCACCCACGAATTTTCCCAAACGGTCGCATCCGGCGAGGCGAGGAATTCCTGCAACTGCCTGATGACGATCCTCGGACTCTCGCCGGCCGCCGTTCGTTCACGGATATTGTGCAGATAATTGGAACTCTGAATCGTGCGAGGAAGATCGACATCTTCGGAGATGCCGCAGACCGCCGCCTGCAACTCACTCTCGGAACCAGCCGTGATGTCATCGTGGGAGAACGGCAGAACAGGGAGATCGGCAAGGAATTGCGCCGCCTCCTTTTCGAGCACATGACGGGGCTCGGCCGAGCGCAGAGGGGAATTCGAGGAGATGGTCGTCGTTCGGCTCATGCTCAACCTCCCGATGATCACCCGGAGAAATCTGCGGCTGATGCGGATCGAGCCTACCGCCGGTCTGTTACGAGCGCCTCATCGCCATAGAAATGTTGTGTAACAATGCAGCGGCCGCGAGGAAACTTGTTACAGGCGGAGAGAGAGTTGCTCGAGCACCCGTTCGAAGGCCAATGCGTCGAGCGACGGAACAACAAGATCGGCCTGCACCAGACGACTCCCGGGCAAGGTCGTCGCCACCCCGACGCAGCGCATCCCGGCCTTGCGGGCTGCCTCGATCCCGTGCGGCGTATCTTCAAACGCCACGCATTCGCCGGCTCGTAGCGGCGACCGCCGATTCAGCGCGTCGAGCGCATGCAGATATAGGGCGGGATCGGGTTTGCCCCGACGAACATCCTGCGCCGCCGAGATATGCTCGAACATCGACGTCATCCCCGCCAGCTCCAAACACAAGGCAATCTCCTGGCGCAACGCGCCGGATGCAATGGCCGTGCGGCAGGTCTCCGTCACGGCTGCGACAAATTCCCTGACGCCGGACAGAACAGGCAACGTCTTGCGTAGCGCGTCCTGCATGAGACCGGTTTTGCATTGCACGAGTCGGTCGAGGGCCTCGGCCGTTACCGCAGACCGACCGGAGTCGGTCAAGACGGCACGGAAGCAGGCCTGATCCGTCAACCCGACATAGCGCGCATGGTATCGGTCCGGAGCAAGCGTCACCCCTTCCATTCGAAGCACCTGGCGGAACATCTCGTAATGCAGCGGCTCGGTGTCGAACAACACCCCGTCGAAATCGAAAATGACTGCTTTCATCGTGGCCATGTATTCCACCCATACCTGGTTACGGCTCATCGACACAACCGGCCTGCGCATGGTTCATAAGAACTTAATCATGTCCTGACCTTGTTGTAATCCTATGCCGATACGATGGTTCGACTGATACCTCCGGCCTGGCTCCTGACAGCCGCGGCGTGGCCGGCCTCCCAGCCCGCTTGCAGTCTGCACACACCGCCCATCATCATGGCAATCCTCCGGGAGAATCCCCATGGCATCCCTCGATGTTCCTCCGCTCTCGATCGTACAGGGGACCTGTTATGCCCTGTTCGCCTATGACATCGGATTGGCGATCAATCTCGATGAAGCGGAACGGCACATCACCGCCATCAAGGAACGCGGGCGCATCCGCCACAAAGCGCGGGCTCCGCACTATTTTGAGTACCGTCCGGCTCCGCTTAGGCTGACACAGGAGACCGTCTCCCTGACGTTCGGTGACTACCGTTCGAGCGAAGCGGTGGAGGTGATGCTGTACGACTTCGGCGCCGTCACCGTCATCTATCGCATTCCAATCGATGGTCCCTTTGAAGGCCTATTGAGTTTGAGCGAATCGCTCTATGAAAATGAGACGCTGCTGGCGGAGTCGCGCCATCGCCTGGATCAGCTGGTGCGCGACATCTATCCCGCCATCGAGCGGCCGTCCACGTCGAAGGAAGTCGAGGACTATCTGATTTTTTCCGTTGAGCGCTGCACACCCTCGGCCATCCAAACCTTCGGTGCTCCCTACGATCCGTTGTTTGCCCATGTGCTTCGTAGCGAACGTACGCGACTCTCGGACCAGGAGATCCATGAAGCGACGTCCTGCCGGATTTCATTCAGTCGGGACGACACCGCTCTGATCGACTGGAATGCCTCCCTCGTCTTCGGACAGGACATGGATGACGTGCGGGCGGTGCTGGAGTTTGTGAACGTCGAACTGCTTGAAATGCGCGCCCTGGATGAGCAACTCGATACGGCGCTCGACCAGGGGTATGACGCGCTGACGCGAAAGACCGGCCTGACATCATGGCTGCCCGGTTCGCACGAAGTCGCATTGACGCACATCGGGCAATTGCAGGTCGACAGCGCCGTGCTCTTCGAACGCGTGGCCAACACGCTGAAGCTGCTCGGCGATCAATACCTGGCCCGTGTGTATCGACTGGCATCCCAACGCTTTCACCTGGAGGCCTGGGACGCCGGCATCATCAGAAAACTCCAGACCCTGGAAAGCATCTACGGAAAAATGACCGACCGGGCCACGACTCAACGGATGGAAGCGCTCGAATGGATCATCATCGTGCTCATCGCAATTTCGATTGCCATCTCGTTCCTCCCGTTCACTAGCCACTAAACGAAGAGGCTAGGCTCCAGTGAAGAGATATGGTAGAACCCCTGCCGATGAACCATCAACGCCGATCCGATCCAGTGCGCGGCACGATTCACGCCGGATGGCTCCGCAGCCTGGTCGGCTTTCTGGCCGTTCTCACCCTCGCTGGCTGCCTCTCCCCTCCGACCCTCAATCGAGCCGTCCTCGCCTACGACGAGGCCATCACCGACG
>CABVRO010000172.1 GCA_902500715.1 uncultured Nitrospira sp. | reverse complement strand
GCGCGCATGGCCGGGGCGACGAACTGATAGGGCAACTCTTCCGTTCCGATTTCCAACAGGAGTTCTGTGGTCGCCGGAACCTTGGGGGCTTTGGAGGCGTTGGCCGTCTTAGAGCGTGAGGCAGTTTTGGTCATGGTCTTCTTGGATGGCATCGTCAGCTACTGCCTGCAGATTACTTGGTTGGAACGGGTGAATGAGCGCCGGCGCGCTTGCCGGTCCCGGTCGATTGCTTGATCAAGGGATGTCCCATCGCTTCGCGATCGGCCAGGTAGGATTCGGCGCAACGACGCGCCAGCGCCCGCACGCGGGCGATATAGGAGGTCCGTTCGGTGACGCTGATCGCCCCGCGGGCATCGAGCAAATTGAACATGTGCGAGGTCTTGATGCAGTAGTCGTAGGCCGGCAGCGTCAGCTTCTTGTCCAGCAACCGCTGGCACTCGCCCTCGAACGCCTGGAAGGTGGCCATCAGCATGGGCACCTCTCCCTCCTCGAAGTTGTAGCGGGAAAACTCCACTTCGCTGCGGTGATGCACATCGCCGTAGCTCACACCGTCGGTCCAGGCCAGGTCATACACGTTATCGACCTGCTGCAGATACATCGCCATACGTTCGGTGCCATAGGTGATTTCGCCCGTGATGGGATTGAGCGGTATCCCGCCGATTTCCTGAAAATAGGTGAACTGGGTAATCTCCATGCCGTCGAGCCGGACCTCCCAGCCCAACCCCCAGGCGCCGAGCGTCGGGGACTCCCAGTCGTCCTGTACAAACCGGATGTCGTGTTTCTTCGGATCGATGCCCAGCTGTTTCAGGCTCTCCAGATAGAGGCCCTGAATATTGTCGGGGGCCGGTTTCAGTACCACCTGATATTGGTAGTAGTGCTGCATGCGGTTAGGATTTTCGCCGTATCGTCCGTCGGTCGGCCGGCGACAGGCTTGCGGATAGGCGGCGCGCCAGGGCTCCGGACCCAGGGAACGGAGAAACGTGGCGGGATGGAAGGTTCCCGCGCCCATTTCCAGGTCATAGGGTTGGTGGACGACACACCCGCGGTCGGCCCAAAAACGATGCAGGGTCAAAATGAGGTCTTGGAAATTCACCGGATATCCAGATCTAGCAGCAGGCTGCTGGTGGTGGCTGACGAAAACTGGCTGAAGCTAGCAAGAACCGTTACAGGGTGTCAAGAAACTGAACCTCCGATTTCAATGGGTTGCATTCATGATTTCGGAAGAACGAAGCGCGAATCACAGCAGCCGCCGGGCATTTGAAATGCTTGAATCACAGCACGCGCTGGTTTATTCTTCGAAATCTTGAGCAACTCACTAGACAAATTCTCCCGGCATGAAGTTCTCAAAGAAAAGTGAATACGGGCTGCGGGCGCTGCTCGAACTCTGCGACACGTACGGAGGGCGCGTGCTCCAGCGCCATGAGATCGCCGAACGGCAGAACATCCCCGTGGAGTTTCTCGAACAGATTCTCCTCGCATTGAAACGCGCCGGTCTGCTGGCCAGTCGTCGGGGAGTCCGGGGCGGCTATGCCCTCATCAAGTCGCCGGAAGAAATTACGCTTGGCCAGGTCATCCGTATTCTGGATGGACCCCTCGCCCCGATCAGCTGCGTCAGCAAGACCGCCTACCAGAAGTGCGCGGACTGTCCCTATGCAGCCAAACCCTCGTGCCCGCTCCAACAGGCCATGGGTGAGGTGCGAGATGCCATCGCGAATATTCTCGACCATTACACGCTCAGTCGATTCGCCCATTCGAAATAGACCGAAGGAGCAGCACCTACTATGACTCGTCGGACACGTATCATTCTGAGCCTTGCAGTCGGCGCCTGGTTGACCATGCTCCTTCCGGCCACCGCCCCGGTGCAGGCCGCCGAAACCCGAGATCTCATCCTGGCCGCCTACAGCGTGCCGAAGGAAGCCTACGAGCGACACATCATCCCTGCGTTTCAAAAGCACTGGAAACAAAAGACGGGGCAGGACGTGCGTGTGCGCAGCTCGTATGGAGCTTCGGGCGCCCAGGCCCGCGCGATCATCGGAGGATTCGATGCGGATGTCGCCGTCTTATCACTGGAAGGTGATGTCGATCAGATCGTCAAGGCCGGATTGATCACCCATGATTGGCGAAAGGCTCCCCACGGGGGCATGATCTCCGCGTCGGTCGTGGCCCTCGGTGTCCGCAAGGGCAATCCCAAAGGCATCAAGGGATGGGACGATGCCGCGCGCCCCGGCGTGGAAGTGCTCTACCCGAATCCCAAGACATCCGGCGGCGCGATGTGGGATGTGATCGCAATTTATGGCGCCGGCTTGAAACTGGCGGAGCAGCGCGCAGGCGGAAAGCCGGTCGCCCCGGATGCGGCGGCCTCGCAGGCCGTGGATTTGCTGACCCGCGTCCAACGCAACGTCAAGGTCATGGACAAGAGCGGCCGCGAATCGGTGACCACGTTCGAACGCGGCGTCGGGGATGTCATCGTCACCTACGAAAACGAGTTGCTGCCGCGCCTGAAGAGCGGACGACCTTATGAAATCATCGTGCCGGCCGAAACCGTCTGGATCGAAAACCCGGCGGCGGTCGTCGACACCTATGCCGACCGCCACAAGGCCAGGGATCTCGCAGAAGCGTTCGTCGCATTCCTCCACGGACCGGAAGCGCAGGCAGCCTTCGTTGAATTGGGATTTCGCCCGTTGGACAAGAATCCCGGCGCCCCTGCCGCCACGCTCCCGCAACCGACGCGCCTCTTCACGATTGCAGAGCTCGGCGGTTGGGATCAGGTGAGCAACAAGCTGTTCGGCGCGCAAGGTCTCTGGACGAAGATCGTCGAAGACGTGACAAAGAAATAGCCGCCTCCTGAGAAAATGATTCGTGAAGCATTATCACGACCAACGATTGGAATAGTGCCTGTCGAACATGCGTGACCGTAACCAGCAACGCAGAACGCTCGTATGACCGCTCATCTCTTGCTCAGCCTGGCCTTACGATCTGCCGCCGTCGGCTATGTGCTCGTGCTGATTTTTTTACCCCTCGCGGCGCTGGCACATCAATCGTTCGCAGCAGGATGGGACCGGTTCATCCAGGATCTGTCGGCTCCCCAAGCCGCGGCGGCGCTGTGGCTCACCGTGGAAACCGCCGCCATTGCAACCGCCATCAATGCCGTATTCGGCACCCTATCGGCGCTGGTGCTGGTGCGATACGAATTCCCGGGCCGCTGGCTCCTCAACGCGCTCGTTGATTTGCCCTTTGCCATCCCAACCTTGGTGGCTGGATTGATGATCGCCGCAATCTATGGGCCGACCAGCCTGATAGGCACCTGGCTCCAACAGGGCGGGATGGCGGTACTCTACAACCAGCCCGGCATTATCCTGGCCATGGTGTTTGTGACGATGCCGTTTACCATCCGTTCGCTGCAGCCGGTGTTGATGGGCCTCGAACGGGATCAGGAAGAAGCCGCCTTCACGTTGGGGGCCAGCCCCTGGATCACCTTCTGGAAGGTCACGGTCCCGTCGATCCTGCCCGGTCTGCTGACCGGCGTCTTCCTCACCTTCGTGCGGGCGCTCGGCGAATTCGGGTCCATCGTGATCGTGGCAGGCAACATTCCGATGAAGACACAAGTTGCGTCCGTCTATGTCTACGGGGAAATCGAGAGTTACAACCCCCAGGCAGCCACCTCCGTCTCGGTGTTGATTCTCCTGATCTCCTTTCTGGTTCTCCTGCTGTTGGAACGGTTGACCCGTCGTCCGGGGGAACGGTTGCCAAGATTCTTTCAATGGGCTCGGCAGAAGGATCGTCGCGGCTCCGGGTCAGCGGTGCCGACCGCGGCAATCTGAGACTATGATTCCGGCAGAGCAGGGCATGGTTGTGATGGGAGCCTGTGCATGCGTTGGTTGTTGATCGGGATCGTCTGGCTGTATTTCCTGGTTCTGCTGGTCGGACCGATCCTCTATATGGCGAGCCAGAGCTTCAGCGAGGGGCTGACGGCATTCTGGACGGAGATCTCGAAGCCGGAAGCGTTGCACGGCTTCACCCTCACGGCGGAAATCACCCTGATCGTGTTGGTGCTGAACGTGATCTTCGGCACCATGACGGCGATGGTGCTGGCGAGGCAGAAGTTTTGGGGCCGCAGCCTGGTGAGCGGCGTCATCGACCTGCCGTTTGCGGTGTCCCCCGTCATCGCGGGCTTCATGCTCATATTGCTGTTCGGCCCGGACACCGTGCTGGGCACGATTTTCGGGAAAGCACAGATCAAGGTGTTGTTTGCCCTGCCGGCCATGATTCTCGCGACCCTGTTCGTCACTTTTCCCTTTATGGTGCGTGAGCTGACGCCCTTGCTGCAAACACTCGGGACCGAAGAAGAGGAAGCGGCAAGAACGTTAGGGGCCGGTGAATGGCAGGTGTTTCTCAAGGTCACCCTGCCGGCGCTCCGATGGGGCCTGGTCTATGGTGCCACCCTCACCGTGGCGCGCGCGATCGGCGAATTCGGCGCCGTCCTCGTGGTCTCGGGGAATATTTTGTTGCTCACGCAGACCGCCACGTTACATATTTATCAAAGTTACGTCGATTTCAACTATGTGGCGGCAAACGCCGTCGCATTGA
>CABVRO010000171.1 GCA_902500715.1 uncultured Nitrospira sp. | reverse complement strand
GTCCCGATCCTTGGGAACGGTCAGGAAGACCTGCAACTCCTTGCCGTCCCGCGCCCTCACGTACGTCGTGATGGGAGCAGCCAGCGCGGCCGTCTCAAGATCGGGATAGGACTTGCCCAACAGCACGATCCGTCCATCGCGTTCGTCGAAGATCGACCAGCGCGGCGGATGCGCCGCGCTGGTCGACTTGACGATGTGCAATCGCCCGTCGTCGCTGCTGCTGTGAATGACATTGACCGTTCCAGGAATCGCCCGATCGATACGCGCCTGCAAGCGTTGCGCATCGAAGTCCCAGAAGAGTACGCGTTCATCTGCCGCGCTATACCGAACACCGACCACCTTCTTGCGGCCCGGCGCATAGACCAGCTCACCGTTCAGATCGAACTTCGGATCGGCGACCACGAGAATACGATCCGCGGTCAGGTCCATCACGTTGAGCTTAAAAATCGCCGCCTTGCCCCGATGTTGATCCCGCACGTACAACCAGGCGGGATCGGCATCGAAGGCCAAGGGCACCAGTCCGGTTTCCTTCGCCAGATCATAGTCGGCCAGCTCGCGCCACAGACTGGATTCCGGCTGCCTGAAGATCGCATGCACGGCGGTCTGAAATTGGCCCACTCCGGCGCGCACCGTCCCCGCCCGATCGGCGATCCACTGCGATATCGCTCTGGCATCCGGTTGTGCGCTGGGATTCGCCTGAATCAATTGCCGATCGCCGGTATACACGTCCATCTTATAGACATCCGGAGCATTGGGGAGTTCCAGATCGAGCGCGAGCAGCACATGCTTGGAATCGCCGGGGATCGTTCCTACAATGCGATCCTGCACCTGCGGGAAATGCTTCTTCCCGAAAATGGACTGGATGGGGCCTTGCTTCAATAGGTTGGGAAGTTGCTGGGTGCCGTCGCGATTGACGGCCAGCAATCGCGTTTCGATCGAGTCGATTCCGTCCCGCGTGGCGGCGAACCGGATGCTCACCAACAGCCGCTCATCGTTGACCCAACGAAACCATGTGATGATGTATTCGCGATTGTCCGTCGAGACGACGCGGTGCGCGTCTTGTCCCGTCACGGCTTGAGTATCGAGAAACGTCTGGCCGTCATGGTTCCGGAGCACCGCCAGATGCCGACCGGAAGGGGACAGTTGAATGGATTCGATGCGGGGCAGCGAGGCGAAGGCCGCAGTGGGGGGCGGGGCAGAACCGGACTCGGCGTGGACCGGCACCATGCTCCAGACCAGTAGCAGCACAGTGACAAGTCCGTAGATGGCCGGCACGGTCACTCCCTACAGTTACCAGGACATGCCCAGCCGGGGAATACCCGACGGATTCTGTTATCACATGTTCGCCTGACGGCCGTCTATCCCGTTTTTTACGCAAGCGGAAGACGCCGGAGTGGCCGGTCGCCGCATGACCGAATCAGCCGCCGCCACGGTGCGGGGCTCACCTAACGATGAGCCCCGCACCGGTCGGCCTGACCGCAGCTAGAATTTATACTCGACGCCCGCAAATCCGCTGATGCCCAAGGCCGTGTTGGCATAGCGGTTCAGCGAATCGTTCACGGACACCGCACCGGCATAAGTCTTATCGGTGAGGTTGCGGCCCTCCGCGAAGAGGATCCAATGGTCGTTGATGTTGTAGCCCGACCGCAGATTGACCACAACATAGGATGGGTTCTTCACCGTGTTCTGGTAGTCGACATAGAAACCCGAGGGCGACCACTCGAAATTGGGCGCGATCCACCAACCGGCCGGATGATCGTACCGCAGTTCCAGATTCAGACTGTGTTCCGGCGCACCAGCCACGGTATTGCCGGCCTTCGCGATGAGGACATTCGGTCCCACCGCGCCGCCTGCGCGTACGTCGTCGGTGAACTTGAAGCGCGACCAGGTGTAGGCCACCCTGGTCTGCAGGCTGTCTTCCTTGCCTGCTCCGCCTTGCGCGAAGAGGCCTTTCTTCAGGACCATGGCGCCGCCGGCTTCCACGCCGGTGTGCCTCGTGCCGTTGGCATTCTGAAACGTGCCCTGGTTGTTGATATTCGACGCCAGGATTTCCTTCTGCATTTCGAGATTGTAGACCGTCACATCCCAACTGTAACGCTTATCCGCGGACGTGCCTCGATGCCCCAATTCCAACTGCCAGGCGCGCTGCGCATCAAGGTTGAGAAATCCCGTGTTCGGCGCGCCGTTGGCGTTGACTGAGGAGAGCAGTTCCAGATTGAGCCGCGCCTCATAGGCACGGCTGGCGTTGAAATACACTTGCGAAGTCGGCGTCGTACGGTACACGAACCCGACCTTCGGGCTGATCGCATCGAAATGTTGGAGGGGTCGATTCGTGCCGGTCGGCGTAGACGGCGTATTGGGGTTGAAGGGGTTGCCGGCCGGCCCGAAGTTGTCGACCGTCGCCTGGCGTCCCGTGTAATCCCACCGCCCGCCGATCACGATCGTGAAGTCCTTCGTGGCATCGAAGGCGTCTTCCGCGTACATGCCGAAGTACGTCGTCTTGGCTGTGTAGTTCTGCGTCATCGCCCCGATGTTGCCGTTGATATTGACGAACCGCTGCTGGCGCTGATTCCCGTAGCGCGGCTGGAACCCGGCAACGAAGGAGTTATTCCTTCCAAACAGTGGATTGGAGTTCACGTACCGGAATTCTCCGCCGACGTTGTTGTTTTCCTGACGGATGGTCTGGAAGATCGGATGGTCGACGAATTGATTCGAGAAGTAGGGGACGATTTCGAAGTATTGATTGGCCGCGAACTCGTTATGGTACGCGATGCCGATCCGCTGCAGGTTGTAATAACGCCCGTAGTTACACGTCTGATTGTTCAGGTTACAGGCGAAGAACGGCGGGGTGCCCGCCGGGCTCTGTCCACCCGCTTGCTGCCGGTTGAAAAACAACTGCTGAGTCGTGAGTGAGCCGGGAAGCCGCTCGGCCACATTGGCCTGCAGAAAGTAGGCGCGGATATCCTGGTGGTTGCCGAGCTGCAACCCGATGTTGGCATTGATGCGTTCGCGGGCCTGCTGACTGTTGTCCTGAAACCCATCCTGGCGATTGCCGGACACGCTGATGTAGTAGTCCATCGTGGCGCTCATGTTGCCCACCTTGAAGGGCTGCAACACTTTGCCGCTGGACACCTGCCCGCTCACCATGCCGAAGCTGCCGGCCAACATGCGCATCTGCAACGTTGACGCGTTGTACCCGGTACGCGGCACGAAGTTGATCGCACCGCCGATGCTGTTCGCGCCGTACCGCAACGCGTTCGCCCCCTTGTACACTTCGATACGCTCATAGGCCAGCAGGTCGATCGATTCAAAATCGGAAAATCCGTCGGCGTCGCCGAAGAAAATCCCGTTGATGAGAATATTGATGCCCCGATGGTGGAAATTATTGCGCAAGGATGTCCCGCGAATCTGAAACTGCCCCTCATCGGCGCCGAAACGCGATTGAAACCGGACACCTGGCGCGAACTGCAGCACGTCCTGCAGATTCAACGCGCGTGATTCGGTAATCTCCTTCTCCTGGATGAGGATGTTGCTGCCGGGACGTCGCGCAAATTCCCGTTTCACGTCCTCGACGTTCTCGATGCGTTTGCCACTCACTTCCACCGGTTCGACCGCGATCACCGGGGCCTCCTGCTCCTGCGCCTCCTCAGCCGCCCACAATGCGCCGGGCGGCGCTCCCGTCAAGAACAGGGCTGCCAGACCGCCCACCACACATCGATGCCAACCACTCCGCTCCATCGTGCACTCCATTTTCCTGCCCCGACCGATTCATGAATGTTGCCGCAACGGTGGTTGGACACGTTGCGTATTACCGACCCTTCCGGTCCGCTGCCGACCAAGCAGCGTCCTGCATGGGAGCCGTATCCAGCGGCACCCCCTGTTTGAACCTGCGGCGAATGGCCCGCACCTGCTCAAAATCCTCAATGGGATTGCCTGCCAGGGCGAGAAAACTGGCTTCGTATCCCTCGGCGAACTTGGCAATGCGCCGACCGGGAAAGATGGCTGCTGGTGTCGCCTCGCACCACATCTTGAGCAAGGTGCGATTGTCGAACAGATGCAACGTGCGCAGATGCAGCACCTCGGCAAGCGACGTCTCTGCATGGTCGCTGCCGATCACCAGGGTCGCCCCGGCACGCTGCAGCAATTCAAGATTGTCCCTCAGTGCATGAGAGGCCGGTTCCGCAACCGACGAGCCGTGCTTCGTCTCCGGCTCGGAGCCATGCCCTGCATGCGGACCATGCGGATGATGGCCGCCGAGAGACGGCATGGCCTGCCCCGCCACGCTTGTGGTGACAACTCGTACGTGCTGTGCCGCAGCCAGGCGTGCGTCGTCTTCCGTCAATCGAACACGTTCCGCATCCTCCGGCCTCTGCAGCAGCCAGCCCGGCACATGGGCCAGTTCATTGACTCCGGCGCGAACCGCATGCCGGAAATCCGCCGCTGTTTCGACATGGGCGGTCACAGACAACCCGGCCGAGTGCGCCCGCGCCACAATGCCCCGCACCAGCGCGGGATGGAGCCCCAGCCTGTGATGACCAGACCGCGGGTCTGCCGTTCCTCCATCGTCTTCGGAATGCACCAGATACACTTTGAGAAAATCCGGGTGACCGCTCACGATCACCGGCCACTTGGCCTCAACCTCGGCATCTGTATCGACCACCACGTAGGAGCGGTTTTCGAACCAGCCCCGTTCGAGCGGCCCGACGGCAGGCTCATACCGCCCGACCCGCAACACGTCTTCATACAAAGCCACAGGATG
>CABVRO010000170.1 GCA_902500715.1 uncultured Nitrospira sp. | reverse complement strand
CCGGTCACCCCTGCCGTCGCAATCGCCAGGCCCAGGCCGGTGGGCGGCTTGAAGCCGAGCGCCAAATCCGCCACTCCGAGGTTGCCGCCTGATTCGGGAAAGCTGAGCGAGGCCTGCAGTCCAAAGCGTTCCACTACGGCAGACACTGGTCCGAGTGTGGCGTGCACGGTCGCGGCCGCCACGGTACGGATCGCCGCGTTTGTCCCTTCGCTATCCTTCTTTGCCTCCAAAGCGAGGTAGAGTGAATGAATCTTCAGAGCACCGGAGAGGTTGACGTTGACCGGTAGCGTCGCTTCTAAACCAGCCCCAGCTTTAAAGTAGAGCCCTTGACCAACTGACCATCCTCCCGCCAAGTCAAAAGGTACTGTTAAGCCGCCTTTCGGTAAGATCTGTGCAAGGAAGCCATCGGCCTTGGCGTCATCAATGACGACCTTACCCCCCAGCAGCTCGAATGCCGCACCCACGTCAGAAGAAGGGGACTGCGCCCCGCTCGCTGCGAAAAGTTTGAATGGTAGGCGTAACGCGAACTGGCGGAGTTCTACCCGGCTGCCTCCGATCTGGCCTAATAAGACCATCGGCGCATCGTTCTGACTTTCTGCTTTGACGCCCAGTGCCATGTCAATCGACACAGCGGACGCAGGCGGTTCGACCCGCAGTCCCTGCGTTGGATGCAGCCGCAACTCAAGACCGCTTTCGAAACGCGCCGACGAAGTCACAGTACCGAACCAAGGGCCCGCGAGATGCTCACTGATGTCGAGATCTTTCTGCGCCGGCATTCGAAGACGCATCTGCAATGCCGGTGTCGTGCCGGGCACCACCTCCAGTCGAAATCGCCACGCCTCCAGTATCGCCGGTAGCCCAGGAGCTTCGATGATCACTGCCTCAGCATACGGCCGATCGACCATTTGCTTGATCCTGCGGAACAATTCCAGGCCATTGAAGTCTGGATTGCCGAATCCGTACAAGGTCTTCAGGTGTTGGGCCGGATTCGACAACAAGGGAATAACGCGATCGAAACGCACCTCTTTGCGGTGATGTGTGGGCAGACTCGGGTCCGCGGAGTCCGTTTCTATGAGCGTGTCATCGAACAATCCTGTGAGTTCTAGGGCGCCTTTGACAGCAGGCTGCCGCTCCTCGATGTAACTGATCAGCGCGAGATGCAACAGGCGGGCAGGGAGTTTCTTGGCTACACCGCGGAGGCGTGCCTTCTGTGCCGGGCTGAGGTTGTCCTCGCTCTGGATCATTGTGTCGAGTGCGTTGCCAAGTTGCGTAAATGCGGCGCCGGCATGAACAATCAAGTTGCTCAGATTTCTGATCGCCGCGACCAGCGCGTGATCGTTCCCTCCCGTACTAGCGTCGATTACGGCCGCTACGACGGCCGGCAGCTGAGCACATGTGGCCGCAGCGGTCTGTAGCTCCGTGGTGACGCCATCGGCACTCAAAGGGACTTGCAGTCCGAGTTGTTCCATGGTCGTGTCGGCCTGATCACCTTGAAGATGGGTGGCAAGAGGCGACAAGGCTTCCCCGACAATGCTCAACAAGGTGTCCAATGCGGAAACGTTACTCATGACCTTCCTCCGAGCCCTAACGCTGCGGCATCCAGCCCGCCAAGGTCCGTGCGAGGCCAGCATTGGACGAATTCGCGGTAGTGCTCGATATCGGCCTTCAGAAGCTCGCTACCGAAACGCCGGAGCATCGGCAGAAAACGGTCGATCAACACGGCTACATCGGCTCCTTCGACTACCGCCGGGAGCAGCGTGACCGGGGTTTGCCAGCTACACAATAGATGGCAAACCAGCAGTGGGCCACCCTGTCTGCGCCAGACGGCCCCGACGCGCGCATTGTGGTTGATGAGGCGTAGGACCTCGTCGACATGACGACTGATGAGGGCTGCGACCAGCATGAGACCGGGGCGGGGGCCGAGACGGCTCTGCCATTCTCCTAGACGGGAGAAGATCGTATGCGGGGTATAGCCCCACTCGCTCTCATCCGTCGAGATTGTCGGAGCACCTCCCCTGCTTCCACCGCCCCGGTTGGGAGCGGTCGGCACCTCCGCCAAGGCGCCCTGGGCATTTACCTTGCCCGCGCCCCAGATGTTGTTCCAGCGAATTCCTGGCACTGGGTCGATAATTACCGGGGCTTCCGTTGTTGGGATGCCATCGATGCGGGCCGAGTGTTGCAGGTAACTGCGCACCTGCTCGAACGTGAGGCTCGGGTTTTTCTCAAACATGAGTGCAACGAGGCCGGCCACGTGTGGAGCCGACATGCTGGTACCGAGCTTGTCTACTACTTGTTGGTCACAACAGGATGATGGCTCGTCCTTATCGTTCCGGCTGCGTGCTGCGGATACGGCCGCGCCCACAGCAGCAATGGTCGGCTTGACCTCGCCCGACGGTGTGCCGGGCGGCCACGAAGTGGGACCGCGTGATGAGCTAGACTCGATCTTACCTCCTCGATAGTTGGCGACCGTGATCGCGTTGCGCGACATACCCGGAGAATCAATGGTGTTGTTGCGGCGCCGCGGCGGCGCCTCGCCCCGCTCCGAGGGCAAACGGAAGCGCGGATAGCCTTCGTCATGATTGGATTGCAGCCAGATATCCCAGTTCGCCGGGAAGGGGGAAGTATTCGTCAACATCAGTTGCCACACGCCAGTCCTGATGTTGAGCAAACTCACGCACTTCCATGCAACAGTGCCATCGTTGACGGTGTTCCCCAGCTTGTTCGGCCACGTAGGTTCTGTAGCCGCGGATGTACCTGCAGTCACGCATTCGTACCGGTAACCGGTAGGAATGCGTCGTGGCACGACGGCAGTCTGCAAGGCGTAGGCCCTCGTCGCCCGCCACTGCGACGGAGTCGCGGAGATGGTGATGTCGATGTTTTTTCTGTTCCCATGAGCAGGGTCCCCAGTGACCGGGGAGGTGACGTCGATCTGCATTCTGCCTATGGTGAATGGAGAACCCGGCCCACCTGGTACAACGGGGCCGGTAGTATTGGTGCCGGGCAATGCAGGGTTGACCGGGGCGGTGAGCTGTACGGTGATCGAGGCATTCCCGTCATACCAGAGGCTGATCGGATCAGGAGCAGTGGAATTGTCGGGCATGTAAAACGATACCGTGGTCCTTTCGCCTGGCCGGAGCCTACCGGCTTCATGGGTGTCGCCATCCCCTTCGTTGCCGGCGGCAACGACCACCGCTAATCCTTGGGGGACCGGATTGCCGGTGGGTCGCAGTATGCGGTCGACCGAGATGTCGTTGTAGTCGTTGCCGTCATGAGCCCCGAGATCCTGGCCCCAGCTGCAGTTGATCACTACCGGCTTACCACCGTGACGCGCTCCCGCCTGCGCGCACCAGCGCAGCGCATCGCGGGTATTGCTGGAGCTGCCTGCAGGCAACGCGATGGCTTTCACGATGACGAGATCGGCAAGCGGAGCGACGCCGACGTAGTGACCGGGGAACGAACACCGATCGTCCTGGCGACCGTTACCAGCCGCGATTCCGGCGACATGGGTGCCGTGGCCGTCGCTGTCGATGCTTGTGAAGGGGGGGCCGGCACTTATTCCGGCATTGATTTGGGTTGTGTTGTATACGCGGCCGATCTGGGCGAAGCCGGCTGGCGGCGGGCTGCCCCCGGTCGATGCTGATTGATCCCACAGCTCGAGGATCCGTGTGCCGGAGGCAGTCCGGAACGATTCGTGGAAAATGTCGATGCCGGTGTCGATCACCGCAACAATCACCCCGGCTCCCTTGCCGGAAAAGCCGGGCGGGACCTTCCATGGGACGCGCATCTCGGCGATCGTTTCATCGAGCAGGGGCCGAGAGTGAGGCTGCATGGTCACACGGATTACGCCTGGAATCGCCACCAGCCGTTCCAAATTGCGAAATGCTATCTGACCGGTGACCTCGCCGTCCGAACTGTAGCCTGTGCTCAACCCGGCGCTGCTTAGTTCGGCAACATCGCCCGCATACTCGACGCTCACAGTTGCCTGACGGTCCTGGGGTTCTTCCGGTGAGTCCGAAGACTGCGTTCGCCAGACGTCCCACGCGTGTCGCAATGCTGGCGCGAGTTTGTCTAGATTCGACATGGGCGTATTCCCTTGCCTGCTGCAGACGGCATGAACAAAGTCATCGGGCGCGTGCTCGACGTAGAGACTGCGGTCCCAGACATACTGAACATATGAGCATGCGCATCGACCCACCTTCTCTTCGGCTATGCCACCGTGAAGGATATGCCGGGCAAGCGCTGAGGTTCCTGCGGAGGGATGATGTGAGATATTTCGTGCTCAGTATCGCTGTGTCCCGCCGGAACGCTTGAGAGTTTCGCATGATGGCTTCGAGATGTGCGGTGTCTATCACGGATATTCCCCTGAGTCTTGGGATCATTGCCCGTCCTGCGGAGGTCTCCATCTACCGAGACTCATGACCTGCCTCAGGTTGCCCGTTTCTCCAGCAATCATTGTGCCAATGGCGTTGGCCATGATGGGTGTGAGATTTGGCTTCTTTACGGGCTCGGGAAGCTGTGCTCTCCGATCACATGACTAAAATTCGATACGCTTGGTGTATCACATTGGATTCCTCAGTTGGACGGCAAACTGTGCTCGCACATGATCTCAGCTCGTGAGAAATCTGAGTGCGTCATCTTGATGCATGAAACACTGTTGAGACTAGGTCTCTTCCCACTCTAGGCGATCAGTTCCAGGTTGTGAGATCTTCGCCGTTTCCGTGCCGGGGCCTGGCCGGCGGCGCCGAAGGGGGCGATGCGCGCC
>CABVRO010000169.1 GCA_902500715.1 uncultured Nitrospira sp. | reverse complement strand
ACCGACGACCTTTGGGTTATGAGCCCAACGAGCTACCAGGCTGCTCCACCCCGCGGTCGGATACTAGCAGCCAGGTGAAACGAGAGTCAAGGAAGCCGCGGCGAGAATTGCATTCGAGTGGGGACAATGATAAAGCGTGAGCATGCGCATCGTATTTATGGGGACTCCTGACTTTGCCGTACCTTCCTTGGAAGCGTTGCTGAAATCGGACGATGAAGTGGTGGGGGTGGTCACCCAGCCGGATCGGCCGAAGGGGCGCGGTCAGGAAGTGGTTTTCTCGCCCGTGAAAGTTGTCTGCCAGCGCGAAGGTATCCCCGTATTGCAGCCCCTCAAGATGAAAGACCCTGGCTTTTTGGATGCCTTGCGCCAGTGGGCTCCTGACGTGATCGCTGTGACGGCCTTTGGACGCATTTTGCCTCCGGCGATTCTGACGTTGCCGCCTCGTGGTTGTATCAATGTGCATGGGTCGTTGCTGCCGAAGTATCGCGGGGCGGGCCCCGTTCAATGGGCCATTATCAGAGGTGAACGGGAAACCGGTATTACGACCATGTTCATGGCAGAAGGGATGGACACCGGCGATATGCTGTTGCGTGAAACGGTGGAGATTCGTCCTGACGACACGGCGGGGACGCTGGCTCCTCGTCTCGCCGACGTGGGCGGACGGTTGTTGGTTGAGACTTTGCGCCGCCTCAAGGCGGGGACGCTCGCTCCGGAACGACAGGATGATGCGCAGGCGACCATGGCGCCATTGCTCAAGAAGGAAGATGGGTTGATCGACTGGACGTTGACGGCCACGGAGATTGCGAATCGTGTGCGCGGCCTGTCTCCCTGGCCCGGCGCGTTTACCTATGTGAACGGGGAACGGTGGGTTCTCTGGCGCGTGGCGGTGGGGCCGGAGGCTTCCGGCGCGGCTCCCGGGACGGTGACGAGGGTGAGCAAGGACCGAGTTGAGGTCGCGACCGGCGGGGGAACGATCCAACTCATCGAGATTCAACCATCCAATAGCCGACGGATGACCATGGCGCAGTATCTGGCCGGCCATCGACTTGCCGAGGGCCTCAAGCTGCAAGCTATGCCTTCATCACTGGGCTAATCGCGCGCCCGCCATCGCGTCCTATCGACTATCTTCTCGCCATGACCATCCTTTCCGAACATGGCATCTGATCTGCACCGGTCACAATCGAGCGGGGTTGTCTCTGCCGGGCGCCGCGCCGCCATGAAGACGTTGCTGGCGATCGACAAGGCGGGCATGTTGGGCGACGACCTGTTCGATCAGGTGTCTTCACGTGAGTCGCTCGATCTGCGCGATCGGGCCTTCATGGTCGAGCTCGTGCGCGGGGTGTTGCGGTATCGGGCCACGCTCGATTGGCGATTGGGGTTGTTGTCGGATCGGCGTATTACGAAACTCCCCACCCTGGTTCAGACTATTCTGCGTCTCGGCGCCTATCAACTCCTGTACTTGGACCGGGTTCCGGATTCCGCTGCTGTGAACGAGTCTGTGCAGATGACGAAGCAGCAGAGCCGTCGTCTGGGTCGGGATTGGAGCGGTTTTGTGAATGCGGTGCTGAGGGCCTTGCTTCGATCCTCCGAACCGGCCTGGCCCGATGTGGGAAGCGATCCCGTTGCGGCCTTGGCTGTGCGGTATTCCTGTCCGGCCTGGCTCGTGGAGCGTTGGTCTCATTGCTTGGGTGCCGAGCACGCTGAGGTCTTGTGTCGTGCCTCGGTGGAGGTGCCTCCACTGACGCTACGTGTGAATACGCTTCGAACATCCCGCGCGGCATTGCTGGCCGACTTGGCTGCGGCGCAGGTCGAGGCCGGTCCGACGTCAATCAGCGAAGTGGGAATTCAACTGTCTCGCTCCTGC
This sequence comes from uncultured Nitrospira sp., assembly GCA_902500715.1. Classification (GTDB taxonomy): domain Bacteria; phylum Nitrospirota; class Nitrospiria; order Nitrospirales; family Nitrospiraceae; genus Nitrospira_A. The sequence goes on along the minus strand of CABVRO010000169.1, from coordinate 2,908 downwards.
TCGGTCATCGATCTGCCTGGATACGCTGAGGGACGGTTTTATGTGGAAGATGAGGCCGGGCAGTTGATTCCGTTGTTGTTGGATGTGCAGCCGGGTCAACGGGTCCTCGATGCCTGTGCGGCGCCGGGAGGAAAGGCCACCCACATGGCGGCGCTCATGGAGAATCGGGGCGAGATCGTGGCGGTGGATCGGGCCTCGGCGCGACTCGATCTCGTGATAGCTAATTGTCGTCGTCTCGGAGTGCAGATCCTGGCCCCCCTGGCCGGGGATTTGCGCGCGCTGATTGGTCCAGGGATCGTGTCCCATCCGATGTTGTCCCGACCGTTCGACCGCATTCTGCTGGATGCTCCGTGCAGCGGCCTCGGTGTATTGCGGCGTCATCCGGAAGGGAAGTGGTATAAGACACCGGAGTCCATCGCGCAGCATCGGCAGATGCAGGTGGAATTGCTTGCGGAGACGAGTCGTCTCTTGCGGCCTGGTGGGGTGTTGGTCTATAGTGCTTGCTCGATCGAGCCGGAAGAAACCGAATCGATCATCGACGAGTTTTGTCAGTCTCATCGCGAGTTTCAACGTGAGTCGGTCGCGCCTTGGTTGCCCCCAGCCGGTCTGCCGTTCGTGACCCCTCGAGGGGATCTGTCTACGATGGCCAATAGAAACAGCATGGATCTGTTTTTCGCCGCCCGCGTGCGAAGGAGCGAGTAATGGCCGGTCGGACGGTGCGTATTGCCCCCTCCATCTTGTCGGCGGATTTCGCGCGCCTGGCCGAAGAGGTGGCGCGGGTGGAGGACGCCGGAGCCGACTGGTTGCACATCGATGTCATGGACGGGCACTTCGTGCCGAACCTGACGGTCGGACCGCCGATCGTCGAAGCCTTGAGAAAAGTCACCACCCTGCCGTTGGATGTGCATCTGATGATGACGAATCCGGATGCGTTCATCGGGGAGTTTGCCGAAGCGGGCGCCGACTATCTGACCGTGCATGTGGAAACCTGCCCGCACCTGCATCGGACGGTGCAGTCGATCAAAGAGCGGGGCGTGAAGGCGGGTGTGACGTTGAACCCTGCCACGCCGGCCGGTACCCTTTCGGAAATCGTCCGAGAGGCCGATCTCATCCTCATCATGTCCGTGAATCCCGGATTCGGCGGGCAGAAGTTTATTGCCTCGTCGTTACATAAGATCGCCGAGGTTCGGGCCTTGATCGATCGCACCGGGAGCCGGGCGCTGCTGGAGGTAGACGGAGGTGTGAAGTCGGACAACGTCCAAGAGATTCTCGCCGCCGGCGCTGAGGTACTGGTTGCAGGGTCGGCCGTATTTTCCACGGATGATTATGCCGCTGCCATTACGGCGCTCAGAGCCGGACATGAACCTGCCGCTCGCCCCGAGAGGGTTGCAACCACTCAGCGATAGAAGAGGCGTCGGACCACACCCTTGTTCATGGATAATCTTCATCCCCTCGAAAGCAAAGTCCTGCTGGCGTTGACCCGGCAGCCGGACGCGCCTCCTACGCTCGATCACCTTGCGGAATCCACCGGCCTGGAGCCGTCGCAGTTGAGCATGGCCGTCGAATGGCTGCTGGCCAAATCGCTGATCGCCGTCCATTCGGAAACCGTTGCGCATATCGCATCTCTCACCCCGATCGGCGAATTGTTTTTCGAGAAGTACGCCCCGATCGAACGAGTGCTCTCTGCGGCGCGGGATGCCGGCCAGACCGGGAGGCGTCTCACGATTCAGGACATTCAGACCAAGGAAGCACTTGAGCCCTCCGATGTGAGCAAGGCCGTCGGCACCCTCAAAAAAGAAGGCGCGATCCTCATTGTCCAAGGCGGCTGTATTGAGAGCACGGGCCGAAATAGTGCGACGGTCGAGGCCATGCGCTCGTTGCTGCAGGAATTGAAGAGCGGCCAGCGGGAGTTGACGTCGTTTCCCGAGCCGATTCGGAGCGTGCTTCAGCAACATTCAGTGAAGCGTGGGAATGCGAGGGAGCCGTTCCGGATCGATGAGCGGGTCACCCGGTCATTTGTATTGACCCCTGCCGGGCAGGAGGTAGCGGAGCAGCTGTCGCGCGATGGTGTGGCGGAGGAAGTCTCGCAGCTGACGCCGGAGTTGCTGAAGGAAGGTGCCTGGCGGACGAAGCGGTTTCGGAAATATACGATCAGTTTGCGGGCCCCGAGAATCGCGGCCGGGAAACGCCATCCCTATCGCGAGTTTCTGGATCTCGTCAAACTCAAGCTGGTCAGTATGGGTTTCCAGGAAATGCGCGGGACGCTCGTTGAGACCGAGTTCTGGAATATGGACGCGCTGTTCATGCCGCAGTTTCATCCGGCCCGTGACATTCATGATGTCTATTTCGTGAAAAATCCGACCCATGCCCGCACAATCGCCGAGCCGTACCTGACGCAGGTGACGCAGGTACATGAAAAGGGGAGGGGGGCCGGATCGACGGGCTGGGGCTATACCTTCGATGCCGAGCGCGCGAAGCGGTTGGTGTTGCGGAGCCAAGGCACTGCCGTCTCGGCCAGGACGCTGGCGGCCGGCGCCTCCGTGCCGGGGAAATATTTCTCGATTGCCCGCTGTTTTCGTTACGACCAGGTGGATGCAACCCATGCCACCGACTTCTTTCAGGTGGAAGGCATCGTGCTGGGGGCGGATATCAATTTCAGGACCCTGCTGGGCTTGCTCAATCTGTTTGCGCGGGAAGTGGCGCAGGCCAAGGAAGTGAAATTTCTTCCGGCCTATTTCCCCTTCACCGAACCGTCCGTCGAGATGCATGTGCGCCATCCGAAGTTGGGGTGGATGGAATTGGGCGGCGCCGGCTTGTTCCGGCCCGAAGTGACCACTCCGCTCGGTGTCTCTGTGCCGGTCATTGCCTGGGGGCTTGGCCTCGATCGTATGGCGATGGTGGCGCTGGG
>CABVRO010000168.1 GCA_902500715.1 uncultured Nitrospira sp. | reverse complement strand
AAATTCCATAGCGTAATAGTGACATCGGATGTCCCTCCAGGGACGTCGATCGCACGGCTAAACGGTGGCCAGGTTACGAAGACCCATGATCACACATGACATCTTGATCGTCGGAGCGGGACTTGCCGGAATGCGGGCGGCTATTGCCGCCCCGCCCGACCTGAATGTGGCACTCCTCTCCAAGGTTCATCCGGTCCGCAGCCACTCCGTGGCGGCTCAAGGCGGGATTAACGCGGCCATCGGAGAGCAGGACTCCTGGGAAGCCCATGCCTATGATACGGCCAAGGGGGGACTCTACCTGGGCGATCAGGATGCGATCGAGGCCATGTGCCGGGAAGCTCCGCAAGACATTTTAGAGCTTGAACGCATGGGGGTGATCTTCAGCCGCACCCCGGAAGGGCGAATCGCCCAACGGCCGTTCGGGGGAGCCGGATTTCCACGAACCTGCTATGCCGCCGACCGCACCGGGCACGCGCTGTTGCACGCCATGTATGAACAGCTGATGAAACGACGATGCCGGGTGTATGAAGAATGGTACGTCACAGCGTTGCTGGTCGAACAGGGCCGCTGTTGCGGAGTGGTGGCCTGGGATCTGATCCATGGAGGATTGCAGGTCTTGCGTGCAAAGGCCGTCATTCTTGCCACCGGCGGGAGCGGCCGCGTCTTTTCGACCAGCACGAATGCCGTCATTAACACCGGAGACGGCATGGCCCTGGCCTATCGCGCGGGCCTCCCGCTGGAAGACATGGAGTTCGTCCAGTTCCATCCCACCACGTTGAAAGACACCGGCATTCTGATCACCGAGGGCGCGCGCGGCGAAGGCGGCTATTTGCTGAACACGCTCGGCGAGCGGTTCATGAAACGATATGCGCCGGAGCAGATGGAGCTGGCGACCCGCTCCACGGTGTCGCTGGCCATCGGCCAGGAAATTCAAGAAGGACGAGGCGTCGACGGCTGCGTCTTACTCGACCTTCGACACCTCGGCCGCGCCCGTATTCTGGAGCGGCTCCCGCAGATTCGAGAGCTGGCCCTGGAATTCGCCGGACTCGATCCGATCGAAACACCCATTCCCATTCGACCCGGCGCCCATTACCAAATGGGCGGCGTGAAAACCAACGCTTGGGGAGAGACCGACCTGCCGGGACTCTTCGCCGCAGGCGAATGCGCGTGCGTGAGTGTGCACGGAGCCAATCGCCTGGGAGGGAATTCCCTCCTCGAAACCATTGTCTTCGGGCGCCGGGCCGGCACGAGAGCCGCGGAGGCGATCCGCGACTGTGACCTGCAGCCAGTTCCCGAAGAAGTCCTCAAAGGTGAAGAACAGCGATTGAAGACCCTGCTGATTAATCCCGGCCCCGAGCGGGCCTGGCAGATACGGGATGACCTCGGCAAGACCATGAGCCTCAATCTGGGCATCTTCCGCACCAAGCAGTCCATGCAAGAGGCACGGAGGGCCATTCAAGCCCTCAAGGTCCGTGAACAACGGATGTGCGTCCAGGACAAGGGACGGATCTTCAACACCGACCTGATCCAGGCGTTGGAGCTCCAGTGCCTACTGGACATCGCGGACACCATCGTCTTGAGCGCCCTCGGACGGGAGGAAAGCCGCGGGGCCCACTACCGAGCCGATTTTCCCACTCGAAACGACAGCGCCTGGCTCCGGCACACCGTCAGCCACCGTCGGGAGGACGGCCCGCAGCTGAGCTATGTCCCCGTCACCATTACACGATTCCCGCCAGCATAACGCCTCAATTCCCAGCTCAGACGTCTCCTGTTGGATGAGTAACCGCTGAACCGGCCAGCCGGTTGCGCTCCTACCGTTTTGCGCTATCCTTTTCAATAATCACCGATCGCTCCACTCGCGGGACTGTCCACAATACGCCCGGGCGAAGGGTCGTTAGGCACCATGGCAACCGTTCACCCAGGCACAGCGATATCTGCGTCCGCCCTCCCTTCACCGTCGGACTCGACGCAGGCGTTCGTCTGCCCCTTCTGCAAAACCGTCACCTCTTGCTCGCCTGTCGCCGGCGTCCCCCTGCATCAATGTGCCTGTCACTCCTGCAACGAAAATCTGCTGATTCTCAACCCGGACGGGCAACCAGCCGATGAAGACATGGTCGCCCCATCGTCAGCCGGCGGGCCTGATGCCAGGGACATATCGCGGCGACTCGTGGGCCTCGCTGTGGCGGTGTTGGCCTGCGTCTTGAATTATGCCCTGCTGGCCGGCATGGCGTCCTGGATGTTCAATCAGATCAAATCGACGCATGATCCCTATGACATCGATGAATTGACGCTCTCCCCGATTATCTTGAAAGCCAACGGTTGGACAGCGCTTCACCTCGCAGCGGCACGAGGAGATGTCTCTGAGGTGACGTCGCTGCTGGAGGACGGGAGCCCGGTCGACCGACACAATAACAATGGACGAACGGCCTTGTTCGAAGCAGCAAAGCGCGGTCAGACACCGGTGGTCACGGTGCTGCTGCAATATGGAGCCAATCCCAACGCGAAGATGAAACAAAACATGACCGCGCTACTCACGGCGGCTGAGCACGGACATGCCGACACCATTGCCGTGCTCCTGTCCAACAGCGCCGATCTCAATGCGCTGTGCACCTGTGGCGATTCGGCGCTACACCGAGCCGTACGGAAAGGGCATCTGGCTGCCGCTCAAATCCTGCTGGAGCAGGGCATCGCCGCAAACCACAAGAGCCATGGAGAGACCGCCCTTGAGATCGCGCAGCAGGACGAGGATCGGGAATTGATCGAGCTGCTGCGCGCGCACGGAGGCCGAGAATTCACCCAGGCCAAGGCCCATCGTGCCCAAGGCGTAGCCTTCCAGAAGAAGGGACAGGTCGATAAGGCGCTTTTCGCATACGCCGAAGCCCTGAACCTGGACCCGGATGACCCGGAAGCCTATTTCGACCGCGGCACCGCGCTGCTCGAAAAGGATTCCCCCGATGAAGCACTCATCGCCTTTCAAGCCGCGATCCGCCTCAATTCAACCTTCATCGAGGCCTGTAGCGCCGCGGCCTCGGTACACGTCGCGCGCCGACAGTGGGACCAGGCCTCAGCCGTGTGGGACCGATACCTGGCACAACGGCCACAGGACGGCCGCGCCCATTTTGAACGAGCGATCGTCAAACGGTCGAAGGGGGACAGCAAAGGTTTCTTGCAGGAATTGCAACAGGCCTGCACCTTCGGGCATCGGGCGGCCTGCTGAACCATGAGCACCACCGACGCACAGAGTCAGACCGCTGACCACTCCCCAAGCGTAACCTGCAACCGCTGCCTCGGTCGCTATCGGATTCGCGACGCACGTCGATTGACGGGCAGATCCCGAAGCCTCTGCCCGACTTGCGGGGCACGATTCGCCGTGGTGGTCGCCGCACCTGCTGTAACTCAACGGCAGCGTGAAGGACAGGTCCCTTCGCCGATGCTCCCCCAGCCTCCGGCAACCGACGCCCCTGAATCCACCCCCTCGATACGACGCGGGTCCTTTCACGGAGCCGGCGGCACCTTGCTGGGCATGCAGATCGTCAACGTCTGCCTGACCATCGTCACCCTTGGCGCCTACCACTTTTGGGCCAAGGCGAAGATCCGCCGGTACCTGTTCAGTCAAACCGCATTCGCGGGAGACCGGTTTGCCTATCACGGCACCGGAAAAGAACTTTACCAGGGGTTCCTGAAAGCGATGGTGGTCTTCGGCATTCCCTATTTTTCGTTAGGCGCCGCGCATAGCTTTCTGGCCCTCCCGCAATCGGTCGATTTCCTATTACAAGCGATGGCTGCGCTGGTACTGTTCCTCTATGTCCCGGTCGCCATCGTCAATGCGCGGCGGTATCGCTGCACGCGCACCTCCTGGCGAGGCATCCGATTCTCGTTTCGAGGACGAACGGCGGACTTCCTGAAGCTCTATTTCAAAGGATGGCTCTTCACCCTCCTGACCCTGGGCACCTACTATCCCTATTTCCAGACGGAGCGACAGGCATTTCTCCACTCCCACACCTATTTCGGCAATCAGCGGTTCCAATTTACCGGACACGGATCGGGCCTGATGGTGCCCTTTGCCGTTACCCTCTTCACCACCTACGCGATACTGTGCTTGTGCGGCCTCACCCTGGCCCTCCAGTTGACGAACGCCGGGCTCACGCTGCTCCTGGTTCCCTTCGTGCTCGGTCCGGTGTGGGTGTGGCTACTCGGGCAAAAACAGAAGTACTACTGGGATCACACCACGTTCGGCGAGGCACGATTTTCATCCAGCATCACCTGGCAAAAACTATTCGGCCTCTACCTCGGCAACCTTGCCCTCTTGCTGCTCACATTGGGGTGGGCCTGGCCATGGGTGACCGTCCGGAACGCCCGCTTCTTCACCGGCACGCTTTCGTTGCAGGGTGTGACGGATCTCGATCGCGTCCTGCAAGACACCACCGAAACATCCGTCACCGGCGAAGGCCTGTCGAACCTGCTCGACACCGGCTTCGATATGGACTAGCCCGCATGCCCACCAGCCGGAGCGCCCACTATCTCGACGGTCGCACGGCCACGCGCCATCGTGTTACCCTTACAGTCACCCCCGCGACCCTGCACATTGCGATGCCCGACGGCAGTGCCAAACAATGGCCCTATGACGAGATCCGCCAGACGCAAGGCACTTACTGCGGCGAGCCGGTTCGCCTGGAATTCGGGCCTGAACCGGCCGAAGCCATCGTCATTTCCACAGCCGCGTTGCTGAAGGACATTCATGGGGCGGCACCGGCTCTCGCACGGCACTTCCATAATCCGGCCAGACGAAACGCGCGCATCGGTTGGACCCTCTGTGCCGCAGTCGGCGTCG
>CABVRO010000167.1 GCA_902500715.1 uncultured Nitrospira sp. | reverse complement strand
TGTCCAGGATGTCGGGACGCACCAGCGGTTCTCCGCCGGTGATCACCAGCAGGCACCCCTTGTTCACCTCGGCAATTTGGTCGATGAGACGGAAGCATTCCTCCGTACTGAGCTCATCCGACCCGCCGCCGGCTTTGGTCGTCGCATCGAGATAACAGTGATCACACTTGAGGTTACAGCGCTTGGTGAGGTTTAGCGCGACCAGATACGGCTTGAAGTCATCAACCGTGCGACCGTCGTTCGGCGCAGCCGAAGGAGAGGTCGGGGAGATGAACTTCGAGATTTGCTGCTGGAGAGACTCCAGCTTGTCTCCGAGGAACGGGAAATTGAGTACCGGCAGTGATTTTCCCATCACCGGTTCGCCCCGGTTTTGCTGGAGGAGCCGGTCAGGTTGGCAATCATGTCTTTCAGATTGCCGGTCTTCATGGCATCGGCCATGTAGCCCTTCGCCTGTTCGATTCCTTCAGTTGCTACTTCCAGGGTGATGACCGTCGTGCCGATCTTATCGGCATGTTTCTCGATCAAAGCCTTGGTGCACTCCCGCATGAACCCTTCCGGTGCGCGATCCAAACGCCCCTGAGCATCCGACGTCCAGGTATAGGGCGACACGGTTTCCTGAGGAGCCGGAGCCGGTTCTTCGCCATGGCCGTTCTTGGCATGAGCGTCGGCTCCGTTGGTTTCGGCTGCCTCAGGGGACTGTTGAGGAGTGGTTCCCGTACCCTTGTTTGCAAAGATGGGCGTATAGTCTTCGGCTGCCGCCTCTTGAATCATCGGACCTGCATATTCCAGCGTAATCGTAGTCATCCCGAGCTTGCGGGCGCTCTTCTCGATCTTCGCTTTGGCGCGACGGCGTTGGAACCCGGCCGGTACGGCGCGAATCGCTTCCTTCGCATCCTTAGTCCACTGCATCGGGATATCGTCATAGGCCACATCGGTTTCAAGCCCACCTTCGGCCTTGGCGGCCGCTTCGAAGATGGTCTTGTCGACTTGCTTGAAGCGATCCCCTTCGGCGCTGCACACCGGGCACTTCACGGGGGTGTCGCCTTTTCCGATATATCCGCATCCGTCGCAGACAAAGTAGTTCTGGCTCATCCGATCCAGGTAGGCCTGCGTCCCGGGGCTGTGGGCCGGTTTTTCCTCCACAACTTGGGTCATCATCCCGCTCAGAGTGGAGCCCATCAGGTCCTGTGCGACTGAATCGTCGGCCTGCATCTTGTCGCGATCGATTCCGGCGGCATCCAGATTCCCGCCCAACGCCCGCATCGCGTCCATCGCTCCCTTGGGGAGAATATGGCCGACGGCAGAATCGACGACCGTATTGCTGATAATTGTATGGCCCTTCTCAATGGCGTACCGGTGAATGGCGGTCTTCGCGACTCCACGGGCAAACACGGGAATTCGTTCCATCCGGCGCAAGGCTTCTTCGGTCCAGGCGATGGTGTATTCCGCTTGCGTATCGATCGGTGGCACATACTTCCGATTCGACACCAGGATGTTGCAGGAGGCGGAACGGAGCAGATTTTCCGTGTTGCTGCCGATATCCATATCCTCGTCGCTGTGGACGCCGATGCGACCCACGATGAGCAGCCACGGATTTTCTTTCCGCACATATTGAATGATCTTTTCGAAGGCTTTCCCGTCCAGGAGGGTCGTTTTTACATCGGTCTGCTCGGCTTGGGCGATCTCGCGGGAGATATCCAGGTGCGACTGATAAATCTTTGCCAGACCGCTGTCGATGACTTCTTCGTGCAGCTTCTCCTGCTCCTTGAAGCGGAAGACCTTGCCGGCCTCTTCGTTGAGGACGCCGGAAATGCTGTGAAACGCCGCATAGTGGAAGTAGGGATCGAAGGCGGAGATGGCTTCCACCGGCACATTAAAGGCTTTGCCCAGCGCCAAACCGGTCATGAGACCGCCGAAGGAGTAGGGACTGCCGTCCACGGCCACGACGATCTTGCCGGTGCCTACCGGAGTCGGCTGCTTGATGATCAACATGTCGGAGTTGCGCACGCGTCGCAGCACCCGCTCGGTGTTGCTGCCGATCACGCTGTCCTTGACCGCTCCGACTCCCAAGGCTCCCATGATGACGAGATCATAGGCATTGGTGTTGATGTCCTCTGCCAGCACTTTCCAATTGCGCCCTTCTAAGGAACGGCGTTCGACAGGCAGGTTTGCCTCGTTGCACTTTTTATCCACGTAGTCGAGGTAGGAATCCGTGATGATTTGGAGTCCGCGGGTAATCAGCGAATCGTGGATCTGGCGCTGGCGATCGAGTTCCTTCTCGTCGTGATATTCCTCGGGAAGGCCGGCCTCCATCTGCTTGAAACGCTTATCGTGCATCTTGGCCGCGTAGACGTGGCTGCCCACAATCTTTGAGCCGTAGGTTTTCGCCAATTCGACTCCAACGTCGACGGCTGTATTGGAATGGTCGGAATTATCGACCGGGATATAAATGGTCTTGTACATCGAGACGCCTCCTAGGCAAACACTCTACAGGGGGATGAGATCAGAGAACCGCCAAGAATTCAAACGGTTGAATGGAACTTTACCCCAAAAGAAGCGGCATGATAGCACCGTGTTCTCGGGGAATGCAAGCAAACCGAGGGGTGTGCATGGGCCTGTGAATAACGGCTAACTCATTGGACTCACAGCCGTCTTTTCCGTCGTGGCGGTGGTTGGCTGAGCGGGACGACGCGAGCGAAGTATCTCCTCCAGGGTCAGGAGCGCGTCCCTTCCGGAGTTGTTGTGAATGCCACGAATCAGATTCGCATCGGCATAGTGAGTCGTGTCAGGCTTCAGACCGGAGTGGGTCGTTTGAGAAGCGGTTTGAGAAAGTGATCCGGTCCAGGCTCGGGGATCGCGGCTTCCTTCTTTGCGTTCCCATGCGGCGAGGCAGGCCTTGGCGATGAGTTTGTTGAGCGGTGCTGGGTTGTAGAGGAGCTTGCGAATGCTCGTCGGCGTCAGCATGAGCGGGTTGTACCCGGCCGAGAGGTAGCCTTCCTCCAGCAGCCGGTGTTCCAGATCCGTATTGGGTTGGATGCCCAGGAAGAACATCAAGGGGAAGACCCGTTCCTCTCCCAGGATCGACGCGACCTTCTTGTAGGACTCGACGCTCTGGAGCAGGCTCTCTTCCGTCTCCTTCGGGGAGTTCAGTGAATAGTTGAGGATGACCTTGCCCTTGAAGCCGGCTTCGGCCAGATAGCGGCACCCGTCGTAGAGCCGTTCGAGTTTGAAGCCCATGTGGAGGTTATTCAACACGTCCTGGGATCCGGAGGTGATGGCGACTTCCAGATCTCCGACGCCCGATCGCACCATCAGCTTGGCCAGCTCCGGCGTGATCAACGAGGTGCGGATGTAACCGGACCACTCGATCTCCAGCTTTTCACGCACAATCCGTTCGAGAATCTCGGTGCACTGCGGATAGGCTTCCTTCCCGGTAATGAACTGGGCATCGGTAAACCAGAACCGCCGGGCACCCCATTGATGATAGTGCTGGGAGATGTCCCTGACGACCATTTCCGGCGGCCGGTACCGCACGCGTTTGCCTTCAATATAGGGATAGAGGCAGAAGGCGCAGTCGTACGGGCAGCCACGTTTCGTCTGCACGCCGATCGATTCATCCATGTAGGCGGCGTGTTGGGGGAAAATGGAGGTGAGGTAGGGCAGATCGACGGTTAAGGCATCGAGCAGCGCCGGCGAGCCCTGGTTGCCCTTGCGCGTCTGTTTCCCCTCGCGAATGATATAACGCTCATTTTCCAGCGAGTCGCCGTTGACCACCTTCAGGATCGCGTCTTCCCCTTCGCCTAAAATGCCGATCGTTCCTTCCGGCAGCTTCTCGATCAATTGATCCGCAAAGGCCGTAAAGGCGCCGCCGCCGATCATAATCTGCGTTTGAGGGAATTCCTTCCGGATCAGCCAGGGGTATGACAGGTTGGCGCGAATGTGGCTGTAGTAGCGATAGAGCTGTTTGAGCCCGGCAAACGATGCCGCGACACGTTTGATGGGATTTCCGGCGAAATAGAAATTGAAGGCATGCTCCAGCGAGGCATCGCCTTCATGGGGAGAGAAGATCTGAATGTCCCGCCATGAAAAGCACACGAGGTCCGGCTTGAACTCAAGCGCGGCATCGCGAATCGCCTGACTGCGCTGTGACTCTGAAAACAACGAGAGGTCGAGAATGCGTTGCCGCACTTCCGGTTTCCGGCGATGGATGAAGTCGGCCAGATAGGTGACCCCGATCGGGTACACCTTCTTGCAGGGGAGAAAAATATAGAGAATGGATTCCATGGTCGGAGCTGATGGCTAATCGCGTATGGCTGACAGGTGAGAAAGGAATCGTTCCCGGCTCGTGGTGCTATTCGCCATAGGCCATGCGCTCGCTATTACTTGGTTGCCACGTGGATGGCGACAATTCCCCCGGTGAGGTTCCGGTACTCCACCCGGCTGAATCCGGCTTCGCGTAACAGGGTGGCCAGCCGCTCCTGATCGGGAAAGGTGCGGATCGACGCCGGGAGGTATTCGTAGACTCCGGTCCGGTCTTTCGCAACCTTGGTGCCGATCCAGGGGAGCAGGCGAAACGAATACCAATCATAGAGGCCGCGCAGCCAGCCATAGGCCGGTCGGGAAAACTCCAGGCACACGAATCGACCGCCCGGCCGCAGGACCCGACGGATTTCCGTGAACGCCTGTGTCAGATTGCCCACGTTGCGCATGCAGAAGCCGGTGGTCACGGCATGGAAGGTCTCATCGGGGAAGCCCAGTTGCTCGGCATTGGCCTGCAGGCAGGTAATCCGGTCACGGAGCCCGCGCCCGGTGACTTTTCTCAGTCCTTCCGCCAACATCGCATGGTTCA
>CABVRO010000166.1 GCA_902500715.1 uncultured Nitrospira sp. | reverse complement strand
CCAACATGGCGGCCACTGCCCCTCTGACCATCAGTCATGAATAATGCGGGCTAGGGCGTAGCGAATCAATTCTGCCGTGGTTCTTATTCCTAATTTGATGAGGAGCCGCGAACGATAGGTGCTCACCGTCTTGATGCTCAAATTGAGATGCTCCGCGATTTCCGTCAAACGTCGTCCCTGTGCGATCCACTGTAGCACTTCAATCTCGCGATCCGAGAGTGTTGCCGGGAGGGTGTCGAAGGAGGAGCTGTTCCGGTGCCGTCCCACGTCCTGGCTGTGTTCGGTGCCGGGAGACGGCAGGTAACCTCCACCCTGAAGAATGCGTGAGACCGCCAGCCGAAGTTCCTGCGGTCCCCGCTCTTTTGTCAGGTATCCGAGTGCGCCGGCTCGAATGGCACGAGCCGAGTAATGTTCTTCGGCGTAAATGCTGACAACCAGGACAGGCAGGGCCGGCCGCAACGATTTGAGAATACGCAGGACTTCGAGCCCCGGCATATCGGGCAGATTCAAGTCCAGGATGACGAGATCCCACGTGTCTGTGTGAATGCGATCGATTGCCTGGCGAGCAGAAGCGGTTTCGACAATGTCGGGCGTTAGTCCGTCTTCAACGAGAAAGTCCCGCAGGAACTCTCTAAGACCACGACGGAGTAAGGCGTGGTCGTCCGCGAGCAGAATCCGGACATCGGCTTTCGCCGGGGGCAAGTCTTGGTAGGCATCCATGGCCAGCGTTCCGCTCATGGAGTACCCCGGTGCTCATCTCTGCCCGTTCCCGGCCGAGCAGAGGGAATGGGCCGATCCGCCCACGAGTCGGTGTCGTTGCGGAGGGCTGTCAATGTCTGGGGCGGACGCGGAGAGAACACTCGATAGGCTCCTGTATATCGTCTAGTTGTGGCGGCCACAGATTCGGACATCGACGCTGAAGGCGTCTTTCTGTCGGAGATCATCGGGTCAACGGGACAGTTCGAGAACTTCTCCGTCGATTTCTGATCCCACGTGCTCAGCCGATTCACTCTTTGAGCAGGGTAAGAGACTAAGATAAATGCTCTATTCCATGTGGGCTGAATTCGTAACATGAATATCGATCGGTCGAATAGAGCTAAAGAGCCCTATTGTGGCCCTGGAGCATGCCCGCTCGTCGAATTTCTTGCGTGAAAGGAAGAGTGTCTGGGGGAGGCATGCAGGAGGAAAAGGGGGCTTGGGGGGCTAAGTGAAGGTGGGAAGAAGCGGTTCACAGATCAGAGCCGGTATAGTTCTGCGTACTTCGTTTCAAGATAACGGAGAAACGGCTCGGGGTTCACTCCGCTACCCGTTACCCGTCGGGCCAGATGGTCGGGTGTGAACATCCGTCCCCAGCGGTGGATTTTCTGCTCGAGCCATCGCCGCAGCGGCAAGAGGTGTCCGGCCCTGACATCCTCCTTCAACTGCGGAAGTTCGAGTGTGGCTTGTTCGAAGAATTGTACGGAATACAAGTTGCCCAGGGTGTACGTCGGGAAATATCCGAAGGCACCCATGGACCAATGCACATCCTGCAGGACCCCCTCGGCATCCCGTTCCGGCACAATACCCAAATACGACTGCATTTTCTCGCTCCAGAGGCCGGGGAGGTCATCCGGTTCTGCTCGTCCCTCAATAAGGGCCTGCTCGATCTCGACACGTACCATGATGTGCAGGTTATAGGTCAATTCATCGGCTTCGACGCGGATCAACGAGGGGGCGGCGCGGTTGATGGCTGCGTAGAACCGGTCGAGAGGCACGTCGGCCAACTGTTGCGGGAACGTCTGCTGTAATATCGGGTAGAAGCAGTGCCAGAACGCACGGGACCGGCCGACACAATTTTCCCACAGGCGGGACTGGCTTTCGTGAAAGCCGAGCGACACGGATTCGCCGAGCGGTGAGCCATAATAACGAGGGTCCAAGCCTTGATCGTACAGGCCATGGCCCCCTTCATGGATGCAACTAAACAGGCACGACGGCAGATCGTTCTCAAAGACCCGTGTCGTCACCCGGACATCGGTCGGATGAAAAGAGGTCGTGAAGGGATGGGCCGAGAGGTCGAGGCGCCCGCGCTCGAAGTCGTAGCCCATGGCGGTCAGTACAAGCCGGCCGAATTCCACCTGTTTGGACTGGTCGAAGCGCTGGTGCAGGCAACGGTCGTCGATGGTGACGGTACTGCCCTGAACGCGCCCTAAGAGGGGGACAAGGCGTTCCCGTAATTGTGTGAACAACGGCGCGAGTTGGGCGATGGTGGCACCCGGCTCATACGTATCCAAGAGCGCATCGTAGGGCGAGTTCCGATACCCCAGGTACTGAGCCTCATCGCGTTTGAGGCCGAGGATGGTCTTCAGTGAAGGAAGAAATTTTGAGAACCGGCTTTCTTCCCGTGCCGTCACCCAGGCCTGCTGGGCCAGGGAACACTCGCGGCTGAGGCGGATCACAAAGTCGGATGGAAGTTTCTTGGCGAGGCTGAAATCGCGCCAGGTTTCACGCAGCAGCGACCGGGAAGGTTCATCCCAACTCTCCGCAGCCTGTCCGGTCGCGGGGTCGATCCATTCGGTGAGCAGCGTTTCGAGCTCAGCGGACACGAGTCGTTGATGGGCAAGACCTTCGAGCGTCGCGATCTGCTCCGCGCGCGCCGCCCCGCCGCCGGCGGGCATATACGTCTCCTGGTCCCACGAGAGAACTGCGGCCGCGCTCTGGATGCGACGGATTTCCAACAAACGTGTCGTCAAGGGTTCCAATGTCGCCAGTGTCTTCACCTTCAGGCTCCTTCTCCGGGCACGTCCATGGTATGATCCCGCGGCCGGTGCGAATTGTCGCACAACTCTCTGCCGGAGTGAAACCGATGACCGATCTGGTGTTGCCGAAAATTGATGCCTACGCGGCTGCCTATTCATTGCCCGAAACTCCCGTCCGCCGCGCGCTTCGCGAGGAGACGGAACGGACGATGGAGTTTGCGCGTATGTTGGTGGGGCCCCTCGAAGGGGCGTTCTTGCATATGATGACCCGCCTGGTGCAGGCCACGCGAGTGCTGGAAATCGGCATGTTCACGGGCTATAGCGCACTGTGTTTTGCGGAGGCCTTGCCGGAGCAAGGGCGGATCACGACGTGTGAAATCGATGATGCGTCCGCGGCGGTGGCCCGGCGATTTTTTGCGCAATCTCCCCATGGTCGCAAGATCGAAATTCGCATGGGGCCGGCTTTGGAGACGATGGCGGGACTCGCGGCTCCATTCGATCTGATTTTTATCGACGCCGACAAGCAGAACTATGTGAAGTACTACCGCCGAGCAATGGAGTTGCTGTCTCCGCGCGGGGTCATTCTCATCGACAATGTACTGTGGGACGGCGATGTGCTATTGGAGCCGCCTCCGGACGAGCGTACGGCGGCCATTCAGGAACTCAACCGGGTGGTCAGGACGGACGCACGGGTGTCCGCTGTGTTGGCGACCATCCGGGACGGGATCTGGATCATCACCCCGACACCATCCGCCTAGCATCCGGTGCTCGCGGCCCGTGGCAACCCACGTGTGTCGTCGATTGAGGAATTGCGTCCATGCAGAAACCATCGGTATTCGCCGCCTATGCCGCGTTGACCACCTCGGCGCTGGTCTGGGGCGGGTCCATTGTGGGACAGAAGCTGGCGCTTGGCGCGTTTTCGGCAGTGGAAACGTCCCTGCTGCGCGGCTTCGGCGCGCTGGTGATCCTGATTCCTCTCTGGTGGTGGAGCGAGGGCAGTGGTACGGCATGGACGGTTCGCGATCTCAAGCTGCTGTCGCTGCTGGGGCTCGGGGTGTTGGGCAATCATCTTCTGACCCTCTTCGGCCTACGGTATATCGGCGCAGCGACCGCCGGCGTCATTATCGGCGCCAGCCCGGCCATTACGGCGTTGCTGTCGTCTCTGCTCGTGCGAGACATTCCATTCAAAACGGTGGCGGCCGGTTGTGCGGTCTCCTTTGCCGGAGTCGCACTCGTGTCCGGTGTCGGAGGGGAGGCGCCGAGCGGGGATAGTCCCTGGCTGGGCGGCACCTTGGTGCTGCTGGGATTGGTCAGTTGGGCGCTGTATTCCATCGGCGGCCGCCAGGTGATGGAGCGGCTCTCTCCGCTCACCGTCAATTGGACGACACTGCTGCTGTCGCTCTTGTTGCAGATTCCTCTGCTGTGGACCGATCAGAAGTTGTTGTTGACTGGAGTGAGTGTGGTGCCGGTCTCCGGGTGGGTGGCTTTAGGGTATCTCATCGTGTTTGCCACGGCATTGGGGCAGCAGGCCTGGTTGTACGGGGTGCAAGGGGTGGGTCCTTCGCGGGCCGGCGTGTTCGTGAATCTCATCCCGGTATCGGCTCTGCTTCTGTCTGCGCTGGTGTTGGGTGAGGCGATCGGCGTCCGCGAGATCGTGGGCATTGCGCTCATCCTGGCCGGTGTCTGGTTGGTCGGTTGGCAATCGGCCCGACTCAAACACGCCGGCTGATAGCTTCTTCCTGCCGCATAAACAGGCACAGCATGCTTTTGCGGTATCATCGTTTAATCTACGTAGTTATCACTCCAATAAAGCAGCAGTCTCGACACGCCTCCGGTAATCCGCTAGAGTGACCAGTGAGCCTCGATGCCTGCCATGGCTCTCATCCTGCGAGAGCATACCGTACATGGTTGTTGTCGACTTGTCGCGAAGGGATCTGAGTCCGTCGCATCAGCCGCGATATTATTTGCAAGGTAGCGGAATGGCCAAATTAAGAGTGGGCGTCATCGGGGCCGGAGCGTTTGCCGAAAGCTGCCATGTGCCCGGCGTGCAGTCGCATCCGGAAGCAGAGGTAGTCGTTCTCTGCGGGCGAGACTCGGCACGGACCCGCGCGGCGGCGCAGCGGTTGGGTGTGC
>CABVRO010000165.1 GCA_902500715.1 uncultured Nitrospira sp. | reverse complement strand
ACGGGCGCTGGTACCTGAAACCAGTGCGTCTGCCAGTTCCGCCACTTCGGCCTGAGGAATGGATCGGGATTATCGCTGATCGGTTTCGACCCGTCAAGGTGAGGGACACGAAAATATCCGTCGGCTGAGGTGAATCGGGTTCAGCCGGCGGTGAGCGCCCTGTCGGCGAGATTCCAGGCGCCACCGGCCGTCACCTCGCGCAGGTCGCCGCTGAGCACAATCCGTTCGCGGACCAACCCCGCCGCCGCCAGCAGAAAGGCCGCGCGGATGCGTGGCGCCTCATCCGCAATCAAGACGTCGAACCGCACCTTGCGAAACAACGGATCGACCGCCACCCGCGCCGCCGTGGTGACGATGACCCGCCGGTTCTGCACGAAGGCCTGCCGGTTGGTATCCTCCTGCGCCGCCAACAGTTCGCGAATCTTCTTCGTGCCCCCCAAGCGGATGACTTCTTCCTTGAGTTCGGCAAATTCCGGCTTGAGCTCCTTCGGGACCGTCGCCTCGGGAATCAATTCGGCAATCCGTTCCTTGGCGATGTCGACTTCATGGCGAAGCCCGGCACAGTGCCGTTCATAGATCGCTTTGTACTCACGCAGCGATTCGACGTTTTTTCCTACCGCCTGCATGGACAACCGCTTCCAGATGGGGAGTTGTTCGTAATCGGTCAGGGTCTGGTCGATTTCCTTGATCTTGGCCAGGAAATCGGTCAACTGGGTCACGAGTCTCCATTCCAATAACCGCACCTCGTCTAGATCCTTTTGCTTTTGAGCCTTGTAGGCCAGAATCGGCGTGAGCTCACGGAACCGATCGTACTTTTTGCGCAAGACCGCCTTGTCGGAGCGAGATTTGGCATAGAACTGATGCATCTGCGCCTCGAATCCCAAATCCGGAAGAGGAATGCCTCCGCTCTCCTTGCTGGTCGCCACTTCGTACCGACTCAGCCAACTTTTGAACGTCAGTCCGGCTGCTTTCATCGCCCGGGCCGTGAGAAGGGTGATCGCATCGGCGCTCTCGTGGTCCGGGGCCACGAGAAGAATACGTTTGTTGCCTCGAAGCAGCTCAATGACGAGCGTGGCTAGCTTTTGCCGACGCGCCGTCAGATCGTCCTGCCACAAGGGCGTCAGCACGGAGGTGGGCACCAGGGCCTCCAGAACGGCGCGGTCCCCCGTTTGCCCCGCTTCGAGAACAGGCAAAAGCCGTTCTGCCGGACCGAGTGTGTAGGAGGCGCCGGTCTTGCTCATTTCTGCCAAGCGGCGGCTGGTGGTCAGAGCCATTCCACTGGCATCCGGCACTAGCGTGGCGCTGGGCACTACATCGCCGATGGCATCGAACAATTGCAGCACGAGGCGCTCCCCGTCCTGAAACAGCACAATGCCCTCTGTGGGTTCAGCCTCTTCGCCCAGGAGCAAGGTTGCAGACAGGTCGGCTCCAACCATCACGTCGACAGGCAGAAAAAATTCATAGAGATGTAAATTCCCGACGGTCTGAAGCAGCCGGCCGCGAGGGAGCGGAATCGACTGGTCGAGCCCCTGCTCCGTGCTGCGCGCGGCATCACCTTCCAGCGTTGCGGCCAGGTGTTCGAGGAGATCGGGCAAGGTGCCTGGTATTGCGGTCATGGTCCGTTCTTCCCTCGCGTGTTGTCGTGGCGCAGCCTGCGGTGCCGATGGCACAGACACCGGCGCATCGTTCATCGAATCGGGAGCGTATCTTAAAGAGTTCCCGAAGATCCTGTCCACCAGCGACGCACACACACAATCCACCGCTGAAACGCGAAAACATAGTGAAAGAGCCGCACTGAGCGCCTGCGCCGCCTTTCCGAGCCGAATGAAGAAAACCGCCCGATGGCTCCAGATCAATTGACTTTTGCACAGCCCGCCAGTATGCTTTTTCCCTTTCCAACAGAAGGAGTTGCAGTATGAAGGTGATTCTCCAAGAAACACTCGAAGGCGTGGGCGACCTCGGCGACCTTTTGGACGTCTCCAACGGGTTTGCCCGGAACTATCTCTTGCCCCGCAAGAAGGCCGTTGAAGCCAATAGCCGGAACATCAAAGAATTCGAACATGCCAAGCGGGCCGCGGCCGAGAAGGCCAAGAAGGAAAAGCAGGACATCGAAGCGCACGGCAAGAAGATCTCCGCGGTCTCGCTGACCGTTGCCGCCCAAGTCGGAAAAGACGACAAGATGTTCGGGTCCGTGACGGCCAAGGATATTGCGGAAGGGTTGGCTGAGCAGGGATTCACCGTGGATCGCCGCAAGATCCAGCTGGCCCAGCCCATCAAGGAACTCGGCACCTTCGCCATTGCCATCAAGCTGCCGCGCGAAGTCACCGCGACCATCGCGGTCCATGTGGTGAAGAAGCAAGACGAGCAAGAAGCGCAAGCAGAGCCGGAAGAAGCCGCACCAACCGCATAACCCGTTGCGGGATCATGCGTGGCCACCGGATAGAAGGCTGCGCTCGGAGGAAGCATGCAGGAGCTGATCGGTTCGTTGGACGCATTGAAATCAACCGACCCTGAAACCTACGAGGCTATCGTCGCCGAGGAGCAGCGGCAACGGGACAAGTTGCTGTTGATCGCCTCGGAAAATTTCGCCAGCCCCGCCGTCTTGGCCGCCCAGGGCAGCGTGATGACGAATAAGTATGCCGAAGGGTATCCCGGCAAGCGCTATTACGGCGGTTGCCAGCATGTCGATACGGTTGAAAGCCTCGCCATCGAACGCGCGAAACAGATCTTCGGCGCCGAGCACGTCAACGTGCAGCCGCATTCGGGATCGCAAGCCAATATGGCCGCGTACCTGTCCGTGCTCAAGCCGGGCGACACGATTCTGGGATTGGACCTCGCCCAGGGCGGACACCTCACCCACGGCAGCAAGGTGAATTTCTCCGGCATCATTTTCCGTGCGTTTTCGTATGGCGTCGATCGCCAGACCGAAACCATCGATTATGCGGCGGTTCAGAAGATCGCCGAGGAATGCCGTCCCCGCATGTTGGTGGTGGGAGCCAGCGCCTACGCCCGCACCCTCGACTTCCCCAAGTTTCAGGAAATCGCCAAGTCGGTGGGCGCGTACCTGCTGGTCGATATCGCGCACATTGCCGGATTGATCGCCGCCGGTTTGCATCCCAATCCCGTCCCCTACGCGGACTTCGTCACGACCACGACGCATAAGACGCTGCGTGGCCCACGCGGCGGCGTCACCATGTGCAAAGCCGAATATGCCAAGGCCGTCGATAAGATTATCTTCCCGGGCCTGCAGGGCGGCCCCCTCATGCATGTGATTGCCGCCAAAGCCGTCGCATTCAAAGAAGCGCTGTCGCCCGCGTTCAAGCGGTACCAGCAGCAGGTGCTCGCCAACGCGCGCACGCTGGCGCAGGGACTCGTCGACCGTGGCTATAAAATTGTGTCGGGGGGAACCGATACCCACCTGATGCTGGTCAACCTCACCAACAAAGGCATCACGGGGAAAGAAGCCGACGCCGCCCTCGACGCCGCCGGCATCATCGTCAACAAGAACGCCGTCCCCTACGACGAAAAACCGCCGGCCACGGCCAGCGGGATCCGGATCGGCAGCCCCATCGTCTCGACGCGCGGCATGCGCGAAACGGAGATGCGCGAGATCGTGGCGCTCATCGATCGTGTGTTGCAGCATCCCCAGGATCAACACGTGCAGGCCGAGGTTCGGGCGCAAGCAAAGACGTTGTGTAATCGTTTTCCCATCTTTCATGCCTACGATTCGTCTCCCGCTTAGGCAGGACGTTCGCCAGTGAAGTGTCCTTTCTGCGACGATGTCGAGGACAAAGTCGTCGATTCGCGGATGGCCAAAGAAGGCGAGGTCATCCGGCGGCGGCGCGAATGCCTGTCGTGTAAACGCCGGTACACCACCTACGAACGGGTCGAAGAAACGATGCCCGCCGTCGTAAAAAAGGACGGACGCCGGGAGCCCTTTGACCGGAGCAAGATCGTGTCCGGGCTCAAGAAAGCCTGCGAAAAACGCCCGATCGGCACCGCGACCATCGAAGCCGTCACCGATCGCATCGAAAAGCGCATCCAGGATTTAGGTGAAACCGAGATCGTGAGCACCGCCGTCGGTGAGGAAGTCATGAGAGAACTGTCCCAACTCGATCAGGTCGCCTATGTTCGATTCGCCTCCGTGTATCGGGAATTTAAAGACATCGACCAGTTCATGGACGAGATCAAAGCCCTGGCCCAGCAGCGCCGGGAGCGTTAAGCCCTCCCCTTCTCTTCGCTGTTTCGGATCGGTCCACTCGGTGTAGGTCTCGGCAGGATGGGCACCAACAGAGGAGAGACCTGCGCCCTCCCGATAGGTTCTGACCTCATGGCAACGACCAAAGTCACCAGCAACCGACGAACAGCCAAGCGACCGAGCAGACGCCGATCGTCGGGAGCCACGCAGGTGGTCATCATCGGTGCGGGGCGCGGCGGCACCGCATTAATGGAAATTTTCGCCAACGACCCATTGGTCCGCATCGTGGGTGTGGCCGACATCAGCGATCAGGCACCCGGCCTCGGCCTCGCCAAACGGCTGCACATCCGCGTAACGCGCAACTATCGCCAACTGCTGAAAATCGGGCCGGTCGATCTGGTCATCGATGTGTCGGGCAACCCGGAGGTCGGGGAATACCTGCAGGACATTCGCCGCATGGGGGTCTCGGTCATCGGTGGGGCCAGCGCCAAATTCATGTGGCAATTGATCGAGGCGCGCATCCGCGCCACAGCCGACATCGAAAAAGCCTTGAATAAGTACCAGTCGCTGTACCGCCTGTACGTCAAAGAAACCGGCGCGGCGGTGACGGAGGAGCGGACGCGCATTGCCTGCGAAATTCACGACGGGTTGGTGCAGAGCCTCGCCGGCG
>CABVRO010000164.1 GCA_902500715.1 uncultured Nitrospira sp. | reverse complement strand
CGTAAGAGGTCCGACACGGTCATCGGGGTCAGGCCTTTGGCCGGCAACAGGGTGGTGGCCAGGGTTTCGCTCACTTCGCGGGTATGTTTGCCCTTGCCGTTGGCGTGCATGACGATCACGCTGCCTGGTGTCATACGTTTCTGAACACGAGCCACGATCGCCTCTGCTGCCAGTGTCGGGTCGGGATCGCCGGATTCGATATTCCACAGGATGAACTTGAGCCCGAGGGCTTTCACGGCGTCGACCGTGTGGTCGTTATATTCTCCATAGGGCGGCCGGAACAGGGCGGCGGGGCGACCGTATTTGGTCTTGAGCAGGCGCACGGGTCCCATAATTTCCCGTTGCTGTTCCTCGACCTCGTGCATCGGCAAATGGGCATGCACCTCGCCGTGGGTGCCGATTTCGAAAAACGGCACGGCGAGCAGCTTCTTGACCTCGGCATCGTGCTTGGCCATCCAGCGGCCGGACATGAAAAATGTCGCCGGCACCCTATGCTCGATGAGGAAGTCGACCAGTTCCCGGTCGAATCCGGATGCCGTGCGCACGGGGCAAAGGTCATAGGTCAGAGCCACGGCAGGGCACGAAGCCGGCCCTGTCTTGATGACCTGCGCCTCTCCGAGAGGGGCTTGAAAGGCGAGTGCCATTCCGCAAAATACCGATAGTCTGATCCAGAACTGCTTGCTGCCCATGGGTGCAGTATACTCGAAGGCACGAAGCGGCGATAGTTGACGCTCTGTCCGGGTGGCTGCTACGGTGAAATCATGCAGGGACCAGACTGGAAAATCGGCCGAATGTTCGGGATCCCCATCCACGTGCACGCCTCGTGGCTCTTTGTCTTTTTCTTTGTGACCTGGTCGCTGGCAACGGGCTATTTGCCCGACGTGCTGCCCGGTCTCACCGAGCTGCGGTACTGGGGGATGGGCGGTGTGGCGGCCATCCTATTGTTCGTGTCCGTGTTGCTGCATGAGCTCGGCCATTCCCTAGTCGCGCTGCGATATCGTATTCCGATCAGTCAGATCACGTTGTTTATCTTCGGGGGGGTGGCGCAGATGCGCAAGGAACCCCCGCACCCACGGGCTGAGTTCTTGATTGCGATTGCCGGCCCGATCGTGAGCTTTCTGCTCGCAGGTCTGTGTATCGGCCTGGTCTCGATGTTGGAGTTCCTTCCGACCGGATCCTCCGTACACGGGTTGGTGGCGTTGGGGACACTGCTCGGGATGGTCAACACTCAGCTGGGCTTGTTTAATCTGCTCCCTGGTTTTCCACTGGACGGCGGTCGTGCCTTGCGGGCCGGATTGTGGGCCTGGAGTAAGGACTACTATCGCGCGACAAGCCAGGCGGCATTGGTCGGGTTGTTGTTCGGGGTAAGCTTCGGCCTCTTCGGGGCCTTCCTCCTCGTCGGGGCCCTTTCCGGTGCCGTGTCGGGCGCTCTGGCAAGCAGTGGGGGCTGGATCGTGTTGCTGGGGGCGTTTTTGTTCGCCGCCGCGCGCGGGAGCCGGAAGCAGGCTGCTATCCGCGGTTCACTGGCGTCGGTGCCGGTCCGCGAGTTGATGATCAGCCATGTCGTGGCCATCTCTCCCGACACCACATTGGAAGAGGCCGTAAACCAGTATTTTCTCCCCTACGGCTATGGAGGATTTCCCGTGGTACAGGACGGCCGGCTGGTCGGTGTCGTGGGCGTACGCGATGTGCAGACGGTGAGCAATGGGCTCTGGGCGTTCCGCCGGGTGGCCGATATCATGCAAACCTCCAGCGACGACATGGTGGTGTCGCCGGATCTCTCGGCGATGCAGGCGTTGGAGCAGATGTTGGCGCTGGGAGCCGAGCGGCTTGTGGTCGTTCAAGACGGGCAACTGCTGGGCCTGGTGACGCGCGCCTCCATCGGGCATTTCATTGAGCAGCGACACCCTTCCGGCATGGGATCCTCATCGTAACAGGAACGCGTCCACACGCGGTCTTCCTTCTTCACCTATTCTCCAACGCATCAGACGATTCCCGCCCGTTCAAGATGGGCGCCGTTGCTGCGCGATGGCCGTTCAGCTATGCGGGTCGATCGAGGGCTGAGTCAGCGACGGCCGTCGGCATTGGCATTCGTGGGTCACGACTGCGCCGAGGAGCACCAACGCCGAGGAATAGTAGACCCAGAGCATGAGGAGTACCACTTCGAGTAAGGACCCGTACAGTTGCGTGTAGACGGCGGCATCTTCCAGATAGGTCACGAACAGGGCTTTGGCGGACACCCATAAGAGGCTGAACACCGCCCCTCCGATCGTCGCCTCCCGCCACGAGGGCCGCTGATGAGGAAGAAATCGATAGAGACAGGTGACGGAGGCGAACGCGAGCAGGAACGGGAGCGAATAGGCGATCAGAAAATCATGGGCGGCGATGGCGACCAGGTTCATGCCGAGGAAACGGGGCGCATAGGCCGTCAAGAGCTCGATCGCCTGGGTGGCGACGAAGGAGATCAGCGTCAAGAAACCCAGCATCCAGATCAACGCGACCGCCACTAGCGTGGAAATCAGCGGATGCCGTTTGGCCGCTGTGCCGAACACGGTGTTCATGGCGTAGTCCAATTCATAGAATACCAGTGCGCTGAACCAGCCGAATGCAAGAAACACGGCCCACCGGACCTCTTCCTGTTCCGCCACGCGGCGAATATCCCTGGCCAGACGTTCCCCCATGCTGGGAAGAAAGCCTTTCAAGAACCCCAGCAGAAATTGATATCCGATCACATCCTGGCTGACGATGAAGCTGATGCCGTAGAGCAGCAGGAAGACCATGGGAAAGAGAGACAGCAGGGAAAAGAAGGCGAGCGAGGCGGCCAAGCTGAGACAGCCTCGCCGTCGAAAGGTGTCGAAGACATTGGAGAGAAACGACAGTTCAGTCATGCCATCCTGGATGGTGTGGACTCGGTATGTTGCGACACATGGCCCGGTCCGGTGCGGAGCGCGATGCGAGGAAGGCCGGCGTGACGTCGTCGCAGGAGTGCGGACGCCACCGCATGAGGAACGGTTCGGGATGCTACTTCAAGAGCGGCGCAGCCTGGCTGGCCAGCGACCACAGGCCATTGGGGAACAGACCCAGAAGCACGACGCCGGCGAGGGCACAGGCCAGAACCAAAGACAGGGCTGGAGAGGTTTCCAGCCGTGAATGGGTGGCAACGGAACCCTCGGCTTCGCGCATATACATGACCATCACAACGCGTAGGTAGTAGAAGGCTGAAATTGCGGCGAAGATGACGGCCACGACGGCCAGCCATGTCATGCCCCCGTTTACCGCGGCCATAAAAATGTAGAACTTACCGATGAAGCCTGCGGTCGGGGGAATGCCGGCCAGCGACACCATGAACACCAGCATGAAAAACGCGGCGAGCGGTTCGCGTTTGGCCAACCCGGCATAATCTTCGATCTGGTCGCTCTCTTGCCCTTCCTTCCGCAACATGCCGATCAGCGCAAACGCCCCGAGTGTCATGAACGAATAGATGGCGATATACAGCAACACGCTCGCAAAACCGGTGGAGACGCCTTCGCCGCTCTGGCTGCCTGCCACGACGACTCCGATCAAGGCATACCCGGCATGGGCGATGCTGGAATAGGCCAGCATGCGCTTGATGTTGGTCTGGACGATCGCCACGAGATTGCCCAAGGCAAGGGTGGCCAGGCAGATCACCGTGAATAGGACCGACCAATCGGCGCTGGCTGCGCCCAGGCCTTCCACGAACACCCGGAGGAAGGCGCCGAAACTGGCGGCTTTCGAGGCGACGGCCATGAACGCCGTCACGGAAGTCGGGGCTCCTTGATACACGTCCGGGGTCCACATGTGAAAGGGCACCACGGCCATTTTGAATCCGAACCCGACCGCCAGGAGTATCAGCGCCAGGGAGAGGAATGGGTCTCCGGTTCCGTGCGTGGCGATCGCGGCTGCAATGGCGGACAGACCTGTGCTGCCGGCCAGGCCGAACAACAGCGAAATGCCGTACAGCAAAATTCCGGACGAGAAGGCGCCCAACACGAAATATTTGGCCGACGCTTCCAGCGATCGGGCTTCCGTCCGTTTGAGCCCGGCCATCACATAAAGCGAGAGGGACATCAGCTCGGTTCCGAGGTAGATGGTCAACAGATCGGCGCCGGACACCATGACCATCATTCCGGCCAGCGCGAGCAGAATGAAACCGTAATATTCCCCAATGCTCAACCGTTCGGCTTTGAGATACGCCAGGGAGAGCAGCACGGTGAGTCCGGTGACGATGTACAGCAACAATTTCCAGAATGCCGCATAGGCATCGATCACGACCATGCCGCTGAACGCCGACACACGACCCGTCATCTGAGAGGAGGTGAGGCCGATGCACATGGCCAGCGCACCTAATGTCAGCCAGGCGAGGACGTCTTTCTTGGAGGCTTCAAGGATAGGGTCCAGCGCCAGAATGAGACAGGCCGCCCCGATGACGATAAGTTCCGGAAGGATCGTGAGGAGGTCCTGGAGTGGAAAGGTCATCGTGCCGTTGCCTGTTCAGATGATGAGGGAGAAAGGATTGCCGCGATCGTGGCCCTCGGCTTGTCTGCTTCGACCGGGGGCTGCGGAGGTTCGACCGCAACGGCCGGAGCCTTGTGGCCGGCCAGGAGCTGCGTCACGCTTGCATGCATGCGGCTCAATAACGGGTTCGGGAAAATTCCCAGCGCGAACACGAGTACGATCAGCGGGACCAGGGTCGCCGTCTCGCGGGCATTCAGGTCCAGCAGGTGCGCGCGATGGGCGGCGGCCGGGGTGCCGAAGACCACTCGCTGCATCAGCCAGAGAATGTAAGCCGCGGCCAGGATGACTCCCAATGCGGCCAGGGCCGTCGCAAATTGACTCCAGACGAAGGTGCCGGCCAGGACCAGAAATTCGCCGACGAAACTGTTGGTGCCGGGAAGTCCCAAGGACGACAGGGCAAAAATCATCAGAAAGAGCGCATACCGCGGCATCGGCCCCGCCAGGCCCGTATTGTCCTGAATCTGGCGGCTGTGGGTTCGTTCGTAGATGATTC
>CABVRO010000163.1 GCA_902500715.1 uncultured Nitrospira sp. | reverse complement strand
TGCTTCCCTATTACGCCCAAGCGGTGAACCTGTATCTCGCGCTGCTCAGAGACGGCGTGCTGCATGGTAAAGATTGGGGATGGAGTGATGCCGATGTGGCCGTGGCAACGAAGGAAATGAATCAGGCCATCCAGGATGCCTGCCAGTGGGTGGACACCACGTTCGGTTCGGAAAACGAAACGCGTTTGGTGGCCTTTGGCCAAGCACAAACCGACTACCTGAAATTCACCGGCCAGAATAACCCTCCGATCGACTACCCTTTAGGGCCGCACTACAATGTCAATGCCTGGAATTTGTACAATAATTTCCTATTCTGGATGACCCTCAGGGTGCTGGATTTTCGGAATGTCTGGCCCTATTTCACGGGAGGACCGGTTGAGGTGGTGCTCACTCGTGAGATTTACGGCACGGCCTGCGGCACGTCCGATTATGAACTCATCCCCGATACTCCGTGGGAGACGATACCGACCCAACCGGTCAACAGGATCGAAGTGTTTGCGGGAGATCGAATCGATGGCGTCCGTCTGACCTATCCTCCCGGCGGCGGACCGAACGGGCAGACGCAAATCGTCTGTGGTGATCCATTCCATAGTACCGGTGTCACGCTCTTCGCCGATCAAGACCCATTGGTTGAAGTGACGGTATATGCGGGCGACATCGTCAGCGCGTTGAGTTTTGAGGCGAAGAACGGAGACCAGTCAGGTCAAATCGCTAACAACAAGCCTCCGGGCAGTGAGGTCACCGTCCTCTGGGCGCCCCCTGGTGAGATCATTTCAAGTGTCTACATCAACGGCACCGACCAGTTTTACCAAAGCGCAAATCTCATAATTTTTGGATTCCAGTATCAGCGCAAGGCAACCGCCGATTTGACTGCCTTGAGACACCTCTACGTCGCGTCGCCGACCGAAATCGATCTGGCGCAATTGGCCGCGCGCTGCGTGACGAAGCCCGTGTCGATCGATGCACTGAAGGCCGCGGCGGAGACGGAAGGGTGGGAAGCGCAGCGCCGGCAATACCGGAACAGTCTGAAGCGTCGGTCGACCGCCGCCAAACGGCCACGGAGGGCGTCATGACTACCGTCACGTCTCCAGAGGCTCTGTCCACTCATAAATTATTGCAGCTTCCAGCCACCTTTGCCTGGAGCTTCGACCCCGGCCACGTTTCCACGATCGGATGTTCCGGAGACATTGACGGCGACGGGCGCGACGAATTCATCGTCAGCTCAGCGCAAGCGACCAGTGCCGTCTCCTGTCTCAGTGTATTGTCGTATGTGCAGCCGAATGAACTCGACCCGGGATGGAGCGGCAATCAGCAGCCGATGCTGGTCGTGCAATGGTCCTCGAATGCCGGCATTCCAAATTGGGTGTATCCGCCATCCGCGCCGGTGCAGTCATGTTGCGATTTCGCCTTTTGGTCGGCGGATGTCGATGGCGATGGGATCCAGGAAATCATCGCCTTCTTCCCCGGCTACACCGGAGCGTCTGCGAGCCTCGGCGTCCTCAAGTGGGACGGCCATGGCTTGAGCTGTGTATGGCAAACGTTCGGGGTCATTCCTGGCATTCAGGGGACTCATTCATGCCCGCTGGCGCCTGGGCTTCAGTTGTATCCCATGCATCATCCGGCCGGTCAGGGCGGGGATCGGATCCTGTTCGTTCAGCCCGTGTCAGGCCTCGGCACGTTCATCGGCCTGATGGAATGGAATGCGGGAGCGTTCAGCTCGCTCTGGTTGAATAACGGCTCGATCCCGGGGGCTGGGAGTGTTCCGGCGTGGACGCTGGGCGCCGTCGATCAGCTGGCGGTCGCGGATCTGGACGGCGACCAGCAGGATGAGCTCATTCTTCTTGTTCCAAGCTATGTCGACAAGGTCAATCAGCTCAATCCTGCTCTGGCGGTGGCGAAATGGTCCGGCGGAGCACTGTCCGTCATCTGGCATGTCTCCTCATCTGCGGGCAACGCTCCCGACTACGTGACCCGGTCGGCCGGTCTTCTTGTGGCCGACTGGGACCGTACGGGTGTTCCCAAGGTCATCATCCCTCTCGCGGAATACAAAGGAATGGTGATCGCGGAGTGGACAGCCTCAGCCGCGCTCAGCGTCATATGGCAATGCGGGCTGTCGGTGCCGGGGATCGACGGTGTGCAGGATTGGGAAGTGAATGCCGGCGGTTTTTTCGGCGCTTCGGATGCATTTTACGTGGCAAATTTGGACGGCACCGGCGATGCGCTCTTCATCGTCCAGGCAACCTCAGGCGGCGGGGCCGGTGTATTGAAGTGGCAAAACGGCGGTCTATACTGTGTCTGGCAAGGGGGGGCCGACGGTTGGGGCCTGTCGTTCTTCAATCAACACTATCCGGCTCATATGGGAGGCTCGGGCGCCACGATTCTGGCTTTCGCGCCCGGCGCATCCCTTGGGTTGTTGGCGTGGTCGCCGGGGACGCTCACCTGTCTCACTCAATCTCAATACTGTGTCCCGGGTTGGAACCTGAATTTTCTGACGGGATTGCCGGCCACACCATTCACGCCGTTCACAGGGACTCAGCTCCAGATCTACCGACAAATGTGTGAGAACTTGACGCCGCCGGCGCTCGGCGGAGACTATCAGACCGGCGACATTCGATATCAGTACGCCAATTTGACCAATGCCGACACGTTTTCAGGATGGGCCACACAGATTAAGGATATGTCGCCGTTGCCTGGCTACACCCAGGAGGACTGGGATGCGGTCGCACTGACCATCTCCGCCGAGGCGGGTTGGGTCGGGACAATGTACGGCTTCTCTGCGGATATGGCCGGCCTCGCTTTGGCGATCAATATCCAGCAGGACGAGGATCTGAACCACTGCTTCGGCAAGCTCACTCTGGACCCCGTGACCTCGCCCGCTCCGATATCGTATTGGGCCGGGGCGGTCATCGATGCCGCACTGTGGGGGCTGGCAGCGGCTCCGCTGGGGCCGGTCGCCCAAGTCGGCCTGGCCGTGGCGGCCTCGTTGTTCGGCTCGTTCGTCGGCCAGCCGTCATCCGGCGGCCCGCCGACGACGGTCGTCGAATATCGGAATTTCAAGACCACGGTCGACACCTTGTTCAGTGCTGCACTGACCGGCACCTATCTCGACCTGCAAGCCGTGGTGACCGATCCCGTAAAACTGCGATTGGCCGGGCGACTCGCCGAGGGACCGTGGTATTGGGGGATTACGGACAACACGGCCGTGGCCGCTCACGGTACCAGCCCGAATCGCATCATGTTCTATCAGATGCTCATGGCGGTCGAGTTTTCGTTGTTCGTGTGGACGAACTCAAAGGAGAACTATCCTATGCACCGGTGGCTGGATTGGTCCGGCGGGCACGAAGCGACCCTCATTGATGCGCCAAGTTGGGCCTATTGGAGTATTCCGAATGCGGACGGCACCTATACGGTCGCGTTGTTGGCGCAGGGGACGCTCGACGAAGGCGGCCAGGGAATTAACCTCGTGGCGTACCCCATTCAGGACCTCATGACCGATTTGTTCACGAATCTCCAGGTTCAGCCGACCGATCTCGCATTGCAACGGGTTGGCTGGGATAAGATCCCGATGGCTCCGACGAACGATGCGTGGTGAGATGCCGGTCGGGCTCGTGCATGGGAGATAAAGAAAGGATGTTCCGATGCCGAAGAACATCGTCGTCTGTACCGATGGCACATGGAACCATCCCGCTGCGGGCGACGTGGCGTCGCAGGATTTCACGCCGGCCGACACGAACGTCTATAAATGGTTCGCGGTTTTGGCCGGCCAGGCGCAGGCGCATTCCTCCTCCACGCGCCTGAAACAGGTGCCGGGGCAAGTGGCGTTCTACGACGACGGCGTGGGAGCGGACGGCATTTGGGCCGTGCGGGTCACGGAGGGCGCCACGGGAGCGGGCCTGGAGCTCAAGCTGCGCGACTGTTACCAATTCGTCTGCCAACAGTATGAGGTCGGAGACCGGCTCTACCTCTTTGGCTTCAGCCGGGGCGCCTTTACCGCTCGAAGTTTCGGCGGAATGCTCACCCGCTGCGGCGTGCCGGCCCGAGCCTGCCTGAACGACATCTTTGCCAGCCATGCCTTCGACGTGTACCGGCGCAACGATCCTGTCGTGACGGCGCAATATCGTGCGGATTATCAGTGTCAGGACGTGACGATCGAGGTCATCGGGGTATGGGATACCGTCGGGGCGCTCGGCATCCCTCTCGGATTCTTCAATCCCCTCGATCACCTCCTGTTCCGATTCCACGACACGGCATTGCATCCGAACGTGCGGTTCGGTTATCACGCGCTGGCGATCGACGAAAAGCGGGAAAGCTTCGCTCCGGCCTTGTGGGAGGCGCGCGAAGGGGTCGAGCAGGTATGGTTTGCCGGCGTCCACGCGGATATCGGCGGGGGCTATAACGAGACCGGGCTGTCCGATATTACATTGGCTTGGATGCTCAAGAAGGTGCAGCCGCACGGTCTCTTGTTCGGCGAACGTGCCTTCGGCGCGAATGGCGTGCCGGCCGTGACCGGCGATCCGCTGATGATGCCGATGCACGATTCCTACAGGCCGCCGTTTGTCACCGTCCGTCCGGCTGTGCGCACGATTCCTCCATCCGCAGCGCTCCATGTGAGTGTTCAACAACGCTGCGACAAAGCCCAGCCGCCCTATCGTCCCGCCAATCTGCCCCCCGAGCCCCGCAAGTACATCGACTGACCCATGTCGAACTCGGCATGGAGCCTGCCCCACATTCGACTGGTTGCGCCTCCGCCGAAGACACGCCCGCAAAGGGTGGACCTTCAACAAATCCATATCCCTGTCTCGTGACTCGGGTCGACCGGGTCACCCTGCTCGACTTCAGTTTCACCGATCCTGAGACGAACGGTCGTCTGCGCTCCATAGATTTCCATGCAGCGCAGACCGATTTCTTAACGCATTACCGGAAACTCCTTCCAGGTGAGCGATCGTAGAGCAGTCCGGCATCGATGCGACTCTGGACGCCGTAGATGAAACGTGGTGGAACGGGAGTTGGAGGCTGTTCGGTTCTTGTTTCTGCTCTGGCGAGGTCTTGGCTGAGTGCGAATCTCGCCACTAGCCCGCATTATTCATGACTGATGGTCAGAGGGGCAGTGGCCGCCATGTTGGA
>CABVRO010000162.1 GCA_902500715.1 uncultured Nitrospira sp. | reverse complement strand
TCCTCGCCTTCACGGAAGGAGTGAGGACCATGACGACGGAACAGAAGATCATCAAGACCAAGGTGGGCGTGTTGAGGTCTGTCGAATGAACAGGTTCCCTTCATATAGTGTAGCGAGATTTGGCCTGATGACTCTGCTCTGCGCGAGTCTTTTGATGCCGACGGCTTTACCTGCCGACACCGCCCAATATTTCTACGATGAGCTGGGTCGGCTGGCGGGAGTGATCGATGGGCAAGGACAGGTTGCGGTCTACACCTACGATGAGGTCGGCAATCTCCTTGGCATTCAACGATTCACGACGGGCGGTGCCGGTGTGGGGATGTTTGCCCTTGCGCCAGGCAGCGCACGCGTACACACAGCGGTGACCATTCACGGCTTCGGCTTTACGACTCCGCCTTCGAGCAATCAGGTGTCGTTCAACGGTGTCGCAGGCACCGTCCTTTCGGCAACGGGGACGAGTCTGGTCGTGAATGTGCCGGTTGGCGCCTCTACGGGTCCTGTCACAGTGACCAATACGAATGGGACCGCCACCAGTTCGTTGGCGTTCACCGTGCTGATTCCACCCGTCATTGTGAGTGTCACGCCCGATATGGTCCCGCAAGGGAGTACGGTTCAGCTGGTGGTCGGGGGATTTAATTTGGGGAATACCCCTGCCATCACGTTTGCCCCGTCCACTCTCACGGCCACGGTGGTGCAGGGGAATAATCCGCAGGAGATCACGATGACGGTGACGGTCCCGGCTTCTGCGCCACTGCAAGCCTATACCTTCTCAGTTGACACGCTCGGTGGCACGGCGACCAGTGGAGCCGTGACGGTGACCGTCACACCCGCGCAGTCCTCGTTAGCGGTGGCGAAAGGCAGCGTATTTCGCCATGGGCCGTCAACCGGTTCGTCATCGAGTGTGACCCTGGGGAGCGTCCTCCTCGACGGGCCCCGTACCGGTCCGTCATTCGGTGTGACCAAAGGGAGCGTACTGTTGCCCTGAGAGAAGCCCGTCAGGGTTGCTGGGCATGTGTTGAGGTGACTGACCACAAGGAGTTGATTATGACTGGCTGTCTACGCGGTATCACCCTTGCTCTATCTTGCCTTGTCTGGGGATTGGCCGGAAGTCCATCGGTCCAGGCACAAGTACCGTTCAACAGCGGCAGCACGGGAGCGTTGGGCGCGCTGAACCCGACCTCCAATACGGCCATCGCCCTGCCGGCGGACGGGGTCTTGAATTACACGACCGTGAACATTCCTACCGGTGTCACCATCACCTTCACTCCAAATGTTAGCAACACGCCAGTGACCCTGTTGGCCTCAGGCAATGTCATGATTGCCGGAACCGTGAGTGTGAATGGGTTCGATGGGGTGCCCCAGTCGAGCACTGGTCCCACCTTGAACGTCGGAGGCCTCGGTGGCCCTGGCGGATTTTCAGGGGGCAATGGAGGGCAGCGAGGGACCAATGACTCGGGAACGACTGGGCAAGGGCCAGGCGGGGGGCCGGGATGTGCGTCCAGCACGTGCAACAATGCGCCACAGGGACATGGCACCTATGGCGCCGATCTGTCCTTTGTGTCGCTCGTCCCACTCTTCGGCGGGTCCGGAGGAGGAGGAACTCGTGCAAATTCTACGTCGGGACAGACGATAGCCGGTGGGTCTGGTGGCGGCGGGGGCGGCGCGATTGTGATTGCGTCGTCAACCCAAATCACCATCAGCGGAGCGGTGACGGCAAACGGCGGCAAAGGAGGAATGCTCGGTGCTAATTGCTCTTTTAATACGGTTGCCGGAAGTGGAAGCGGCGGGGCGATCCGATTAGTGGCCCCACAGATTCTCGGTGCGGGGGCCCTGCAGGCCACTCCTGGCATCCAGCCGTCGTGTTTTTACAATTTGTCGAACAGTGGCCGTATCAGGGTCGAGGCCAACACATTGTCTTTCACCGGAACGAGTACGCCCGGTCTCTCGCCTGGCGCCCCGACCGGGGTGACAGCGGCCAGTGTGCCCCCGCTGATCAGCGCGCCGAGCTTGCGGATTGCCTCGATCGCCGGCGTGGCTATGCCGCCGGTTCCGATCGGGGCCGCCACAACACCGGATGTGACACTCCCGGTCGGAACTGGCAGTTTGGTCCCGGTCGTCCTGACCGCCAGCAATATCCCAGTGCCGACATTATTCACAGTGCAGGTTCATTTACCAACAACCTCCAGCCCCATGGTGACGGTCACGAGCGGCGCCTCAAGTGGGAGTTTTGCCTCTTCGACTGCGACCGCGAATGTGACGCTCACTCCCAGCCAAGTCTCGGTTTTGATTGTGTATGCCAATTTCAACATCCCTCCGACCATTGCCCGCTTGTTCCCCCTCATTGATGGAGAAGAAGTGGACCACGTCATGATGGCAGCGGGATTTGGCGAAACTTCTTCCACTTCATTGGTGACCAAACATGGCAAGAAGGTTGATCTGGATCAACTATCACGGGAGGATCAGCTGAGAGTCGCCACGGCATTCGAGGCCCTCCAGCATCCGGAGAACTGAGCAACGGTCGGACCGCAGACTCCTGTTTCAGGAGCGACCCTCGTGTCCCCGCTCTCTCCCGCATGCTGGCGGACCTGCCGGACATTCTCGAATACCCCACCACGATCCCAGAATATAAATCCAGGACGACCCAGAGAGACAACCATCGTGACTATCTCACACTTGTCCTTCCCTGAAAACTTCTGCCGCTCTCCCATAGCAGGCCTCCTGGCCCATTATGGGCCTGCACCCAAGTGTTCGTAAAATAGGGGCGCTACCCGTGTTCCACATCTGAATGATTACAGCGCATTCGTGCTTTACCTTCTTGTTACATTATAGTATATATTATCTTTCATGAATGGAGGCGACATGAAATCCGACGACACGAAGACCGAAACACTGCAGTTCAAGGTCACCGAACAAGAACGAAAACTGATTGAGAAGTGCGCGACAGAGGAAGGGACGACCGTTTCCAAGTATGTGCGCGGCGCAGTCCTGATGAGCATGGTGATGGATGGAAAAACCGAGGCGATCAAGATTGTAGCGAGAGAGGTCGGAGAAAAGGCGTTTGGCGTCGTCCGACAAAAGCTTGTTCGCCCCACACAGGAAGGACGCTGAAAAGAGTGCTATCGGTCACACTATCGGGAGGCGAAGCCGGTCCGCGCCGCATGCCGATAGGCTGCGGGGCGGAGCGGAATGGCCCCCGTCTTGGTAACACGGGGGCGCTACCCACAGCGCTCATTACAGGAGTTCGATAGGTTCCATGGATTCTGGCTTCACCCTCTCCATCGATTGGCTGGCTTTTACGGTCCTGGCGAGCAATCCGCAAGAGACCATGCGGGTATTGGGCGGAGACTGGAGCAAGGCCAAGGGCGGGTTCCGAGGCTACCCCTTGTCCTGGATGAGGGCTGACGGCCTGCGCGGGGTTGGCAAACTGGGCACGAATGCCCCTCGTCGTCCGAATGAAATCCATGTGGATCTGTCGGGCGGCCTCGCTTCCGCCCTGACACTGGATCAAATCCGAGGGCTCCTGCGATGGGTGCATAAGCAGCAATGGCATGTGACGCGTATCGACTGCGCCTTGGATGACCGAGCGGGAACGGTATCGGTATCGACCATCCGAGAAGCCGTCTCAGCAGGCCAGTGCGTCACAAGGGCGGCTCAGGTTCGGCATATCGTCTCGAACCTCACGCACGGAACCGGAGCAACGACCGGCGAGACGATGTACTTTGGGAGTCCGCAGAGTCAGACCTTGTTGCGCATTTATGACAAACGGCTCGAACTTCAGAGCAAAGGGCAAGAGAACTGGCAGGAGTACGGGACTCGATGGGAATTAGAACTCAAGAAGGATCGCGCCGAACAATGCGCTCGTGCGCTGGCCTCCTTAGACGAAGCCGATTGGAAGGAGTTGGTGGTCGGCTTACTGCGATCGTATGTGGATTTCCGGCTGACTTCAAAAGATGCCGAGGATGAAGAACGATACCGGGCTCCGATGCTGGAGTGGTACGCCCTCCTGACGGAGGGATTTCAGAAGGGGCGATTGGCCCAGGAGAAGCAGGTGCAGACCCTGCAAAACGTGAAACGATGGGTGAGTGACACCCTGACGCCGATGTTGGCGGTCATTTGTGCCACCCCTGGAGGGGAAGAATGGCTACTAAAAGAAATTGTCAGGGGCATCTCCAGGTGGAAAGACCGACACCGGAACTTGCTCAAGCAACCCAATCGGTTTCACCGGTCTGCCGGCGGTCACGCGGGCAACCCATGTTAGGGGGACTGGGGGTGCCGAGAGACTCCCCCGGTGTATCTGCACATGCTTACCGTCAGAGAACTCTCAGCTTGGCTCAACATCAAAGAATCCACACTCTACCTCTGGGTTTCCAAGAATAAGATTCCCTGCCGTCGCATTCATGGCCTCGTCCGCTTTGAACCTGAGGCTATTCAAGCCTGGCTAAATGGCTTTGAGACCAATTCAACCAAACCGTTCTCGCTGCCGACTCGTCACGATACCCGCGACCTTGACCGGCTTATTGAAGCCTCAAAACGCGAGGTCTATACTTCCCGCCACGGGGAAACCATTCAGTCAAGCCTCATCCAGAAGGAGGATGCAGATGGGGCTGTTTAGACGCAATAAAGTATGGTGGATGACGTTCATTCATCAGGGCCAGCAAGTACGACGGTCCACAGGGACAACGGACAAGCGCCTCGCAGAAGCGATTCTCGGGAAAGTACGGGTCAAGATTGTTGAGGGCCGATTCTTTGACACGTTGGAAGCCAAAGACCATACGTTCAACGACATGATGGATCGATACGTTAAAGAGCGATCAATCACAAAAGCCCCGGCAAGCCGACTGCGGGACGAACAATGCCTCACGCATTTACGAAGTGCGTTTGGCTCGTTGAATCTTTCAGAAGTCACACCGAAACTTCTTGCCGCCTACAAGGCGAAGAGACGTGAGACGGCCAAGCCAGCAACGGTCAATAAAGAACTCGGCTTGGTTCGGCATAGCTTCAACGTGGCCATCCGAGAGTGGGAATGGTGTCGGGACAATCCCATGCAGAGAGTCTGCATGGAGAAAGTGCGCAACGAACGAGACCGCTGGTTGTCGTCGGATGAAGAGAGCCGATTACTGGCTCATTCGGCACCGTGGCTGCAGGACATCATTGGCTTTGCCTTAAACACAGGCATGCGGCGAGGCGAGATTCTCAACTTGCAGTGGCAAGCCATCGACCTCAATCGGCAGGTCCTGGTGGTGATGCGAAGCAAGAACGGAGAGAAGCGTACTGTCCCACTGAACGGTCGGTTAACGGAATTGCTGAAGCGAAAGGCGTCAAAACGGACAGCAGGCTCGTTCGTGTTTGCGAGTTCAGCTGAGACGCTATTCGACGCTCGAAA
>CABVRO010000161.1 GCA_902500715.1 uncultured Nitrospira sp. | reverse complement strand
AACACAGCCTCGATGAACGTGGGAACATACTCCGGTGTCGTCTATATCACCGAGAGCGGCCCCAACGGATCACAGACTCTACGGATTCCGGTGTCACTTTCCGTGCTTGCGAGCGGCACGACTCCCCCGCCGCCCCCACCACCCCCTTCAAGCACGACGCCTCCGCCGCCGCCTTCGACGACGCCCCCACCCCCGCCCTCGACGACGCCGCCGCCCCCGCCGCCGCCGACCGGCTCATTGTCGCCCTTGCTCAAAGCATTCCCGTCCGCCCTCTCGCTCACGGCCGCGAAGGGAAACACGGCGTCCGGCGTGTTCAATCTACAGAAGTCCAGCACACAGCAGAGCACATATAGCATCAGTGCGAATCAATCCTGGACCGCGCTCAATCCGCCTTACGGCAGTACACAGACCATCACCACCGAGATCGATCCGATCACGGTCTCGGTAAACACAGCCTCGATGAACGTGGGAACATACTCCGGTGTCGTCTATATCACCGAGAGCGGCCCCAACGGATCACAGACTCTACGGATTCCGGTGTCACTTTCCGTGCTTGCGAGCGGCACGACTCCCCCGCCGCCTCCGCCTTCGCCGACAGGCGGCACCACGCCGCCACCCCCGCCGCCCTCGAGCACCGGAACCGGAAGCGTGACGGTCACCTGGACTGCAAACAGTGAGTCGGACCTCAGAGGTTATCGCGTCTATGTCGGTACAAGATCCGGCGTTCGTTCCCAGTCATTCGATGTGGGCAACGTCACCTCGACACGCCTGACCTTGCCGCTGGGATCGACCTATTGGTTCTCCGTGACGGCCTACGACTCAAGCGGCAACGAAAGTTCACCTTCCGGAGAAATCAGCAGAAGCCTCTTCTAACATATGTATGCCGGATAGACTTGACCGTCCTTCCCTCAAGCCTGTATAACCAGCGCTGCTCCTTTGAGCCCGTTCCGAAGGGACACCTCTTCGAACGGGCTCAAAACATCTCCTATGCGCCCGTAGCTCAATGGATAGAGCATCTGACTACGGATCAGAAGGTTACAGGTTCAAGTCCTGTCGGGCGCACCACACCGCCAACCGTTCCTCAGCATTCGGCCGCTGACGAAACTCCTCATCGCGACGGTCACACTTCTTCGACCAGAGAGTCGTAGCGGACTCACGCGCAGTCGCCGTGGTTTGCTTCGTCGCCTCAGAGATCGTAACGAAACCTCATTCGAGCATGCGCATCACTGCGACCGGCCGCCCGGGGTATGGCCATGTGCAGGATGGTGCGTGTCCTCCGCCTGTGCAACCAGCCTCCGAGTCACTCAACGATCTGCACACGACTAGCCCGCACTATTCATGACGATTCGTCGCGAAATCGCGAGCCGCGTCGTGAGGTCCGCGGCTCGACGAAGAAGTCGAGCCATACTTGCGGACGCCGGCGAGGCGGTGAGCCGGCCGTGTCTTGGCGCAGGGCGCGATGAAGAACGCGCGCCACGTCTGTGCGTGCCGCTGAGTCGGTGGGGCGGCCGGACCCGAGGGGCGAGCCCTCCGGCCGCAGGCTTGTCGGACGCGGATCGGCGATTGCAGCAGAAGCGCTCACGAATGATGCGGGCTGGGGCCATGCCTAGTGTGAGATTCCCGCTCTCCTGTTACGCTGAACTCACGCGTCATCGAGAGACATGCTGTCTCCTGCCGCAATGCCTTCGGCCCCACAGCCACCACGATACACACAGAGCGGAGGACGACCCATGCAGAACGAGGTGTCATTCGACTGGTCGGCATGCATGGCCGGAGCGTTCATCGGCGCCGGGATCGCGCTCCTACTCGCGCCTCAATCCGGAACCGAATAGCGATCGACACGCCGCGACTCTACGTCCAAAACCAAAGACGAACTCGATGAGGCCACCGAACAGCAGCCATCACCGCATCTCCACACAGCCACCTTCAGGTCACTGAACGCTGGTTGCACCAATTCAAACGACATGACACGGCCTGTAGGAATGACTATAATCGGCCGAGTTCGACAACGCATGACATGGGGAGAGATGAGCATCCGCAGCCGACTCATTTCCGAGATTGTCAGGCCGTTTAAACACACCGCGCTCAAGTTGTTGGGCGACACTCTTTACCAGCAGGTCCGAGTCACATGCTTAGGCGAAACCAACGGACTGGGCCTGGATTGGCGTTGGGGCCGGTCGTTGCGTCGCATTCACCCCCTGCGACGCGATTTCGGATGGCGAGCCGGTCAACCGATCGATCGTTATTACGCGGAGTCGCATTTTTTCCCGGCCCATTGTCCCGACATCCACGGGCATGTCATGGAGATCGCCGATAACCGCTACACGATGCAATTCGGCGGCGACCGTGTCACCCGGTCCGAAATTCTCCACCTTCAGGCCGGCTCCCCCGGATCGACCATGCACGGTGATTTGACGAATGCCCCTCATATCCCCTCCGACACCTTCGACTGCATCATTCTGACCTTCACCTTGCAGTTCATTTTCGACATACGGGCCGCGCTCCGCACCGTCGCTCGAATCCTGAAACCGAACGGCGTGGTCCTGGTCCTGGTTCCCGGTATCAGTCAGATCTCCCGCTACGACATGGACAGCTGGGGGGAGTATTGGCGCTTTACGTCACTGTCCGCCCGTCTCCTGTTTGAAGAAGTGTTTCAGCCCTCCGACATCACGGTCTCTACGTACGGCAATGTCTTATCCGCCACTGCTACTCTCCAAGGACTGATCAGTTCGGAACTCCGCCGCGAGGAGCTGGACTATCACGATCGCGACTATGAGCTCCTGATCGGCATCCGGGCGGTCAAACGGTAGCCGACGTTTCTTGCCCCCTTCCCACCTCATACATTCGTCTCCTGGGAGGGACCCGCCTAGCCCGCAATATGCCTGGGCATTTCCATGGCAATCGCCGACGCGCTGCAGCGTCGCGCCTTAGGCCGGCGGACTCCCCCCTCGGATCTTTGCCTTACTGCACGCGTACGGGTCCCCCGCTCCACGCCATTGCATGTGGAGATGCCTCCGCTCCTAGGAGGACATTGCCGCCCGATCGAACCATCACATACCGGGTGGTGCGGCGAAGTCCTCTCACTCACCTCTTGTGATGGTCGGCGTCGGCTCTTCCCGGCGGGGTGGAAACGTTTGGGGAGGTCCGTGATATCGGAACGTCGTGAAGATTGATCGCAATGTGGCTGTTGCCGGACACCGGGTCGAGGCTTGTGACCATCGTCCGCACCTTGCGGTCAACGACGGTTTCGATTCGTTGCTTGAGTTCCTCCTGACAGGACGTGAACAGGGCCTCGTGCACCTGCCTGAGCAGCGCACGTCCCTCTTCCGATTGAGCCAATCGTGCCTCGGCAGGAACTGATCCGAACTTGGTCAATGTGACATGGATGAGGTCTGTCCACCATTGCACATCAACATGCGAATAGCCGGATTTCATGAACTCTGAATGAAAGTTCAAGACTGTCATCGTGACGGCATATTCCACGTCGGCCTTGTTCGTACTGATGCGTGCCATGCTCTACTCCTCGGTACTCATTCGGGGTACCCTCTACCCATGCGAGGACACGCGTTCTCGCTCCTGCCGGTCAGCGAGATCTGCCCCCTGCGCGAACGGAATCGGACGCGGGTCCCCTCAGGGTCGCCGTGTCGAGGGGGCTACTCAACACCGTATCGAAGACACCGATTCGCCGGCCGACGTCCGGATGGAACCGCTCATCGCTCAAAAGTTTCCACCTCGTCCTGCGACAGATCGCACATCCTCGACCGGCTCGGGGTGCACGCGAAGGCGCACCCCGAGCCGCTCTCTTACCTAGTAGGCCTTGCTATAGGCGGCCTCTCCGTCGTGAGTCCACAGCTTTTGTGCTGCCGACCACCACCAACCCTTCTTGGTCAAGACTGCCAGAAAGGCATCGACATCGGCATCGGTCACATCCCGCGTGGACATGAAGCGACAGCGATACCAGTTCACCATCATGAGGTCAGGGCTGACGAACCCCGGCCAGACTTTTGTTCCGCGATTCGAGATGAACTCGCATTTGAATGGGCCGAACTCTCCGTCCTGGAAGCTCGGAATACCATTCTCGGTGATGATGTACATATCCACGCCCACGAGCCGGATCTCCTTTTTCTTCCTTGTCGATTTGGCGACTTCTGAAAACGTCGTTGCCATGTAGGACTTCCCCCTTCGCTATTAGGTTGTGGACTCTCACTTACCTGCTTGCATTTTGTCGACGATCGCCTGGGCATATTCGTCGGTAGTCGCTGTGCCTCCGACATCGTACGTGACGTGTTTGCGTTCATCCAAGACGGCGAACATGGCCTTTTCGATACGGTCTGCCGCCGCCGTCTCTTTCAACCACCGTAACATCATGATTCCCGATACCAGCACCGCCGAGGGGTTCACCTTTTTCATCCCGGCATACTTCGGCGCGGAACCGTGCACCGCTTCGAAGATCGAGCAGTTGTCGCCGATATTCGCCCCCGGCGCAAAGCCCAATCCCCCGACAAGGCCGGCGCACAAATCCGTGAGAATATCGCCATACAAATTGGGCAGGACCAGACAGTCGAACTGGGCCGGATTTCTCACCAACTGCATGCAGCAGTTGTCGACGATCACATCGCCGATTTCGATCTCAGGATATTTTTTTGCCGCTTCGCGGAATGCATCGAGGAACAGGCCGTCCGTCATCTTCATGATGTTGGCTTTATGCACACAATACACTTTCTTCCGGCCGTTGGCTCTCGCCCACTGAAAGGCAAAGTCAGCGATACGGTAGGACCCCGGCCAGGTAATGACTTTCAAACACTGCGCCACCTCGTCGGACACCATATGCTCGATGGCCGCATAGGAGTCTTCCGTGTTCTCACGGAAATTGATGATATCGATCGTATCCCATGGCCGTTTCAACACCGGAATCAGCTTCGCCGGTCGAACATTGGCGAACAAGTCGAACACCTTCCGCAGTGTCACGTTCGCGCTCTTGTGCCCGGTTCCGATCGGAGTGGTCGTCGGCCCCTTGAGCGCGACCTTGTTCTTGGCTATGTTCTTGATGGTCTTGTCCGGGAGCAAGGTGCCGTACTTCTCCAAACAGCCCAATCCGATCTCTTCGTATTCCCATTTGATATCGACACCGCTTGCGTCGATGACCAGCCGCACCGCTTCGCAAATCTCAGGGCCAGTACCTTCTCCCGGAAGCATCGTCACCACATGTTGTGCCATCACTGAACCTCCCTTAAGCAGCAAGGGTATCGGACCATCCGCTCCCCCTCATACGAGCGAAGTGAATGCAAATTAAATTCCAGAGTGAACTGCATAGTGCTGGTACACGATCGCGCGAAATCAACAGCAGAATCGAGGTTCCTGCGATACGGGCTCCTCGTGCAATGCAGCACAGCCATTCGGGATGGTGCAACCGCACACATTCGGCGGATCT
>CABVRO010000160.1 GCA_902500715.1 uncultured Nitrospira sp. | reverse complement strand
TGCCTCCATTGTAAATCGGGCGCCCGACGTCAAGCCGCGTCTCGGATACCCTTCAACTGTGTGATGGTGAAAGAATGAGTCATCCCTTACGCCGCGCTCGACGCGCCACTGTCCTGGAGCATTTCGCCGTCGGTCAACAGACGATCCATGTTCAACAGCGCGATGAGTTTATCTCCGGACTTTCCGATCCCGTTCATGAAACTGACATCCATCTGCGCTCCGAATTGGGGTGGAGGCTGGATGTCCTTACTGTCGATATTCAAAACATCGGAGACTGAATCGACCACCAGCCCCATGACTTTGTCCCGCACCACGACCACGATAATCACGGTGAAGGCGGTGTAGTTAATGGTCGGCATGCCGAATTTCGTGCGCAGTTCGATGATCGGCACGATGGTGCCGCGAAGATTCAGCACGCCCTTGATATGCGCCGGCGTATTCGGAATCTTGGTCACCGCGGTGTAGCCTTTGATTTCCTGGACCCGGAGGATATCGACCCCGTAGAGTTCGTCGCCGAGGTTGAAGGTCAGGAATTGGTTGCTGTTCGTGCTCACCCCGATCTGCGGGTTGAGTTCGTTCGTCGCATTTTCCAGCGTGCCTGTGGGCATGGAACCCTCCTTACAAGACATCATGGGTGCCGTGGGTTCGCGTTCAGACGAGTCGTCTGACGCATCTCAACTTTGATCTCGAACGTAACACCGTCGTAGCGGTATCGGAGGCTCTTGCAACAAACTTTAGTTCGATTGCCGTCTTACCCCCGGACCCCCTGCCAAACCTTCTCCTCGTGGATCACTTTATTCGGCTGAATGCGTCTGGCCCGCTCAAGAAGCATGTGTCGTGACTCCGGACGATCCGGGTCCGGCACGCAACATTCGCCGATCGGACAAACCGATGCGCACTGGGGTTCGTCGAAATGGCCGACACATTCGGTACATCGTTCATACGTGATCACGTAAATGCTGTTATCCATCCCTAGGCCATCTGCAACCTGGTAGCCTCGCTCCTCGGCGGCGCTACGTTTGTCGAAAATCGCCAGGTTCGGGCAAGCGGGCAGGCAGGCATCACAGGCGATGCAGTTGTTATTGATCATGAGTGCCATCGTGAGCCCTCCATTCGACAAGCCACCACAGGATGCCGGGGGCTCGTTTTGCGCCTCCGGCTGCCAGACCTTCACCGTGGAGTTGTCTCTCATTGGCCAGTTCTCAACCTGAAACTCCGCTTGGCCACCGGGTTACACGGCTACCAAGAGGTGTCCCATCTTTTCTTTCTTCGCGCGGAGGTACCGCACGTTGTTCGCGCGCGGGGCGATTTCAATCGGTATCCGTTCGACGACTTCCAGTCCGTACCCCTGTATGCCGACGATCTTCCGCGGATTATTTGTCATCAGCTTGATGCGCCGTAGTCCCAACTGAACCAGGATTTGGGCCCCCACGCCGTAGTCCCGGAGGTCATCTTTAAATCCCAATTTGAGATTCGCCTCGACGGTGTCACTGCCTTCGTCCTG
The DNA here is from genome assembly GCA_902500715.1 of uncultured Nitrospira sp. Lineage (GTDB taxonomy): Bacteria > Nitrospirota > Nitrospiria > Nitrospirales > Nitrospiraceae > Nitrospira_A. The sequence continues at coordinate 4,096 of CABVRO010000160.1, read as the reverse complement.
GAGGCCGTAGGCTTTGATCTTGTTGAGCAGGCCGATGCCGCGGCCTTCCTGATTGAGGTACAGCAGGACGCCCTGGCCGTTCCGTTGGATCATGGCCATGGCCTGGTGGAGCTGGTCGCTGCAGTCACAGCGCAAAGAGCCCAATACATCGGCGGTGAGACAGCCTGAATGCACGCGGACCAGCGCCGGGGCGCTTCCTTTGACATTCCCTTTGACCAGGGCAAGATGCGTCATGCCGTCAATGGTATTTTCGAACGCAATCGCTTCAAACTCGCCGAACTTGGTAGGCAGCTGGGTACTGGCCATCCGGCGCACAAACACTTCATGCTTCAGCCGGTGCTGAATGAGGGCTTGGACCGTGATCATTTTCAATTTGTGAAGCCGGGCCAACTTGGTCAGCTCCGGCACTCGCGCCATGGTCCCGTCGTCGTTCATGATTTCGCAGATCACTCCGGCCGGATACAGTCCTGCAAGCCGGGCCAGGTCTACGGAACCTTCCGTTTGACCGGCTCGTTTCAACACCCCGCCAGGCTGGGCTTTGATGGGGAAAATATGCCCGGGTCTGGCGAGATCGGACGGCTTGGCCTTGGGATCGATGGCGACCTGAATCGTTGTGGCGCGGTCTGCTGCCGAAATGCCTGTCGTCACATCTTCTTTGGCATCGATCGATACAGTGAAGGCCGTCCCGAACGAAGCGGTGTTGTCGACGGTTTGTTGGGGGAGATGGAGTTGCTCCACCCGTTCCGGAGACAAGGCGAGGCAGATCAAGCCGCGAGCATGCTGAGCCATGAAATTGATGGCTTGAGGGGTCACATGTTGCGCTGCGATGACGAGATCCCCCTCATTTTCACGATCTTCGTCGTCGACCAGAATGACGAACTTCCCTCGCTTGATATCGCGAATGGCTGCCTCGACAGGGTCAAACGGAGTCGCCATCGTATGGCCTTTCTTATCCCGTAACGCGAAATCCCGTTGGGATGGTTGAGTTATGCGTGGTGCGCAGATTGAGGCTGTTCGTGCGGCAGGCATCTCTAGGACTCGATCGTCAGCTCGACCGGGGCATTACGCTGCCTTCGCCGTCCCTTGCCGAGCGATATTGAGTAATCCCCGCACATCCAGAATGAAGCCCACGGTGCCGTCGCCGAGAATGGTGGCTCCGGCCACGCCTTCGATCTTGCGGAAATTCTGCTCCATGCTCTTGATGACGACCTGTTGCTGTCCGAGAATTTCATCCACCATGACGGCCACCCGTTCGCCTTCTGTTTCAAGGATCAACAAAATGGCTTTGGTTGGATCGGAAAGTTCCGGTTCCAGGCGGAACACGTCATACAAGCGCATGAGCGGAAGATAGGTCCCGCGCACATTGACCAACTCCCCTTTCCCGATGATGGTCTTGATCATCTCGCGCTTGGGCTGGATCGATTCCAGAATCGACAGGAGGGGGACAATATAGGTGTCCTTCCCGACCCGAACCGTCATGCCTTCAATGATCGCGAGCGTCAACGGAAGTTTGAGCGTAAAAGTGGTGCCCTTGCCCGCGCTCGTCTTAATGCTGACTGTGCCCCCGAGCCCTTCGATGTTGCGCTTGACGACATCCATGCCGACGCCGCGACCGGAGACGTCCGTCACCTTTTCGGCGGTGGAGAAGCCCGGTTTGAAGATGAGCATCCAGATCTGCTCATCGGACAACTTGTCGGTGTCGGTGATGAGTCCCTGCTTGATGCCCTTGGCGAGGATCTTGTCTCGATTCAGCCCGCGCCCATCGTCTTCCACCGTGATGCAGATGTTGCCGCCCTCATGAAAGGCGTTCAGACGAATGGTGCCCTGCTCCGATTTGCCCGCAGCCACGCGCTCGTCCGGGGGTTCCAGTCCATGGTCCGCAGAATTGCGCACGAGGTGCGTCAGCGGGTCGCCGATGGATTCGATCACGGTCTTGTCGAGTTCCGTTTCCTCTCCCGAGAGCACGAGGTGGATTTTCTTTCCGGCTTTTCCGGACAGATCGCGCACGAGGCGGGGGAACCGGCTGAAGGCATTCCCGATCGGCACCATGCGAATGCCCATGACTCGCTCTTGAATCTCGCGCGTGTTCCGTTCGAGTTGCGCCACGCGTTCGAGCAGCAGCGGCAATTGACTCATTTCAAACCGCGACCCGAGATCGCTCAGCATCGACTGCGTGATGACCAGTTCGCCGACTAGGTTGATGAGGCGATCGATTTTCACCGTGTCCACGCGAATCGACGGCGTTTCCGCCTTTTTAGCGGGTGCGCTGCTCTCGGTTTGCTTCTTGAGGGCTTCAGAGATTTGCTCGGGGGTGGCGATCTTTTGCTCGACCAGAATTTCGCCGACGCGTTTCTGTTGAGACAAGGCCTGGTTGAGTTGCGATTGCGAGACGACCCCGGTCTCCACCAAAATCTCGCCTAAGGGCTTTGTGCCGTCCGGCGCACTGTGGGCCTCGGCGACCGGAGGGGGCGTATCGCCAATGGTCAACGTGCTGTCCTCACGGACAAAATCAAACACCGCCTCGATGACTTTCAGATCTTTGACCGTATCAAGCTCGATGGTCCAGCCCAGATAACACTGCTCCGGGTCGAAGTCCGCAAATGAGGGCAATCGCGCGGCATCCAGGGCGACGCTGGTGACGGACCCCAGATCGCCCAATTCCTTGATGAATTGCGCCGGGTCCAATCCCCTCTGAAACAAGTAGCGCGGGGGAACCCATGTGATGGTGAAGTGATGTGTGCCCTGGGCTTGGGAAGGACGGGGCGCGGCTGCCGCACTCTGTTTTACCGCGGCTGCCCCACCCTGACAGGCTTCCAGCTGAGCGCCGAGCCTGGCAATCTGCGCTTCGTCCGCCGGTTCACCGGTCTTCGCGCAGTCGATCAAGGTCTTCAGGCAATCGAGCGACTGGAGCAGCAGGTCCGTGATCTCGACCGTCACCACCATCTGGCTGCTGCGAAGCTGGTCCAACACCGATTCCATCTTATGAGTGAACTGCGAGACGGCCGTGAAGCCGAACATCCCGCTGTTGCCCTTGATGGAATGGGCGCCGCGAAAAATACGATTTAAGAGATCGATGTCCCCCGGCCGCTGTTCAAGCTGAAGCAAGCCTTCTTCGATGGTCGTCAGGTGTTCCTGCGATTCTTCAAAGAAGGCATCTTTGAAATGCGAAAGGTCAGTGCTCATGGTCTCTCCGCGTCGTTGGCCGCACGCCGCCGCCTGTCGTCGTGTCGTGGGTTAGATCGCCACGCCACAAATGCCTTGTAAGGATCGGATCGATCAGCCGGGCAGCACCTTCTTGATCACCGCCATCATCTGTTCAGGGTTGAAGGGCTTGACGATCCAGCCCGTTGCGCCGGCCGCCTGTCCGGCTTTCTTTTTGTCGTCGGAGGCTTCCGTCGTGAGCATCAGAATCGGCGTGAACTTGAGCGCGTGCATCTTGCGGATTTCCTTGATCAGGGTAATGCCGTCCATCTCGGGCATATTGAGGTCGGTCACCACCAGGTCCGGCTTGGCCCCGCCGTTCACTTTGCCGACGGCCTCTTTGCCGTTGCCGGCTTCCACCACCTGATACCCGGCATTGGTCAGGGTAAAAGCCACCATCTGCCGCATGGTGGGAGAATCGTCGACCACTAAGACTGTTTTCGCCATGGCGCGCTCCTTGGTCCTTTCAAGAACCGGTGTGACTAAAACAACGTGACATTTGAATCATCGGACAGTGCAGACACCTTCGCTCCTCCCGATACGTGACCATTCGTCGATTGATTGAAAATGGCCCGCTCTTCTTCCATGGTGTAACTGCGGTCCAAGTTCGCCAGGATGTCCATCTTGACGGCAATCTGGTCATGGGGATGACGTTGGATGAGGGCGTCCAGTATGTCGCGCACCTCGGTCAGTGGCTCGATGACATGTTCAAGCTTTTGCCGGGTAATGTCCTGAAACTGCAACGACATGATGATCTGGCCGACGTCCTTGGCGAGTTCATCCGAATGCGCCTTGCTATTCATGACGGCGGAATTCAACGTGTTGTTCCGTTCTGCGAGCTTGCGGGTCATCTGGTCGAGTCGATGCTTGATGGAGAGGGTTTTGCTCAGATCGA
>CABVRO010000159.1 GCA_902500715.1 uncultured Nitrospira sp. | reverse complement strand
TCCTGCCGAGGCTTCATCCGCCGAACAGCACCGCCCCGCTTTTCATATTTATTGAAATAGTGCTCCCCAATATAGGCACGATTGGTCAACACCTCATAGATGCGCCCCTTCGTCCACCGACGGCCCCGAATAAGGATGCCCTGCGCATTCAATCGGGCAGCTATTCCATAGAGGCCAAGCTCTTGCCCTCGATCTCCATGCAGATACCATTGCATAATCCGGTTAACCACGACCGCCTCGCTCTCTTCCACAGCTAACTGTCGTTTCCTCCCCTTATTGCCGGGAAGCTGCACTTCAACCGTTCGATAGCCAACCGGAGGACGAGAGCCGTTGAAGAAGCCCTGCCTGGCATTCTCGCGCATAGCCCGCAAGGTATGTTTCCCATTCTCCTTGCTCTGGTACTCGTCGAACACGCTGAAGATCCGCCGAATCATCTCGCCGGAAGGATCATCGCTGGTCTGCTGTGTAATCGACGACACACGAACCTGGTACCGCTTCAATTTGCGCTCATAGAGACCGAATTCGAGTGAATCCCGGAAGAACCGAGAAAGGCTATGCACGACAATCGCTTCAAAAGGAGAAGGGATGACGCAGGCTTCGGCAATCATTCGTTGAAACACCGGCCGTCTGTCATCCGTGGCCGAGGCTCCCGACTCGACATATTCGGCACCAACCGTATGGCCCCCAGCCTGGCACCAGGCCCGCATCTGGCCAAGTTGGTCCGGGATCGACAGATCCTTGTCGGCCTGTTTGGTCGTCGAGACCCGCGCATATAACGCCACAATCATGGCCTCACCCCTCTTCCTCTTGGTTCAATACCATCGCTTGAATTAGTTCACCGAGAGTCGCTTCAATCAATGCGAGCTCGGCATCGCTCACAGCGGTCAATTCCAGCTCGAAACGGACTGTTACCTGATTTGGTTGAATCTCATGGGACACGCATGGGCCACCACCTTTCGTGCATCATATATTCCGGCCCAATCCGTTCCGTCCCTCAGCCCCTACCTGCTGCTGCTCTAACTGCGCCAATTCTCCTTCCAATCCATTCCGTCCGAATTCATTGAGCACCACCGTCCGAAACGCCTGAAACTGGCTTGACGGCAACGACGCCTGTGCGACAAGGAGCACACGCGTCACATGGCCATGCACAAGCTTCAGGACTTCCGCCTTTTTCACCATTCCCCCAACTCAATGGCCTTCATGCGCTTGCGCACATCGGCCTTCCAGCTCAGTGGATCAAACAGACGATGCAGCCGCTCTCCAAGAAGCTGATAGGCCTCTTCTTCCGTCATCATTTCCTGTTCTTGTTTCACACAGGAGACCGCCGCCATCCGCTTCAGGTAACCATAGATGCTGATCGTGAGCCGCATGAGCCGTTCATCGAGGACCAGCTCTTTGCCGTCAAGGTGCTTGATTTCCAGCAGGTGCAGGGCCGCAATCCTCTGTTGGAGATCAATCCACAGAGGATGCAATGGCCACCTCGATCGATTACTGTCCTCCGTCCGAATCCTCAACGTATCGTGGCTTTCCGCTAAAAAGTACAGCAACGTCCCTTGCCGCTCCTGCAGATCCACAAAAGTTCGAATCGAGAACCCTTTCAAAAGTGCCTTCCTGACCTGCCATTCGATCCGCCACACATGCTCATTTTGACCCCACAACTCGTGAAACCACACCTTGGCGCTCTGCTGCCGAATTTCCGCGATCTTGTCGTAGACCCGGAGCACCACATCGCCCTTGCCCAAGGTAAAGGTCTGGACGGTACCATTCTCTCGATGTTGGCTATCTTTGTCGGACAGGCTCACGAAGGAATCTGCGTCAAAATCTCGTTCGACTAAGGAATAGTCGAAGCAGAAATCCACCCGAGAAAGGCTTTCGGGCTGCTGCATTTCACAACCAACCGACGTGGCCCAGGCCCCAAACTTGTCATGGAGGGTTGAAGCCGACTGTCGCCACAAGGCCTGGCTTCGATAGGTCACAAAACAAGAGGGGTTGTTAAACTCTCCTAGTTCAATCTTGAAATCCTCATTCGAGAGCACGAAGGGAAAGCCTGAGCTGCTGCCATATGGATGGATAAAGAACTCGGTATCTCCGAGCTTCACGGCCCGAGGTTCGCGGCTCTTATTCATTCGAAGCTGTTCCTTGATCACGGCGAGTGCCCGAAAATCGAGGAATTGAGGTTGGGGCGGCGTCAGATAATAGGCGCATTGCACCGTATCGATGCCATGCAGGAGAAGTGTGTATGTTCCCTGTTCCGAGATCATGACTCCTCAGGCTTCGGCAAGGGTTCTAAGCGAAGCTCTTGCTCCTCTACCCGCACTACGAGGCCCTTTGTATTGTTTAAGGTCAGTCGAAGAGGACCGTTCAATGCCATGACCTTATCCATGAGCGGAACTAGGTTCACCGTAATAAAGAGATCCCCGCCCATGGACTCGACGTGGGCGATACGAACGAAATAAATCGCAGCGTTCTTCCGCTCGATTGGGGTATAGCCAACATCCTCTTGCAGGTCACTATGCACCCAATACGGCTGACGATAGATCCAGGAGGGAAGAGCCTGATAGAACCACCACTGAATGGCCCCACCCTCAAACACGTCGTTCGGATTCGCGTTCTTCACCCCTCGCAATCTCGCGATATCAATCCCGACATCCCGGAGGCGCTTATAAAAGGCCAGGTTCCAAATGTCGAAAATGGAAAAGAGTCGCCATTTTCCAAACCGCTCATCTCCCCGACCAGATCCAAGCCCCTGATAGAGCTGCTCCAAAATACCCGCGCCATCCCAGTCCTTGAGGACCTTACGAGATATGCCGATGCAGGTTTCGACATCGCCCGACGTGTACCGGCGCTGGCGAAGGCATTCGATGAGAATGTCCCAATTACGCGGCAGGCCGACGATATCGGGCATCTCCAGCTGCGGAAGCGAGGACTCATGGCCAATACGTTTCTTCATGGGCATATTGTTACCATAGCGTTACATAAGAGTCAATCGGGAGATGATGGGAAAGACTAGACTCGGGGAAGCAGATTATGTGGCTACAAAAAGAAAGGGGGGAGTCTTACGACACCCCCCAAAGGATGCGCCCGCGTGACCGCCGGCGAAGAACAACATACGAGCGTGTCAATCGAAAGGAAAGCCTCCACGGGCCATCCCCCAGTCAAACATTACAGTTTTCCTACATACGCCGTTAAATGCGATTGGACAAGCCCTTGGTGGTTGAACGTATGCCCTCGACTTAGAGGGGCTTCTGGATTGGTTGCTCTCACGAATGACGAATTGCGTTTGAGGGTCCCAAAATGCTTGCTGTCAAATGGGTTACGAAGATCATGGGGTGATGGCTGAGGATTAAGGCATACCTGCAATCGTGGCCAAAACCGGGACCGAACCGTGACCAGATTTCCCTGACTGCAACGCAGTCCACCTTTCCAGCTGTTCAAAGGCGGACGGTTCAATTTGCATTACCACGCACCGCAAAATAATATGCGCTTGGCCTGTGGTCAGTATGTTTTCGAACCTACGCAAAGGACGGTGTTTATGAAGTATGGGAGCCACCCGCCACCTGACTACTACGCCATCCTTGGGGTGTCTCCTACCGCAAGTGCTGATGAAATCAAAAGTGCATTTCGGAACCTAGTTAAAACATTTCACCCAGACAGGTTCCAAAGTTATGCCGATAAGAACAAGAACGGCAAAAAGGTGAAAGAGGTCATAGAGGCATACCAGGTTCTAAGGAATACCCGTAGCCGTGAAGAATACGACAAAAGACTCATAGTTATAAAAACCGCTTCCCAGGAAAATGCCACAAAAAGAAAGGCCTCGTCTGTCCGGGTTAAATCCACCTTTGATGACAGCTTCAATCATTGGACTTTTTGGGTTGGTGGAATCGGGACTGCAGGGCTAACAGGCTATCTGCTTTTTTCAACATTCCCGACAGATTGGTCTACTCACCCATTCAAAGCAGCAGTAAAATTTCTGATGTTAGCCCCGGGTTTGGCTTTTGTTTCATTCATGGCAGTTGCTATGGTTATCTTCTTCTCCCTCTTGATCATTCAGGGATTCCGGGTCGGACTAGAAACTGGCGCGGATCTCATCGCAGACGACCGCCCTAGGCTCAAGAAGAAATTCCTCCTCCGGTCACTAGTCGTGTTCTGTGTCTCAATGACATTTGCTCAGAGCTACTTCGAATGGAACAACCCTTTACTCATCATATTTGCGGGAATTGGGACCCTAATTCTTGGCTACGGTTTTATATTCGTCCCCGTCCTGTTCGGGGAATTTTTCGCTTTACTGTACTACTACACCTTTACGAGACATACCGTCGCGCGTGCCACCGCATTGGCAACACAGATTGATATCTGATCTGCGGATTTTTACAGTTACGTGGGCCGGATCGTTTCGTAAATCAGAACCATCGTCGAGGCCGTTTAAACCCTGCGCATTAGAGGTTTAATGAAATTCACAGTAGTAAAATGTTATACACCCCCTTCACTATTTGCGAGCATGGATTGGTATCGCAGCTGGTATAAATTTCGCGCTTCGTATGCAACAACGCCTAACCTTTCCCAACAATACGCAAGCGCTGCGTTTCTGTCGAACTTAACTAAATCGTTAATCTCGCTATAGACCGATAAAAGTAACGAGGCAGCAGTTAGGACGTTACTATTCTTTAGACTTGTGAGGACTTTGTCCCTCCTTTCATCCTTCTCATCTATTAAAAGCTTGGCGTAAATGCGTACAATTCCAGCTCCGCTCACGTGATGATCCTGCGACAATGAACGATACAGTAATGTGAGGGTACTTAAGAATTCTCTGCCTTCTTTCGACAGATACTTATTCTTGGGATTGAGCATTTGCATAGGCGTGGGCCAGTAGTTAATCAAATTTGGGGCTCCCTGTTTAGAGTCAGAAATCTTGTGCGCGACAGCTAACAAATCAAGATTGGTTTGAAACTGGCTCAATTGACTTTGCCACGAGTCCATTGTGCCATATCGTTCAAAAAGGCCATCTCTCAATTCTTTCAACTCACGCCAACCGGCTTCGTGGAACCATACAATATGCTCTTGAGGGTTTTCTTTTATCAGAACGATAGTGAACAGCAATTCCATCAAAGATCGAACCAAAGGGGACGTGGCAAGGCCAAGCTCTAACGTTGGAGGAGTGGCATCTCTTCCTCCGTCATCACGAGAGACATACGTGATTGTTCGAAAAATCGTTTGGGTAGCAAGTACAACAACCATTAAGAATTCCTGCAGGCCTGGTATCTCAGTAATATGCTTCGGAGTGTTGCGGTCTAGGAGATTGCTCATGGCCTTATTCAGGTTGTCTAGTTTCTGAAAGAATTCTCGATCAATCAAAGGCTTCAAGTAGGACCTCCGCATAGGATGCTGTGACACTAGAATAACCTACGGCCGTAATTTAGCCATATTTCCATGCCGCACGGAAGTTCTACTTTAACCATATAGACCAAGTGAAGGAATCCCCGCAGCTAGCCCCTTCCTATGTATCCCTACCCCCCCGTGTTACATGAACGGGTCTCTTCCGCTCGTCCGGCTATCGCCGGATCGAGCGTCAGTGACCTTCCCCCGATTTCACAGACACTTCCATACGTGGGAGAATGAGAAAATCGGAGGACAGGATGAGCACGAAGACACGACGGTCGTATACGGAGACGTTCA
>CABVRO010000158.1 GCA_902500715.1 uncultured Nitrospira sp. | reverse complement strand
TCGATCTGAGCAAAACCCTCTCCATCAAGCATCGACTCGACCAGATGACCCGCAATCTCGCAGAACGCAATACCACCTTGAATTCCGCCGTCATGAATACCAAGACACATTCGGATGAACTCGCCAAAGACGTCGGCCAGATCATCATGTCGCTTCAATTCCAGGACATTACCCGGCAAAAGCTTGAACATGTCATTGAGCCGTTAACCGAGGTGCGCGACATCCTGGACGCTCTCATCCAACGACACCCGCATGACCAGATCGCCGCCAAGATGGACATTCTGGCGAATCTGGATCGCAGTTACACCATGGAAGAGGAGCGGACCATCTTTAACCGATCGACGAATGGTCATGTTCCCGGAGGAGTGCAGGTTTCAGCCCCGTCTGAGGACGCGAATGTGACGTTGTTTTAGTAACACCGGTTCTTGAAAGGACCAAGGAGCGCGCCATGGCGAAAACAGTATTGGTTGTCGACGATTCTCCCACGATGCGGCAGATGGTGGCGTTTACCCTGACCAGCGCCGGGTATCAAGTGGTGGAAGCCGGCAACGGCAAAGAGGCCGTCGGCAAAGTGAACGGCGGGGCCAAGCCGGACCTGGTGGTGACCGACCTCAATATGCCCGAGATGGACGGCATCACACTGATCAAGGAAATCCGCAAAATGCCGGCGCTGAAATTTACTCCGATTCTGATGCTTACGACGGAAGCCTCCGACGACAAAAAGAAGGCCGGACAAGCGGCCGGCGCAACGGGCTGGATCGTCAAGCCTTTTAACCCTGAACAGATGATGGCGGTGATCAAGAAGGTGCTGCCCGGCTGATTGATTCGATCCTCACGGGGCATTCGTGTCGTCGCGAGCTAACTCCAGACACGAAGACAGGTGGCGGCGTGAGGCCAACGACGCGGAGAGACCATGAGCACTGACCTTTCGCATTTCAAAGACGCCTTCTTTGAAGAATCGCAGGAACACCTGACGACCATCGAGGAAGGCTTGCTCCAGCTTGAACAGCGGCCGGGGGACATCGATCTCTTAAATCGGATTTTTCGCGGCGCCCATTCCATCAAGGGAAACAGCGGGATGTTCGGCTTCACCGCCGTCTCGCAGTTCACTCATAAGATGGAATCGGTGTTGGACCAGCTCCGCAGCAGCCAGATGGTCGTGACGGTCGACATCACAGACCTGCTGCTCCAGTCGCTCGATTGCCTGAAGACATTGATCGACTGCGCGAAGACCGGTGAACCGGCGGACGACGCGCAGATTGCCAGGCTCAGCGCTCAGCTCGAAGCCTGCCAGGGTGAGGCATCCACGGTGAAACAGAGTGCGGAAGCCGCGCCCCGCCCTTCCCAAGTCCAAGGCACACATCACTTCACCATTACGTGGGTTCCCCCTCGATACTTATTTCAGCGAGGATTGGACCCGGCCCAATTCATCAAGGAATTGGGCGATCTCGGCTCCGTAATCAGCGTCACCCTGGATGCCGGCCGGTTGCCCTCATTCGCGGAGTTCGATCCGGAGCAGTGTTATCTGGGCTGGACCATCGAGATGGACACGGCCAAAGATCTGAAAGTCATCGAGGCGGTGTTTGATTTTGTCCGTGAGGACAGCACGTTGACCATTGTCGATATGCCCCCTCCGGTCGCCGAGTCCCACGCTGCGCCGGACGGAACCAAGCCGTTAGGCGAAATTCTGGTCGAGACCGGGGTCGTCTCACAATCACAACTCAACCAGGCCCTGTCCCAGCAAAAACGTGTCGGCGAAATTCTGGTCGAGCAAAAGATCGCGACCCCCGAACAAATTTCTGAAGCCCTCAAAAAGCAAACCGAAAGCAGCGCACCGGCAAAAAAGGCGGAGACGCCGTCCATTCGCGTGGACACGGTCAAAATCGATCGCCTCATCAATCTCGTCGGCGAACTGGTGATCACGCAATCGATGCTGAGCGATCTCGGATCGCGGTTTGAAATGAATCAACTGCCGGTGCTGCTCGAACGCGTGGCGCAACTCGAACGAAACACGCGCGAGATTCAAGAGCGAGTCATGGGCATCCGGATGGTGCCCATCGGCAATGCCTTCAGCCGATTTCCACGCCTCGTGCGCGATCTGTCCGGGAAAGCCGGCAAGAAGATCCATCTGGTGCTCTCCGGAGAGGAAACGGAACTCGACAAGACCGTGATCGAATCCATCGGCGATCCGCTGACGCACCTGGTGCGCAATTCTGCGGACCATGGACTGGAACCACCGGACGAACGGGTGGCCGCGGGAAAATCGGAGCAGGGGACTATCCGCCTGAACGCCTTTCATGAGGGCGGCAATATCTGCATCACGGTGGAGGACGATGGGCGCGGGCTGAATCGGGACAAGATCCTCGCCAAGGGCATCAAGCAGGGACTCATTGCGGACACCGACAAATTGTCGGATGAGCAGATCTGGATGCTCATCTTCAAACCGGGCTTCTCCACCGCCGAGAAGGTCACGGACGTCTCAGGCCGCGGTGTCGGCATGGATGTCGTCAAGCGCAACATCGAAGGGCTTGGCGGCACCGTCAGCATTAAAACCAGCTCGGGCAAGGGCACCACCTTTACGCTCAAGCTTCCGCTGACGCTCGCGATCATTGAAGGCATGACGGTCCGGGTCGGGAAGGACACCTATATTGTCCCGCTCCTGTCGATTCTGGAATCGATCCAGCCCAAGCGCGAGATGATCAAGACCATCATCGGGAAGGGGGAGTTGGTCAATGTGCGCGGGACGTATCTCCCGCTCATGCGCTTGTACGACGTGTTTCGCCTGGAACCGGAGCTCTCCGATCCCACCAAAGCCATTTTGCTGATCCTTGAAACGGAAGGCGAACGCGTGGCCGTCATGGTGGATGAAATTCTCGGGCAACAGCAGGTCGTCATCAAGAGCATGGAACAGAATTTCCGCAAGATCGAAGGCGTGGCCGGAGCAACCATACTCGGCGACGGCACCGTCGGCTTCATTCTAGATGTGCGGGGATTACTCAATATCGCCCGGCAAGGGACGGCGAAGGCGGCATAATGCCCCGGTCGAGCGGATTCTCGAGTCGTAGACATGCCTGCCCCACGAACAGTCTCAATTTGCACACCACGTACAACCGAACATCCCAACGGCATTTCGCGTGTGGGGAGGAGAAAGGTCACGACGATGGCGACTCCCTTTGACCGTGTCGAGGCAGCCATTCGCGATATCAAGCGAGGGAAGTTTGTCATTCTGGTCGACGACGAGGATCGTGAAAATGAGGGGGATCTCGTCATCGCAGCTCAATTTGTCACTCCTCAAGCCATCAATTTCATGGCTCAGCATGCCCGTGGTTTAATCTGCCTCGCCTTGTCTCCGGAGCGGGTGGAGCAACTCAATCTCCCCCAACAAACAATCGACAACACCGCTTCGTTCGGAACGGCCTTCACCGTCTCCATCGATGCCAAGGAAGATGTCACGACAGGCATTTCGGCGGCGGATCGCGCCAAGACAATCCAGGTCGCCATCGATCCCAAGGCCAAGCCGACCGATCTCGCCAGACCCGGGCATATTTTCCCCATCAAGGCCCAGCCCGGCGGGGTGTTGAAGCGGGCAGGTCAAACGGAAGGCTCCGTGGACTTGGCCCGGCTGGCAGGACTCTATCCGGCCGGAGTGATCTGCGAAATCATGAACGACGACGGGACCATGGCGCGAGTGCCGGAGCTGGCAAAGTTGGCCCGGGTTCACAAACTGAAAATGATCACGGTCAAAGCCCTCATTGAGCACCGCCTGAAGCATGAAGTGTTTGTGCGCCGGGTGGCCAGCACCCGGCTGCCGACCAAGTTCGGGGAGTTTGAGGCGATCGCGTTCGAAAACACGATTGACGGCATGACGCATCTTGCCCTGGTCAAAGGGAATGTCAAAGGAAGCGCGCCGGCGCTGGTCCGCGTGCATTCAGGCTGTCTCACCGCCGATGTGTTGGGCTCGTTGCGCTGCGACTGCAGCGACCAGCTCCACCAGGCCATGGCCATGATCCAACGGAACGGGCAGGGTGTCCTGCTGTACCTCAATCAGGAAGGCCGCGGCATCGGCCTGCTCAACAAGATCAAAGCCTACGGCCTCCAGGACGAAGGCAGTGACACCGTCGAGGCGAATCTCAAATTGGGATTTAAAGATGACCTCCGGGACTACGGCGTGGGGGCCCAAATCCTGGTTCAGTTGGGACTACGGCGCATCAAGCTGATGACAAATAATCCGCGGAAGATCGTCGGCATACAGGGGTACGGACTGGAAGTCGTCGAACGGATACCGATTGAAATCGCCCCGCGCGCGAACAACGTGCGGTACCTCCGCGCGAAGAAAGAAAAGATGGGACACCTCTTGGTAGCCGTGTAACCCGGTGGCCAAGCGGAGTTTCAGGTTGAGAACTGGCCAATGAGAGACAACTCCACGGTGAAGGTCTGGCAGCCGGAGGCGCAAAACGAGCCCCCGGCATCCTGTGGTGGCTTGTCGAATGGAGGGCTCACGATGGCACTCATGATCAATAACAACTGCATCGCCTGTGATGCCTGCCTGCCCGCTTGCCCGAACCTGGCGATTTTCGACAAACGTAGCGCCGCCGAGGAGCGAGGCTACCAGGTTGCAGATGGCCTAGGGATGGATAACAGCATTTACGTGATCACGTATGAACGATGTACCGAATGTGTCGGCCATTTCGACGAACCCCAGTGCGCATCGGTTTGTCCGATCGGCGAATGTTGCGTGCCGGACCCGGATCGTCCGGAGTCACGACACATGCTTCTTGAGCGGGCCAGACGCATTCAGCCGAATAAAGTGATCCACGAGGAGAAGGTTTGGCAGGGGGTCCGGGGGTAAGACGGCAATCGAACTAAAGTTTGTTGCAAGAGCCTCCGATACCGCTACGACGGTGTTACGTTCGAGATCAAAGTTGAGATGCGTCAGACGACTCGTCTGAACGCGAACCCACGGCACCCATGATGTCTTGTAAGGAGGGTTCCATGCCCACAGGCACGCTGGAAAATGCGACGAACGAACTCAACCCGCAGATCGGGGTGAGCACGAACAGCAACCAATTCCTGACCTTCAACCTCGGCGACGAACTCTACGGGGTCGATATCCTCCGGGTCCAGGAAATCAAAGGCTACACCGCGGTGACCAAGATTCCGAATACGCCGGCGCATATCAAGGGCGTGCTGAATCTTCGCGGCACCATCGTGCCGATCATCGAACTGCGTACGAAATTCGGCATGCCGACCATCAACTACACCGCCTTCACCGTGATTATCGTGGTCGTCGTGCGGGACAAAGTCATGGGGCTCGTAGTTGATTCTGTGTCCGATGTGTTGAACATCGACAGTAAGGATATACAGCCTCCGCCTCAATTCGGAGGGCAGATGGATGTCAGTTTCATGAATGGGATCGGAAAGTCCGGAGATAAACTCATTGCGCTCTTGAACATGGATCGTCTGCTGACCGACGGCGAAATACTGCAGGACAGCGGCGCGTCGAGCGCGGCATAAGGCACAACATGGGAATGCGGCGAATTCTCCGGACAGGCAACGTATCGCCTGCGCATCGATCAGACAGAGTCCGCGGGCGGCTCGCAAACCGGTTCAGACTCATTCTTTTCACCATCACACAGCTGAAGGGTATCCGAGACGCGGCTTGACGTCGGGCGCCCGATTTACAATGGAGGCA
>CABVRO010000157.1 GCA_902500715.1 uncultured Nitrospira sp. | reverse complement strand
GAATTAAACGGGTGGAATTGATTGAGTCTGGGGCGATAGTACTGACCGACTTTCTGCGTGTCAAGCATACAAAAAGAGGGAAACGACTGTGGTGATGGGGGAACGGGTGATTGCCTTGCAATTGGTTTGAGCTCTCCTTGCCTGTGCCTGGTTGGTCGGGTAGAGTTTGCTTTTTCGTCACCATCAACCGTCAATCGGGGTGCGATGCAATCAGAAACCTTACAGTCCGAATCGTGCCGCGTGCTGGAATGGGCCAAGCTTCTGGACTCCCTGGCCTCCTATGCCCAGTCTGCAATCGGGACTGAGCGGTGTCGATCGCTGGTCCTGGAAACCGACCTAGCCGAGGCCCAGACGCGCCAGCAGGAAACGTCGGATATGCTTCGATTGAGGTCCGGGGTCGATCCCTTTCCGGTCCTCCGATTTCCCGATGTGGCGGAGTGGCTAGGCCGCGTTGCTAAGGGCGCTTGTCTTGAGGCTCACGAGCTGCGGGATATCGCATTGGTTTTGGGGTTGATCGATGACGTGCAACGGTATCTCCTGCGTCATCAGGCCGATGCCCCGGCCGTGGGTGCGTTGGCGGCGCAGCTTGGACCGGTCGAGGAGTATCGCCGGCTGAGCAGGGCATTAGATGCCGCCATCGATCCCGACGGATCGATGCGGGAATCGGCCAGCCCCGAGCTGCACAGGTTGATGCAGCGCGCCAACGACCTCAAGCAGCAGATGCGGCATCGTCTCGACCAGATTCTGCACTCGCGCCGGTATGAGGAGGTGCTGCAGGAACATTATTTTGCGCAACGGGAAGGGCGCTACGTGGTCCCGATCAAGGCTGAGATGCAGGGACGGATTCCCGGCATTGTGCATGACGTCTCCTCGAGCGGAGCGACGGTGTTTCTGGAGCCTCGCGAGCTGGTGGATCTCAACAACTCCATCAAAGTCGTGGATTTGGATGTGGAACGTGAGGTGCGGAGAATTCTGCGGGAACTGTCGGCGATGGTGGCGCCCCATCAGCCGGCGCTGGTCGGCAGTGTGGCGGTGCTCGGCGAGCTCGATGCCATTTCCGCAAAGGCCGGGTTGAGCCAGCGGCTGCAGGCCGTTCCGCCGCGTCTCAACGATCAGGGGCGCATCCTACTCAACCGCGCACGGCATCCGTTCCTGGTCCTGACCAAAGAGCAGGTGGTGCCGAATGATCTGACCCTCGACGAAACGGTGCGGGTTCTTATCATCTCCGGTCCCAACACCGGCGGGAAAACCGTCACGTTGAAGCTGCTGGGATTGTTCGCATTGATGGCGCGCTGCGGTCTGCATCTTCCCTGTGCGTCCGAGTCGGAGATGGCGATTTTCCCTTCGGTCTATGCCGATATCGGCGATGCGCAGGATCTGGCGCGTGATCTGTCCAGCTTTTCGGCCCATATCACGCAGATGGTGCAATTGCTGAAAGAGGTGTCCGAAGGGACCGACGTCGGCCCTTCGCTCTCGCCGATACGTCTAGGACGGGCATTGGTACTGCTCGATGAGCCGGTCACGTCCACGGATCCGGCTGAAGGCGCGGCATTGGCGAGCGCACTGCTGTGTCGGCTGGCGGCAGCGGGCGTGAAGGTGGTCGCTACCACACACTACAGCTTGTTGAAAGGGTTGGCGCAAGAGACGTCGGGCTTCGCCAATGCGAGTGTGGAGTTCAATATCGACACACTCTCCCCGACCTATAGGCTGATCCTTGGGCAGCCGGGAGGGTCGGCGGCCATTGAAATTGCCGGGCGTCTCGGCATGGATGAGTCGTTGTTGCAGGATGCCCGCGCCCGGCTGCAAGGCGACAATCGGCTGCTGGAGACACTGCTGAACGATTTACAGGACAAACAGCGGCGCATGAGCGAGGACCTTGCCGCTGCGACAGTGGCCAGGCAGACGGCCGAGGAGGCGGCGTGCGAGTCTCAGGAGCTGCTGGCCTTCTTGCAGGAGTCGGAGTGGGACGAGCGACAGGGATTGAAGAAAAAGCTGTCCCAGGAGTTTCAACGCGCCCGGGCCGCGGTCCAAGCCACACTCGACGACTTGAAGCGCGACCAAAAGTTGCTCAAGGCCAAGGAAACCAAAGTCCGGCTCATCGAACTGGAGCAAGCCGTCAGCCGTGAAGTGGGGGCGGCTCAGGAGCCGATTCCCTTGGATCGGCTATCGGTGGGAGATGCGGTGGAAGTGGTTGGGTTGGGTATGACGGGAACCCTGCTCGAAAGTCCGCAGGGGAAAAAGCGTGTGCGCCTGAAAGTCGGAGAAGGCGAAATTTTAGCGAACGTGGGAAGTCTGGTAGGCCTCGCACGACCCCCCCAGCCCGCTCGAAGCGAGCCGCGTAAGACGACGGCGGTGACGTTCAGGCGAACCAGTCAGACCCTGCCCCCCGAGGATATCCAGGAGACGTTGGATGTGCGAGGCCAGGCCGCGGATGACGCACTGGATATCGTGGTGGCTGGGCTCGACCGGGCCATCTTCGGCGGGAGCCCGTTTGTGCGCATCATTCACGGGCATGGAACCGGCCGGCTGAGGGCTGTACTACGAGACTACTTGAAGGCCTCTCCCTACGTCGTGAGATTTCGACCCGGCGATCGCGCAGAGGGGGGCGATGGTGTCACGATTGTCGAGTTGCGATGACCGTCAATTGTGAGGCCTATGTTCGGCAACCGAAATTTTGTATGCTGAAGGGGTGGCGAGTGTACGCCCGAAAGCAGTGGAGCGTGACATGACGTAACCGAAGTGCGATCCGGCCGGCATTCCTCTCCGGCAGCACTCGCTGCCTGGTCCAAGGAGCCGGTCGAGTCGCTCCTTTCAATGGCCTGCCGCCATGCGTCAGCGGGTCAGTCTCCAGAGTTTGATTACCCTCTCTGTGCTATCGGTAGGGATCCTTTCCGGCACAGTCGGCCTCGTGTATGCCTACTGGCATGCCAAGCAGTCACTTCACACCACAGTCGGCATTACCTTCCAGGAAATAGCCCGCCAGAGCGCGGACAAAGCGGCCCTGTTGCTTGCCAAGGAACTCGAATGGATGCAACGGCTCAGTGCCCTTCCTGAGATTCGAGCCTCGGTGGAAGGGGCGTCCTCTGCGAAGCAGCCGACGCTGCAGTTCGAGCAGTGGCGAGAGGAGCAGCATCGTTATTTTCACTCGCTGGTGATTGTCCGATGGGATGGCCAATTGGTCGGAGGCCGGCAGAGCGAATCCGCACGGACTTTTTATGCGCAGCAACCATGGTGGCCGGTTGTGTTCTCGACTCAACGCGCCTGGGCGGGTCCGCTGACTGTTGACGACAATGGCCGCGGTTTTTGGGAAGTTGCAGTGCCGATCGGCAGACAGGGGCAGCCGGTGCGAGGGGCCCTGAAGGCCGTGATCGGGACGGATCGCATCCTGTCCTCGATTGTGGGAAGCCGCATCGGCCGGACAGGACACATGATGCTGTTGGCCGAGGACGGTGTGGTGCTCGCCTGTTCCATGCTGGCCCCCAATCTTCACGCGACTCTCCAGACGCAACCCATGCAGGTATCAGCGGACGCTCCCGCCGCTCGATGGCTTCAGTTGGAGCAGGACACCCATGGCGGGAATCAAAGCATCATCGGTCTGGCCCGGGTGGTCCTGCCTGCGCAGATCGAGCAAGCCCATGGCTGGTCCATCCTGATGCAGCAGGATCCGTCGGAGACGTTCGAGCCGTTGCTGGCCCTCATGGGGAAACTGGGGGCGTTCTGGACTGGTGCCGTCGTGTTCATCGTCTGGCTGCGCTGGCGGCTGGCCCGACGCATCGTGCGTCCCCTCGTCGATTTGATTCAGCAGGTCAATGTCTTCGGCGGCGCATGGCCGTCGGAACCGCTGCCGTCCCAGGTCTCTTCCCGGCCCAGCGGGATTGTCGAGATCGATGCGCTGGCCGCGAGTTTCGACGACCTCGCGCAACGATTGGAACAGGCGTCCCGAGTGAAGGCGCAGTACGTCCGCCGGTTGGAGCAGGTGAATCTTGATCTCGCCACGTCGGAAGAGCATTACCGGCTCTTGTGGAACCATTCGGTCGATACGAAAATTCTGATCGATCCGTTCGGTTCCATTCTGGACATCAATCGCCGCGGAGAGGTCACACTCGGGCGGGCGGCCTCGACCCTCGCCCGGCGCCCGTTCACGGACCTCGTCGCCGAGTCAGAGCGGCCTCGCCTGCTGGAGCAGTTGGAGTCGGTGATACGGAGCGGGGCGGACCTGTCGGGTGGGGCCATGCACGTCCCGATACCCACCGGTGACCTGACGATGGAGGTTGATTGGGTGCCGGTCAAGAAAGCGGGCCGCATTGAATCGATCATGATCCAACTCCGTGACCTCACCGAGCAGAAGGCGCTTGAGCGGCAAGTCGTTCGGTCCGAGCGGCTCGCGTCGTTGAGCCAGTTTGCCTCGATGTTTGCCCACGACATCAGGAATCCGCTGGCCGGGATCAAGAAGACGCTGGAGTGGCTTGGAGGCTGTCCGGAGATGGGGCAGGATCCGCCGCGTCGCTGTCTGGAGGACCTGCGCTTCACCACTGATCTCCTGCTGGGCATGATCAACGACATGCTGGATGTCTATCAGGAGAACTATTCGGGACTGCCGTTGAGTACGTCACCGGTGTCGCCACGTCTATTGATGAACGAAGTGTTGCGACTCTTTCGCCCCGAGGCCGAGGCACAAGAGGTGCGATTCAACCTGCAGGTTCCCTCGGAGGCGGTGTGGATCATGGGGGACGGTCGACGCTTGCAGCGGGTGCTGATCAATTTGATCCACAATGCGCTGAAGTATTCGCCGGCACGGGGCGCCATCATGATTACCGTGCAGGTGAATGGGGGACGGGTCTCACAGGGAGAACCTGTCGCCGGGCCGGATGCTCGTTCGACCGTGACGATTCAGATCCGGGATGAGGGGCCTGGAATTGCGCCGGAGGACCTGCCGCATCTCTTCGAGATGTTTTTCAGAAAAAAGGACGGGCAGGATTACCGGATCGGACGCGGCCTGGGGCTGCACTTCTGCCGGTTGGTGGTGGACGCCCATGGCGGGCAGATCACGGCGGCGAATCGTCCCGAAGGCGGCGCGGTCTTTACGGTCGCGTTGCCGGTCAGGCAGGAGCAGGTATGCCCATCACCATCGTGATTGCCGAAGATCAACGGTTGTTCCGGCAGAGCTTGCGCCTGCTGCTGGAGTATGAGCGGGATCTCGTTGTGGTCGGGGAGGCGATGGATGGCCGGCAGGCGTTTGATCTCGCGGTGGCGCACAAGCCCGACATCGTCCTCATGGATGTGGACATGCCCAGATTGGACGGCATTACCGCCACGCGGTTGATCCGTAGCTGCGTGCCGGACAGTAAGGTGCTGATGCTGTCGGTCCACGACGACGATGCCCGGATCGTGGCCGCCGTGCAAGCGGGCGCCTGCGGATACATCCTCAAGGACGCCGACCACCAGGAGTTTCTGCGGATCATTCGCGCCACGGACAAGGGGGAACCGGTACGGTCGCCTTTCATGCCGGATGGGTTTGCGAAACAGGTGGTCGCTCTGGTGAATAAACAAGATGAATCGACCGGGGGCGGGCTGTCGCTTCTGACCGACCGCGAGCATGAAATTCTCGCCTGCGCGGCTGCCGGACGGAGCAATAAAGAAATCGCCGATCAATTGTGTGTGTCCCTCGATACCGTCAAGACCCATCTGCACCATATTTATCAGAAGCTCCGTGTGAGCGGCC
>CABVRO010000156.1 GCA_902500715.1 uncultured Nitrospira sp. | reverse complement strand
ACCAACGACCCTCAGCTTAGAAGGCTGATGCTCTATCCGACTGAGCTACGGGCGCTACCTTTATTTTCAATCACTTACGAGTTGAGTATTCGGCAGATCCTTCGCCTAGTGTTCCGGGCGTGTTCTCTTGGAGGTATCTGTGAACCTTTTGGGCAGCATGAGTCAAGTCTCGCTCCTCGATCGCGTTGTAGCGTTTCCACATTTTCTCAGACTTATGCCCCACGATTTTCATCGCTGTTGCCGTATCCACCCCTGCTCGACGAAGGTTCGTTGAAGCACAATGGCGCAGGTCGTGAAACCGAAAATCCTTGATACCTGCCTCAACGAGGGCCGTCTTGAAAGAACGGCTGACGCGTTGAAGAGGTCGGCCTTTATACGTGAAGACATGCCTTGTGACAAGACTGCGCGTTCGAGCCAGTCGCTGTAAGGTCATCTTGACATCCGGAGTCATGGGAACCTGCCGAGCGGTCTTAGTCTTTGTGTCCAGGGAACGGAGGGTGATGAATCCGCGTTTCACATCGACACGGTCCCACGTGAGGCCGACGATTTCACTGAAACGCTGTCCAAGTTGATACGCAGTTAGCAGAACCGGTTTGAGATGGCTCTTCGCGCCTCGGTACAACCTCCCCCACTCTTCATCGGTCAACACTCGATCCCGTTCGTTGTGAGGGTTCGGCAGAGGAACTTTGGAAGCGGGGTTGCTTTGGAGCAGACCTCGGCGAATGGCGACGTTCAGACAATGCTTGAGGGCTATGTGATCATGGTTGATGGTTTGAACACTGGCCGATTTGCCGTTGGCTTTCTTTCGTTGCGCTCTGAACGCTTCGATATCTTGCGGCTTAATTTCAGCGAGTAACTTTCCCCCAAAGTAAGGGATGAGGTGCGTCTCGACGCTGTGAGAACGTCCGACGAAAGAACGGAGAGATTTCACTTCCTCAAGAGCAAGGTAGGTCTGCGCCCATTCTTTGAAAAGCACTGGCTTCGCGCGCTCTGTGGTCTCCTGTCCAAGCAGAATACGGGTCTTGATTGCAGCTTCCATCTCCTTGGCGATGGTCTTGTTGAGACATCCGACCTTCCAGCGTTTTTTTCTCGCCCCCGGCACGCCACTCGCTAACATCAAGGACTTTCCGTCATCACTGTCAATGACGCGGAACTCAACATAGTAGCTGTCAGATCGTTTGGTCAGTCCCACGCTCTCTACTCCGGTTCTACAAGTACCTGTCCGGAAGCGAATCGTTCCCCGTTTTGCTTAGAGCCACTTACTGCAAACTTCTGCATTTGAACTCGCGCCTTTACCGTGTGTTGCTCAATCCACTTATCCAAATGTTCCTGTTTAAACTTCACAAGGCGACCAACTTTTACGAACCCCAGCTTTCTAGCAGACACCCAGCCGTAGAGTGTTAATTTGGATATGCCTAGATACTCCGATGCCTCATCCATTGTCAAAAGCTTGCTCATGATTCTCCCCAACTGAATTCAGAACAAATTTGAACAAGTTATGTACTCCATGTCACCAGAGGAATGGCTCAAAGAATCCGGCCCCTCAGTGGGTGCGTCTCGTGGCTGGGGAGCAGGGGACAGGCCTTCTCGGTCTCCGTTCGTCCAGGCCTGCCCGCTGCGAGAGCCCCGTGCCGCCTCCTTCGTTACGCCCCACCCTTGGTTGGTGAAGGGTGGGGCTAGAACATAATTTCAGAAGGAGGCGGACATGTCCGTTGATAGCTCTCTCGGTTCCTCGAACGGTGAACGGCCACTGAGCCCGGTTCGGAAATACGGTGTCCCTCGGTATCGCGTCACGCTTGTCCGTGAGGGCCGTGCCATTCCAGCTGCGGAATCGGTGCATACGTCGGAAGGCGCTGCGGCGATTCTCCGGCCGTTGTTTTCCGGGTTGGACCGGGAACAATTCCTCATCTGTGGCGTGGACGCGAAGCATGGGCTCATCGGGATCAATGTCGTCTCGACTGGCTCGCTCAATCTGACCATTGTCCATCCCCGTGAAGTCTTCAAGCCGCTGATCCTGATGAATGCCGGTGCCTGGATCTGCGCCCACAATCACCCCTCCAATGACATCACGCCGAGCCTCGAAGACCGCGCCCTGACCAAACGGCTGCGCGAGGCGGCTGATCTGTTCGGCATTCCGCTGCTGGACCATCTCATCCTCACCGAAGAACGCTACTACAGCTTCGCCGATCAGGGCTGGCCTGGCGCTTAGCGCAGAAGCCGCAACACCCAGGCTGCGCCAGCGGCTACGAGGGCGAGCCCAATCGCCGCCGTGCCCCAGGCGACCAGGTCGGCAGCCAGTGCATTGCCAATGGTTTGAATTTGTTGCGCCGTCATGCTCCCTCTCCTTCGTCATGGTGGAAAAGGAGGCAGGCTGCTGTCAGCCTGCCTCGATGGGCTCACTCAGCCCACAATCGCGCGCACGCGCTTAAAGGCGTAGATCGCCAAGGCCACGCCAATCAAGGCCGTGGCCCACAAGAGCAGATCGGCCCGTACCGTGGCCACATCTGCCGAGACTGGAAACAATTGCGCCTGCGACAGCGCCGGCACACCCAAGGCGAACACGAACGCCATGAGCAACCCCCCAAGCCCTTTCACCCAACCCCATCCCTTCATACGGCACCTCCTTGTGCTATTGGTGGTTCCGTCCACCCACGCCACCGGATGACTCGCCGGCGGACGAGCGCCTCAGTGAGTCTGAGGCAGGATCAGTTTGATAATCAGCCCCACGGCAAACCCGCCGAGCCAGAAGATGGCCGTGAAATAGGTCATGGCCTCAATCGCCGGCAGGTCCATAGAAGACTCCTTCGCCAATGAGCCGCATCGATCCATCCTCATAAACTTCCGAGACCAGCAGGCCATACCGTCCGGTAATTTGTGCCGCTGTCAGGATCTCGCCGCTGTCCAAGAGATAGCGCCAACCTTGACGATTCGCCGAGGAACCGGCCCCGCCGAGGATGCGCACCGTTCGCTTGGGAAATTGCGGGCTCGCTGTCGATGGGACAGACGCACCGAACGGATTCAGCAGACTGCCCGGCGCCGATGCAGATGGAAGCGGAGGCAAGCTCGAAGTGCCACTCACTGCACTTGTGGGAGTTCCTTTCGTGCTGCTCAACGACGACCAAGGCCGCCAGAATATAAGGCCAATGGCAAACAGGCCCGCCGCAATGCCGATGGCGACCCGTGCCGACTTGAAGACCGTATGGCTGCGTTTTTCTTCTCGGATGGCCGCCGAGGCGTAGCTCGAATAGTAGGCGTAGATCGCTGGCGAGTAGCTCCCAACGAAGGCCCGAATGACTTCGTTATCTTCCGGATTACCCCGCACCTTGCCCTGATACTTTTTCGACAAACCCACGAAGGCCAACTTGCGAAACTTCACTGTCGCTTCAATCAGTCGCGTGACACCTTGGGACATCTGCCGGAAGTCCTGGCTCATGAGCAGAATGTCCACGCCGTAATGCCGGTGCGTTTCGAGCCAACGCAGGAGCCCCGGTTCGACCTTCTGCATGGACCGAAAGACGGTTTGCGCTTCGTCGATGATGACGGCCGAGCCGGGTTCGACATGGGGAAAGGCTTGGAGGACTTCGACGGAGTCTTTCCAAATCGTAATCTGTTGTTCGAGGGTTTCCAGGTCGATCCCAGTAAAGAGCGACAAGCGATCCAGATAGATCCCATCCACAGCGATATACAGCCGCCGGCCTTGCCGGACCCAGGGCAAGAACTTCTCGTAGATCGCGTGATAGGACTTCCCCGACCCTGGCACCCCTTCGTACAGTTCGATCATCGGAGACTCCTCAGATACACCCAAATCCAAACGGCTAAGATGACGGTCCAGGCATAGGCCCACCCGATCACGAGTTGGTTCATGAGCCCCACCGGACGAACGGAATGGTTTGAAGAATAAACTGGGTGCCCATCGCGCTCGCCAGGATGGCCAGCGCCTGACTCATGCCCGTCGCGCCCAGCACCCACGCATATTGATCAGGAATCACCGGCAGGGTGAGGCCTGCCGTCCCAATGGCGGCGAGCGTGCTGTCCGCCACGGAGAGCAGCGAATCCCAGATGCCAAGTCCCCAATCCGTGAGCGAGAAGAAGAACTCCTGCAGCCAGCAATAGATGAGCGTGAGAATCGCAGTCATGCCGTTTGGCCTCCACCGACGAAGATGATGCGGTATGCGACAATAGAGGCCGTCGCAATGACGAGAGTCCTCAACACGGTGAAGAACCAGGCCCATTGATTGAAATCCACCTGCTGACTCCCAAAGAAGGCCGAAGGCAGCGCAATCACCGGCAAGGTTGAGGGCCAGGTCAGCGACTTCAAGAGATTCAGCGTGCCAAGCAGGCCACTCGTGCCCCAGCGTGCCTGATGTCCCTGGAGGACCGTCCCGAAGGTTCGACTCTCATGAGATCCAACGCTGCAGGATGTCGTCGCCTGGGTCTCTTCTTCTTGCGTCGTCGAACCGTCCGGGTTCTGCGTGGTTGTCGTCGTCGTGGTGGTGGTCTGTTGCTGAGTATTCTGCTGCGGCGTGCTCGCCGGAGGCGGGACGTTGTCGGCCACCACGATATCCCCGGCAGGGACCGGCTTGGGCTTGACCGTCGTCGGCATTTCAGTCGGACTGACGGGCTGCGAGACGGTATTGTCCGCCGGCTGCGTCGTGCCGGTGGTACCGACCGGGCTTGTATGTTGTTCGATGGCATTCGGATCGCTGGGCGATTGCGCCAGCAGGTACTGCTGAATGTCTGATGCCGTGGGCGTGCCGGTGGTTTGTTGCGCTGGCGAAGGCGGACACCACCAGTTCGTGGGCCCTGCGGAGGTCATGCCTGGCGTCGGACTGCCCAAATACCCGAACATGAGCCTGCCAGGACAGTTCGCTGCGGGTGTCGGACTGCCCGCGATGTTGTGATTCGGAATGGTGTAGGTCTGTCCATTGTAGGAATAGGTCCAGTTGCCCGTCGGTGGGGACGCCGCCTGTTTGATGGCGGCCAGATCCGGCTGCGAATAGTACATTTGCGCCAACACCAGGCCTGCACTGACTCCGAGGGCCGCCCAACCAACAGGGCCCGCCACCATGCGAACGGCCAAGGAGGTGGCCGAGGGGGCCAAGGCCGCTGCGGCGACTTGGGAGGCCAGCGCCGATCGTTGCGCCGCCAGATAGGCAATGCGTTCGGCCTGGGCGACCACTCGCGAATACTGCGTCGCTGTTTGCCCTAAGGATTCGCCTGGCGTCAGGCAGATGGAGAACAAGAGTCTCCAGATGAACGTCAGATAACTGGTTAAAGACAGCAGTTTCACAATCGTCCGACTCCCAAGCCGGTGAGGAAGGCCAGTAACAGGACCGCCACGAGAATAATCGTCAGATCCACCGGCCTTCCTCCCTCTGCCGTTACTTCTGCACGTCCAAGCCAGTGAGATCGAAAAACGTGCGTCCGGTCTGCTCGAACTTCCGCACTTCGATCGACGCGCGAGCCTGTTTCCCTTCGGCCTGCTTGCAGGCGTCAATCAACGGCATCTGATCCTCCGGAATCCCCAATCGCAGCACCCCCGGATCTTTGCCCTTCACATAGAGATCCACCGACCGAAACACCTTGCCCTCCCGGCTCCTCCGCTCCACATACCCCTGCACGGCTCCCTCCGCTTTGACTTGCATTGGTCAACCCTCCTTGTTGAGAAAAGACACTCGGATCAGCTCTGCGCCTGACCCACACGCCCCGGCCCGCAAGCCGGACTTTCG
>CABVRO010000155.1 GCA_902500715.1 uncultured Nitrospira sp. | reverse complement strand
CAGCCCGCGGCATGAGGCTGCAACCGAAGGCGTCCACTATTGACGACCGGGGTCAAACACTTATGCGGGCTCCCGCTCCCGGGATGAATCACCACCACCTTGTGCCGACTCTCTTGAGTGAGACCCTGCAAAATCAGCCTGCTGCATTCACGAATAGCTGGTGAGAGAACGAGTGGAGTGCCGGCTGCTAGATGAGTGTCGCTGAGCTGAATGGCGTCAAGATACCGCGACGCCTGGTGTTCGGCACACAGGTCGGTAGATGAAGCAGACTTGAGAGAAATACACCGCACACCTAAGCCCCGCAGTGTAGCCGAGAGGACCCCTTCTGTGTCCGGTAGCCACCCGACTGCTATATCGCAGTTGCGGAGCCAGGCGCTGAAGTCTAAGCAAAGACTATCTGGCCCAGCCCAAAGCCCACTCAAATAGGATGATTCAAGAGGGAAGACGCGATCAACTTCCCCAGCTTCGCACAAGAGTCCTCCCACAGACTGTCCGGCCAGCAAAGCAATCTCATGCTGTGGAAACTGCTGTCGGACTGTGCATAAAGCAGGGCGGGACAAGAGTACATCGCCTATGGCCCCGGGATGAATCACGAGCATCCCGCGCTTGTTGCCGCTCTGTGGTACCTCGCTCCTCACGGATTATCGGATATCGCTGAATCGGCGAGAGTCAAATCATCGGGCGTATTGATATTCTGAAATGAACGAAGACCAACCCCAATAGATGACAGGTCATTCGCTCCTACCACCGCGACTCGTAGCTCTTCTCTTAGATATAGTGTCTGGATCTTCAGATCATACCCCTCAGCCATCGCCTTGAGAAATTCGGCGCACCGCTTGGAATACATGGCGTGCATGGGTTGGAACTGTCCCTCGAGTTTCGCAACAACGACATCGGCCGTGTCATCGAAGGAGGCCATGAAACGAATCACCTCGGGGTCAAGAAACGGCATGTCACAGGCCACGGCAAATATTCTCGGCTGCGACGCCACCATCAGCCCGGTGTACAGCCCCCCCAAACTACCTGCATTCGGGATTACGTCATAGACAACTCGACAGCCACGAACCTCCAGGGAGTTGATGGGTTCAGCCAAAACAACAACGGTCTGCACGAAGGTACCCATCAAGAGAGAAAGCGTCCGGTCGAAAACACTCTTCCCACCTATCTTCAGGAAGCGTTTATCACGCCCCATGCGCCGGCTCTTCCCACCGGCAACGAGGACGCCCGTGGCATTGACAAGGCTGCGCTCATCATTCATCCCAACTCAGCCCCCAGAGTTTCATCGCCCCCAAAAAAAGAGGGGGTGAGTTTCCCCACCCCCTCGCGACACCACCTCTAGCTCAAGTATCGGACTAGAGGACCTTACCCTTCTTTTTGTTAGCGCGTCGGGTCAGCATCCACCCTTCCAAAAACACCACACCAACTGCGATAATCGCCGGGTAGATGTACACTTCCTGAGGAATCGGAGGTTGAAGGATCGTGTAATAGAAGGCCGAAACGGCCATCTTACGTCCCGCATCTCCGTTGTGTCCGTCCCAGGCAAAGAAGACCATCGGAATATACTTACCGATGTCAAACCGGGTGTACTCATCATAATCATCCTTGTCGCCCTTAAGAGGACGGGAGATCATGACGGTCCACTGTCCGTTCTTCCACTCTGACTTCAACAACTTAACTTTTTCTTCGAAGTCATCACGTTCTTCAAAATCCTGATCCCAACCGGTTCCCTTAAAGGAACGGAGAGAACCATCCGCCTCCCACTTCAGAATGTCCGCGTTGAACTTCGCATCTCCCCACAAATATCGTGGTTTGAATGGAGCAGGAATCTCCTGCCACTTGATGGGAAATTGGAATGCGATACCATCGTTATACACAGCATAGTTGTTCTGAGCAGCTGCAATTGACCCTTCTTCTCCGGTCTTAGGCGCCTGCTCTTTCACACCAAAGTTCTCAACATTGACTTGAGTAGGCGCCCAAGGAAGTTTCCCTTCTGCGACACTCTTGGTCCGGTCATCCCACTGAATCAGGTACACCACGTTCTTCTCGTTGTACAACGACTTGACCCAGATGTCGTCAATACGATTGACGAAGTTACGCGGCTTGTGGGTGATCTGACCGCCCATCGCAACATAACGGCGTCCCTGCTTCTTCCACATCTCATTCTCGGGGTCGTTCGAAATCTCACCCTCGACCGGCGCAGAAGGAACAACGAAGTTGATCTTCGGCTTGTCGGTCAAAGGATCGATGCCAAGAGGCTTCCCCTCGGCATCGCGCTCACACAACGAGTTTACGAAGTTCGCAATGCTCCAACGGTCTTCAACGGACGTGCTATCCGCGAATGACGGCATTGGCGTCCCGTTTACACCCGTGGAGAAGGTACGGAAAATATTCCGCACGTTATAAGGATCCTGGCGACTGCCACGGAAGTTCCAACACTTGTGCCAATCGGCCGGTTGAATTGAAAAGCCCCAGTCATCTTTCAAATTGAAGGCATTTCCATCCCCACGCCCTTCCACACCATGGCACTCAATACATTTCTTATCGACAATCAGCTGGGCGCCCTTCTTAATGCTCTCTTCAGTCGGCTCAGCAGGTTTGATGGTTCCAAGTTGAAGAATCGTCTGTGTCTCAGATTGCTTGTCGGTAAACTTTCGATCCTTGACCAACTGCGTCGTGACAAACGACAACACCTGAAGCCGCTGTTCCTCTGTCAAGATACCTTCCCACGGTGGCATGGCAGAACCGGGGAGACCATGCGTAACCGTATCAAGCAGGTCATTCTTCCCAGAATCAGGAGTCTTCTCGTTGTAATTGAAGAGCGGCAACTCTCCACTCGCCGTATGGCGAATTTTGAAGGTACCCTGATTGAAGTTACGCGGACGTGGCCACAAACGATCAGCACCCGGCCCGTCGCCCGCACCGTCCACACCATGACACCAGACACACTTGGTGAAATAGACACGCTTTCCGGCTTCGATCATCTCGGCGGGCGGAGCCGGGGCCAATTCACCCTTGGCAAAGCCTTCCGGAAGATCTCCAGCATGACCCAATCCCACCGCACTTGCGGAGAGGATGAGGGCACCTAAGGCCGCTCCGATAATCGGGGTCGCCTTTACGTTCATACGAAGTTTGCTCATTGTTAACCTCACCACCTGTTCTCCCAGGTTGTTTGTAAGATTCAGGATTAGTCCCATGTCCGAGGATAGTATCCCGTGTGCCAGTACTCGAACAGGATCACCTTCCAAATTTCATCAGTTGTCAGGTGCTGTTCCCACGGTGGCATAACCGACGCCCAGGGGAATCCTTCGTTCGGCAAACCAATTCCACCCTTGGATACCCGCCAAAAAATGAAGGTTTCCTGTAACTGTGCAATCGTTCCCGGATCTGTGAAGTTAGCAGGAATCGGGTTGAACGC
Source organism: uncultured Nitrospira sp. (assembly GCA_902500715.1). GTDB lineage: Bacteria > Nitrospirota > Nitrospiria > Nitrospirales > Nitrospiraceae > Nitrospira_A. Next base: position 2,351 of record CABVRO010000155.1, on the reverse strand, counting down.
AAAGGCATGGAGACCGCGCCCGTTAAGATTGTCACCGTGGCAGAAGTGACAATTCTGGAAGAAAATTTCTCCTCCCTCTCGGACATACTTCAGGTAACCTTCAGCCTTGTCATCCCAGGGGTTAGCATTGGGAGCCATCAGTCTTCCCATGCCCTGCTCTACAATCAGCTTATTGCTGTAGGCTTGATCGTACTTACCTTCAAGATTGACCCGGTAAGGATTCTGCGAAGTCTGCAGGGTGTAAGTTTTGCCATGCACCTTCGTGCTGGCAGGCGGCGCAGGATGCACAGTCCGCAACTCAATCGGTTCATCAACACTTGGCTTCATGGTCAAGAATGAGAAGCCGCCGATGAGTAATGGCAACAGAATCAAGTACATCGTGCGCAGCGCTTTGTGGAAGCCGGTGTTGGCATCCAACACATTGAGAATTGGCTGACGAAATTTCTTCCAGTCCTCTTCATTAGCTGACACCCACATGAACACGGCTACGAACGACACGGTTCCGTACATGGCACGAACACTGAATGGAATCGGCGGATAGATACGGAACTTGAGATAGGTTTGGATAAAAGCCCAAAACAACACACCCTGCCAGAACCGAGGGAAAGCAATTCCCATGGAATTGGCCAGATAACTCAGGCCGGTGAAACCAGCCACGAAGACGGCTAGTTCACTCAGTACCTGCATGGGCATGTAGCCCTCAACGAGCCTGACGGTGTTCGAGGGAATCACTCCGAAGATCATTCCGATCAACATGAGCAGTCCCAGGACGCCGATCAGTGCCCCGACTGACATTAATGCTTTCATGTCCTCATCTCCCTTTCTTCCGCAATAGCAATCAAGTACCTATCGCAACTAGGAGGCCTTCGGGGGCTCTTTACCCTCCTGAACTTGCGAGAGGTAATCCACTATCTTCTTCAGCGCGCCAGCGCTAAGTTTTTGTCCGAATACCTTAGGCATAGTGTTGTCGGGGAACCCCTTCACAACATAAGCGCTTGGTTCAACGATTGATTCCATGATGTACTCGGGAACGCTTTTGGCTTTGCCCTTGTATTCCTTGTCTTTGATTCGAAGGGGCGCATTTGTTCCCTCGACGAGCTTCGGACCGATCGTTCCTGTGGCACCAGCGATTCCAGGAATCGTGTGGCATGCCACACACTGGCTTTTGGCAAAAATTTGATCGACCGGCTCGGTGCCGTCCGCCATTAACGCGCTAGCCCCAGGCTTGGCATCACCCTCTGTTGGGGGTTTCGGACGGTCAGACTCAGGAATAAACTTTTCATACGTCTTCACAATTTCATCGAAACTCGGCGCTTCTCGACCTTCTCGCACATAGAGCCAGGTGTCGACAGCTGCCAATTCCGGCAAGGACAAAGAGATCGGCGGCTTGTGAATGGCTGGCATCGGACTTACCTTGTCGTTGGTACCCTTCACCCCATAACCAGCCACCACAAAGCAGCTCGGGCACGAATGTGACTCTGCGATGTACTCTTGCGCATTCTCAGCAGTGCCCGATCCAGGAAATGCTTCCTTCTGATCGGAATCACGAGCGGCTGGGTTCCCCTTATGGTAGCGCGGGTCGTCGATTTGAGTTCCTGCGCGCTCCGGCAACCCATCGAGGTTTGGTGCACGCTCGCCCAACATCCCTTTATGGAAAGCATGGCAGAGTGGACACTGCCCCTTACCGATAGCCCCCTGAACCTTATTCTGACCAACACCGCCGAAAATGATCTTCTCACCCTCGTCAGCCAACTCGGTCTGCGGCATGTTGCTGAAATCTTTTTTCTCTTCGATTGGCGGAAACCCACCCTCTACCTGAGGGAGCCAGTTTCCATAACCCGAGAGAGCGGCGGCAATAAAGAACATGAAGCCACCGATTTTCAGCAAGGCGCTGATATTCGTAAAATAGAGCGCCATCATAAATGTCATTGATGTGATCAAGACGAGCGAAACCGGCAAAAGCCTCGACTCGGCAAAGAAATTCATAGAGTAATTGGCGACGGCCATAAACAAAAGCATCGCGCCGATAATACCAATGAACGTTTTGAATACCGCACGCTTGTTTGCAACAGGGTCTGAAATAGAGGCCTTAAAATAAAACATTAGGCCAACCAGGATCCCTAATGCAGGCCAGCCCATCGCCAAGGCCGCTTTAATGAGTTCAATCACAGCTCAAACCTCCTGCAGGAAGGGAAGGCTCTGGGCTGCTCGAGCAGCCCAGACACCTTCCCTCATTGATTCATTTCTTTCGCTTTGATTAGTGACCAACTGCCGGCGCTGTCGCCCTGCCAGGGATAGCTGCCTTCGCCTCAACCGGCGCTTTCTTGGCAGCAAGGGCTCCCAACCAAAAT
>CABVRO010000154.1 GCA_902500715.1 uncultured Nitrospira sp. | reverse complement strand
CCCTGTAAATATTTATCTCCGAAATTTCTCGTGCTTCCCGCACATTGACAAACTCGCGACCCCTTAGCGAGAATGCCGACCATGGCCGACACGTCGACACCCCAATCCATTCCTTCCGCACCGACCGTCGAATTGCCGGAACGTCTCTGCACCTGGTGCAAGGTTCCCATGACCAAGCGTCTGGTCGCCGGCGGCCAGTTCATCCACTACACCTGCCCCAAGTGCGTGTTTCAGCATACCACCAAGCGCGCCCCCAAGACTGCGTAGGTCACCTGCCTCGGAAGGGCAGAGCCCCCAGGCCGATCAAAGGGGTCGCGAACAAGGCCGCAGCGAGCGAACGACTGAGGCATACTGTTCCGGTATGTCGAAGAAGTGCGCGACGCGAGAACGCCGTTGGCGCCCTCTTTCATCGGCCTGTTAGTCGTAATATTTCTCCCTATAGATCGGACACAGACCCTTGGCATTAAGCCTGGTCGTCAGGTCTTTGATCATCCCGCTCCCCCCACACAGATACACTGCAAGATTCCCGACGGAGGAGACCCGCGCCTCAATGAGCGCCGTCACACGCCCGTTCGCCCCCTCCCATCCCGGATCCGGCTTGGAGAGCGTGGTCACAGAGGAAAAATTGGGATGGTCCGCCGACAGGGCCATCAATTCCTCCTGCCAATAGAGGTCCCGCTGACTGCGGAGTCCCCAGAACAGAGTGACGGATCGCGACTCCCCACGCTCCAATTGCGCCAGGATCATGCTGCGGAGCGGAGCAATCCCGGTTCCCGTCGCGACGAACAACAGGTCTCTCCCCCCATCGTCCCGCAGATAGAAGGCCCCTGCCGGCCCCTTGAAAGAGGTTCGCTCTCCTTCCCGTAAGCCGAACAGATAACTCGACCCCGGTCCACCCTGAACGAGATTCAACACGAGCAGGATTCGTGCGGCCTGACCCGGCGGTGAAGCAATGGAGTAGGGCCTCGTCACCGGTCGAGGCTGCCCCTCCTTCGGCACTTCGAATGACACGAACTGACCGGGCTTAAACGTGATACTGGACGGCTCCAGGAGGCGCAATTCGATCTCGCGCACATCGTGCGTGAGATCCTGAATACGACTCACTTCAGCCGTGAAGGTGTGCACAGGAATCTACCCGTTGGCACTGTTGATCAGTTGCGGGAAGGGAGCAGCAGATGCGTCTCATAACTCATGATACCAAGAAACGCCGCCAGCCCGAGGTAGTACAGGCCATAGCTCACCCTGGTTGAGAGCGGCACATCGTAGTACCGCTCAGGCAGGCCATGCGGACCGCCACGGAACGTGGACATGACATGCGGAATCGCCAGGATCGCGATCAAGAGCAGCATGGGACTCTGGTTCACGATGAACAAGCCGATCAGGATCGGTACACCCAGCCACCAAACTTTCGGCGAAATGATGGCGGTGATGCGCCCGCCGTCCAGCGGCGAGAGTGGAATGAGGTTGAAGAGATTGATCATGAATCCGGCATAGGCCAGGGCCAACAGCAATTGACTGTGGCTGTATTCCGCTGCGTAGTAGCAGGCCATCGCGGCAAAGGTTCCCGCCACCGGACCGGCGATGCCCACATAGGCCTCGGTTTCCACGTCCATCGGCTGTTCTTTGAGTTGAATCCAGGCACCGACGAACGGAATGAAGGTCGGAGCCCCCACATTCAGGTTGCGTTGTTTGGCGGCAGCATAATGTCCCAGTTCGTGGAACAGGATCAGCAGCACGAACCCCACCGCATACCACCAGCCGAAAATGAAGCTATACACCACCATCGACAGCAGCATGGTCCCGCCGGTGAGCGCAATCTTGCCCAGCTTGAGACCACCGAGGAGCAGCAGGAGAATCTTCACGACGACACACCTCCGCCGCCCCCCGGCTGCTCAGCCTGCGGTTTCTTCTTGAGGTATTTCGCTGCCAACCCGCCAAGCGCGATCACCAGCAGCATCAGCAACTTCTTCCCTGCAATCACCAGCGGAATGAGGAATCCCCAGAGCTTCGCCAACAGTCCGGACTTGATGGCCGCGCCGGCAATGAGTGCCGACAGGCCGACCGCCGCCACCTTGTCGGTCGTGCTGTTGAAGTCGGTGTACCGTTTCCCCTCGACGAACTCCACATTGGCCAACAGGCGGTTGACGTGCGGCTTCAGCACCGGCAGCTGCTCCAGCGATCCCACCATGTTCATGCTGAGATACCCCTGCCGCCCTAACGCCAGGGTGTTGTAATTGACCCCCACCGACGATTCCCGCTCCTGCGCTGAGATCGCCCACACGACCTTGTTCGCCGCCTTATCGTAATGGGGCTTCTCCTCCCAGCCACGAATGATTAACGGTGGAAACCCTTGTGCCTGGCGGGTCTTGTTGTCTTCCTCCGTGCCCTCCTTAATGGAGCTCATCAGCGCGTCGGCATCCCAATTCGCCGCCTCGTCATCCTTGACGTAGCCCGCATCGATATACCGAACGACCATGAACCACTGTTCAGCCTCACCCGTCGCCGTAATCAACCCCAGCTCGGAGCCGGACGGGAAATTCCCCATTTGTTTCAGCAATTGCTGCGTCTCTTGTCCACCCAGGAACCGATAGCCTTGGGGCAATTTCAGCAGCGCTTGGTCGCCCAACTTGGCCTCGGTCGGCCCCATGATCCAGGGAAGCGCCGACGGTTTCGACTCATCGGCGATGGCCGGCAGGGGCCAAGCACACAACGCCGTCATAACTATTGCCATGACCCAGAGATGAGGCCATCCCAGAACCCGACATCCTTTACGACGACAGAACGGAGACCATGCACATCCCTCGGCGGTTTCACTCTGCATCGCGCTCCTACCCCCGATCATTTTTTCAGATCGTCAGCGACGTTATTCGAATCTTGCAATCGGATTCCAAGTTTCCCACCTTGAGCCGGAAATAGCATGGGCTTTATGAGTGGTCCCCCTCCGACGGTAAAGGCCCCCCCGTTATAAGCCCCTTGGAATAGGGAAATGTGTTTACCGGTCAGCCGAAAGACGTGACGCTCCAAGTCGTTGAACTCGGAAGTTCCATTTTTGTAGGCGTGCATGTTGCCGATCACAATAACACGAGCCGATCCCGCACCCTCCACTTCTGAGGCCTTGTAGCTCGACACTAACACCGCCGCAATCTTGGCCCCAGGTTCTGGGGTTAGCCTCCACCGCACGGGTTCGTATGAACTCAAGACCAGTACTATTGGTATTGAGGAAGAACGAATAGTGACCTCAACGGTACCCGCCTGTGACTGTTTGCCGAATGCGTGTGTCCCACCAGCCCCCTCGTACACCCCCACGGCCTCTATCTGTGCATCCCTGGCAAGTTCCGCTGGCGTATTCCTCTCAACCTTCTGTGTCTCTCGTTGAGTGGTTGATACATGTACGAGAGACGGATCGACTAGGAAATCTTCCAGTGCTACGGACTCACCTACTGGAAGTTGCTCAAGAAACGCTATCTTCGCCCCCTCAATCGCAATGAGTCGCTTGAACGAGGGAAGGTATTGAAATCGTTCCGGACCCCCCTTCCAGGACTTAATGGGTGTGAGCGCACGCTGGCTGATTGAAAAGAGAAATTGAGGAAAGGCGCTGCTCGGGGCATCACGGCTGAAACCTGTGAGCAGAACCTTATCCGGATCAGGTGTGGGAATGGCCTCCTGAAGATAAAATGATTCGAATGGAATGGTCTGTTGCTCAAGAGAAGACGTTGCGATCAAATGCAGATCTTTCGCAACACTAAAACAATAGGCTCCATCGCTCGTGATGCCAGAGTTATTGAGGGCCCACGGCCGGCTAAGGAGATTCTCTTCCTGCAGGAGTTTTACGTCTACCGCGCTTTTATTCTTGAAAATTTCGATGGTTGATACTTTCTGATAGGAGCCGACCACAAACCTGTTAGGATTTCCCGGGACAGGCCTCATACCCTGAACTGGACCGTCTACTTCCTTTAATCGAGTTTCCGTGCCGGTTCCAAAATCGATGATGGTCGCCCGGTCAAAGTCATTCTGATTCTCATGATTGTTGTATACAGCGACGTTCGGACTCACCCAGACAAAACCGTATGGGCGGGCATATGGAAGGTCAGCCAGTACGTTGCCTGTTTCCGTGTGCCGAATCTGACTACCACGCTGTTCGCCCATTACGAACACCCTGCCATTGGGGGACAGTGCCGCGTGGCGGAAGTCGGACCTCGCCTCCTGCATCATTGTCTGACCGGTTGCCAGATCAATAAGCTGCAATCTTTCCTTCGTCTCCAGAAGCGCAACCCCTGCGTTCTCCGCAAAGCTTGCGCCCATGATGAACCCATCAGCGACATAGAAACTCAATGGCTTCGCGGGAAGAGGCCGCAAGGGAGTCTGCTCCAGAAGCAAACCCACACGACGAAGACCGAGCCATTTAAGGACGTCGCTATCTGCTTGTACAAAACATGCACGATCAGTTAAGCGTGTCCTGACAGCCTCGACCGTAGAAAACCAACTTGGTGAGTAGCCGGCGGCACAGGTAGTGGCACGAATCTTTAGTCGACTAGAAATCTCTGTCTCCAGAAGAGCCACCTGTTCCATGGGTAACAGCCCACGCAGATCGGTCAATGCCGACGAGAGTTCCTGGGAGAGCGGAACTGCCGCGTTGATCTTTGCTTCTGGTGTGATGTGTACAGCATCACACCCCCACACGAGTAGCGCAGCCGCAACTACACCGCAGAGAAGATGTAACTTCGGCTGCATAGACGGATCTCCTTCACAAGCGAGCAGTGAACCTTCATCCAGAATCGACACAGACCCAATGGAAATCCTACTTTCCACAGCTGTACAGGACGCGATCACCCGTTTGAGCCGCCGGTCCGCCGACATCACGTTGTTCGAACAGTTCAAACGCCTTTGAGCGTTTCGTCCTGGCTAGTACACCACCGTCGTCAATGACAGCGGCCCGACCGCCGTCTTGTCCAACACCTTGACCGCCATCCGGCCGATCACACGACCGTCTTCCACTTCCACATCGACCCGCCAATCCCCAGGATCGAGCCCCTCCTTGAAGGTGTAGGCGCGATAGCCGCCCGCCCGCCCACCGGAAATCTTGAGCGGAATGCGGTCGGCATCGGTGAAGGGCTGACCGGCATCGGGGCGGTAGTACCAATGGTGGTAGATCGTGGCCTTGAGCGCGACGGGCGCAAAGACTGCCGTAAAGCAATAGACGGGATCGTCGGCCGGGATCACCGTGTCTGAAGCTTTCCACACCTCGTACCAGGACTTTTCGAAACTCAGCTCGAACCGGTCACCCGAACGCTTCACCTCATGATAGATGCCGCCGTGCTTCAACGACAGCGGTACCGGGGGAATCCAGTTCAAGAAATAGAATCCCACCAGCAGGCCGACGAGACCGACTGCCGGAGCACCGGCCCACATCGCCTCGCGGGACGTACGATCGGCGTTGTTCCCGTAGATCAACTGCACGACACGCAGGACGACCAACACGGTCACCACGGCCCCGGCCAGAAAGATCGCCGCGTTCATCCATCCGGTCATCACCGGCAGGAAAAACGTGAAGAAGGCAAAACAGACGAGCGCGTACAGACTCACCAGCAACTGTACGTTCGACAGCCGGCTGCGGAGGAATTCGTTCGCCACAAGAAACGCCACCAGCACGCAAAAGAACACGGCCGTCCCGGCGAAGGTGGCGCTCTTGGAATAGAAAATCGCGTAGGCGCTAAACAGGCTGCCGAGCAGAAACTGGATCGCCATCGGCGCATAGGGCTTGGCCTGCACCACCCATTTCATGAAGAACGGCGCATCCGGCGGGAGATC
>CABVRO010000153.1 GCA_902500715.1 uncultured Nitrospira sp. | reverse complement strand
CCACCTGTGACGAGCAGGGCTTTATTCTCGGCCCGCGGGTGGTGGCGCTGGAACAGGCGGTGGCGACCTATACCGGCAGTGCCCATGGCATCGGAGTCGCCTCCGGCAGCGACGCGCTGTTGCTGGCGCTGATGGCCTTGGGCGTGAAAGCCGGGGATGAAGTGGTCACGGTGCCGTTTACCTTCTTTGCGACGGCGGGGGCCATTTCACGGCTGGGGGCCAAGCCGGTCTTCATCGACATTCGGCCTGACGATTTCAATATGGATCCGGCGCTGCTGGAGCGGGCCATCACCAAACGGACCAAGGCGATCATTCCCGTCCACCTCTTCGGTCAATGCGCCGATATGGAGGCGATCAACGCGATTGCCAGACGGCACCACATCGGCGTGATCGAGGATGCTTGCCAGGCGATCGGGGCCCGTCAGAAAGGACGGCATGCCGGTGTGTTGGGCGATGCGGCCTGCTTCAGCTTTTTCCCGTCAAAGAACCTCGGAGGGTTCGGAGATGCCGGCATGGTGACCACGAATGACAAGGCGCTGGCGGAGTCCATCGCCATGTTGCGAGTTCACGGGAGCCGGGTGCGCTACGTCCATGAGGCGATCGGGATCAACAGTCGGTTGGATGCGTTGCAAGCGGCGGTGTTGTTGGTGAAGTTGAAGCATCTTGATCAGTGGGCGGAAGGCCGTCGCCGCAATGCTGCGCGGTATGTGCAGTTGTTCACGGAGGCCAAATTGACGGATCGCCTCACCCTGCCTGCGGTGGGTCCCGATAACTTTCACGTCTTTAATCAATTTACGATTCGAGTGCAGAAGCGGGACGAGCTGCGGAGTTATCTGAAAGACCAGGGCGTGGGGTCGGAAGTCTATTACCCCCTGCCCCTGCATTTGCAAAATTGTTATCGTGATCTGGGTTATCAGAAAGGCGCATTCCCGCAATCGGAACGTGCGGCCGAAGACGTGCTCTCGCTTCCCATCTATGCGGAACTGTCCGACGAACAGCTTCAATACGTCGTGCAGACGATCGCCGCGTTCTATCGCAAACGCTAACTTTCGCGTTGCCGTCCGGCCCCGGTGTCTTTCCGGGGCCGGACGGTTCATTCCCACATCCTGACAGCCGAAGTTTTCACAGTTGTCGGCCGGAGCAGCAGCGCCTCCTGGCCTGTTACGTTGTGACGCGGCCGCCGGCGGTGCCTCATCCGGCATGATGGACGACGCGTATGCCTCCCTCCGGTCGTTGAATCGACGACAAGTGCCGAGATAGACCGGCGTTCAAGTCTGAACAACGAAGAGGCGGTGACGTACACCAGTGGCCGCTGTGGATGATGGGTTTGTCCGAACGGGATTCCTGCGACGCCAACGATGCTCAATATAAAAATCGGTCCCAGCCAGAGCAGTCCTAGCAAGCGCACCGGCAAGGCGTGGCCGGCGATTACCAGATCGTGATTGTTGACTCGGGTCTGTTCCTCGGTGCGATTTGCGGGCGGATGTGGCGCCGGAGGCATAGGGATTGCTCCTAAGGAGGAAAGGGAGAGACGCCGCGTCGTTGTACGTATGACAATACCTGCTTCACTCTTTCTCGGCATGTCGCGCAGCAGCTACTCCAGGTTGGGAGTGGCTCTGGTATTGATCGCGGTGATCGGCGCGATCGATTGGTGGTTGCCCTTGGGATTGACCATCACCACGCTCTACGTCGTGCCGGTTCTCATCGCTTCACGGATTCCTCACTCTCGTATCACGTTCTGGGTGGCCGCCCTCGCGTCTCTGGTGACGATTCTCGATATGTTCGATCGGCCGCTCTTTGCATGGACCTGGGTCAGCGCCATGAATCGTGCGTTTGCGTTGATGGTGATTTGGGTCACGGCGCTGCTGTGTCTGCGTCGGCAACGCGACGAAGCGGAATTGTTGCGCATCAATGAAGATATCGAGCAACAGGTGCAGGAGCGCACGGCGGATCTGGCCGCCGCCAACCAGGAACTCGAAGTGCTGCGTGCGGAAGCGGTGTCGGAGCTGGTCGCGATCGTCAAATCATCCGACGATGCCATTGTGGGCATGACGCTGAACGGCATGATTCAAAGTTGGAATCGGGGGGCGGAACGGGTCTACGGGTATCGCGCCGAGGAGGTGCTCGGCAGGCCCATCTCTGTGTTGTGTCCTCCGAATCGATTGGATGAAGTGCCGACGATGCTCGACCGGATCGCCCGGGGAGAGCACGTGCGCAATGTGGAGATGGTGCAGCGACGGAAACAGGGCGAGCGCATCGATGTGTCGTTGACGATCTCGCCGGTGAAAGATGCGGACGGGTGTGTCATGGGCGCGTCGACCATCGCGCGCGATGTCACGGTGAAGCGGCGCACCGAAGCGGCGTTACGGGAAAGCGAGGCCCGGTTTCGCATGATGGCGGACACGGCTCCGGTGATGGTGTGGATGGCCGGGCCGGATACGCACATCACCTTCATCAACAAACGGTGGCTGGAATTTACCGGGCGTACTGTGCAGGAAGAAATCGGCGACAACTGGTTTGCCGGGATTCATGCCGACGATCTGGAGCGCTGCAGGAAGTCGTATCTGCAGGCGTTCAAGTCGGAGCAGCCGTTCTTTCTGGAATACCGGCTGCGGCGTCACGACGGGGAGTACCGCTGGATTATGGATACGGGGGTCCCCTTGTTCGATGAGGAGGAGCGGTTCGGCGGGTACATCGGTACCTGTATGGATCTCACCGAACGCAAGGACATGGAAGACCAGCTTCGCCGGATGTTGAAGGAAAAAGAAAGTCTACTGCGGGAAGTGCACCATCGGGTCAAGAACAATCTCCAGGTCATTTCAAGCCTGCTGAATTTACAATCGGCCTCGATCAAGGACCCGGTCGTCAACCAGCTGTTCCGCGAATGTCAGGTGCGGATCACCTCGATCGCGCTGCTTCACGAGACATTGCACCGCTCGCACGATCTTTCGCGAATTAAAATGGGCGACTACATCCGTACGTTGACCGGCCATCTCTTCCGATCGTACGGGGTCGATCCGAACCTCATTGCACTGGAACTGAATGTAGACGATGTCGAGTTCGATATCGACACGGGGCTGACCTGCGGGTTGATCATCGATGAGCTGGTCTCCAATTGTTTGAAACACGCGTTTATCGACGACAGCGGCGGAACGGTACGCATCGATCTGCTCGATCATGTGGATGGCACGTTTACCCTGCGCGTGAGCGACAACGGCATCGGGATTCCCAAGGACGGTGTGCTCAACAATCCCGATTCACTGGGGTTGGAACTTGTGACGTTGCTGACGGAGAAGCTGGACGGCAGGACGGAACTCCGCAGTGGTGCCGGCACAGAATGGCAGATTCGCTTTCAGCAACTGCAATATTCGGAAAGGGTGTGAACGCCATGGAACCAGCCAGCATCTTAATCGTGGAAGATGAGCCCGTTGTGGCGAAGGACATTCAGCTGAGCCTGCAACGCTTAGGTTATCGCGTGCCGGCTACGGCAACCTCGGGAGAGGAAGCGATCCGTAAAGCCGACGATATGCACCCAGACCTGATTCTGATGGATATCGTGTTAAAGGGGAAAATGGATGGGGTGGAAACCGCGCTGCAGATTCAGCGCAAACAGGATGTGCCGGTCATCTACCTGACTGCCTACGCCGACAACCATACGCTGGAGCGGGCTAAAGTGACGTCTCCGGCCGGCTACATGTTGAAGCCGTATCAGGCACACGAACTGAGGCCCACGATTGAACTGGCGCTGCATCGTGCCCAGCATGAGCGGCACATGCGCGAGCGCTTGCGGTGGATTGCCACGACCATGCGTTGCATCGGCGACGGCATCGTGACGACCGATCGCGGCGGGCGAGTGGCCTATATGAATCCCGCCGCCGAGAGCCTGACGGGGTGGAGTCAGGACGATGCGGCAGGCATGGGCGTGACGGCGCTCCTGGGTTTTCACGAAGCCGGGACGGGATATGAATCGGAGAGTCCGGTACATCAAGCGATGACGCACGTGCGCATTGTGGCGATCGAGGAAGCCCTGCTGATCTCCAAGCAGGGCGGACGTCGAACCATTCGTGGCAGCGTGGCGCCGGTCGCCGACGACGGGGGAAGCGTGCTCGGCGCCGTGCTGGTGTTTCACGAGACCGCATCCGGCGGACGGGGCCTCCAGGCCTCTGATAGGCCGGGGGGCACGCTCTGGAAAATGGATGCGCGCCTCGCGCGTCCGCAGGGAATTATCAATTTGTGTTCCTGGTGTAAGCGCGTGCCGGACGAGTCCGGTGAATGGTACGACCTGGCTACGTTTATTACAGAGCGATCGGCGATCCAGTTCAACGGCGGGCTTTGCCCGGAATGTATGGATCAATGTTTCCCCTGCGACGGCAGGCATAAGTAGTTCGAGACGTGTGCGGACCTGTTCGCACGAGGTCCATCGAACGTCGCACCCACCGCCGCAGTCTTCCTCTCTGCGCTAATTTTCGAGAAGGCTTCAAGAATGTGCGGGAATAGACTATAGTATCCCTGCACACTCACAGACTACTTGTGGCGAACTCTAACCTGACAACTCCAGACTCGCGCCCGCTACGGATCGCGCTCATCGGCGCAGGCCGTCATGCCCAGCACCATGCCCGCGCTATTTTGCGCTGCCCCGGCGTGCAACTGGTGGCGGTGGCCGACCCGTCCGACGCCGCTCAAGCGGCCATGCGCGATATTGTTCCGGGTATCGGCTGTTTCAAGACGCCGGAGGAGCTGTTTGCCTCCGAACGTCTCCATGTCGTGCACATCATCACTCCGCCGGCTTCCCATGCTCCGTTGGCCAGGATGGCTCTCAAGGCCGGATGCCACATCTACGTAGAGAAGCCCTTCACCGAGTCGGTGGAGGACGCGCAACAGATTCTGGATGAGGCGGGTGCCAAAGGGCTCCGTGTCTGTGCCGGCCATCAGCTATTGTATGAACCGCCCACCCGGGTCTTGACTCGGTACTTGCCGTCGATCGGGCGCGTTGTGCACGTCGAGAGCTACTTTTCCTTCCGGACCGTGCGTCATGCGCCGGGCGGCCGCAAGGTGCTACGCGCCGACCATCAGTTGCTCGATATTCTGCCGCATCCGGTCTATCTGTTACTGCAGGTATTGGAGCAGGCCGGGGAGGGCCGTACCGAGCTGCTGTCTTTGGAAGTGAGTCAGGCCGGGACGGTGCACGCGTTGGTGCGACGCGGCGGCGTGACCGGCACGTTGATCGTGACACTCGAAGGGCGCCCGGTGGAGAGTTATCTGCGGGTCGTCGGGAAGAACGGGTCGTTGTTCGCCGACTATGTTCGCAGTACCACTCAGCGCGCCATCGGTCCCGGGTCGTCCGGCATCGATAAGTTATTCGCGCCTTACCGGCAGGCCTGGCAATTGCTGATCGGCACGACCTCCGCGATGGCGAACCGATTCCTGAAGAGTCAGCGGAGTTATCCCGGGCTGGCTGAACTGTTTACCGCTTTTTATGAGTCCGCGCGGACGGGCGGGCCGTCGCCCTTGTCGCCGGAGAGTTTGCTGGAGACGGTGCGTATCTGTGAGCGCGTGGCGAAGGCCTTGAAGGTCGGCGAAGCCAAGGCTCTGGCTGCCGCCGCGCCGAAGCCGGTCGAGAGCCGGGGCGTGCTGGTTACCGGTGGAACCGGGTTTCTGGGAAAAGAAATCGTGCGATCGCTGCTGTTGCGCGGCCGCCCTGTTCGTGTGGTGGCGCGACGTGAACCGTCCCCCTGGGAGCGGATTGCGGGTGCCGAATATGTGGTGGCCGATGTGGCCACGGGAGCCGCTGCGCAGCTGTTCAAGGGGGTGGATACCGTCATTCATGCCGCGGCAGAAACCGCCGGTGG
>CABVRO010000152.1 GCA_902500715.1 uncultured Nitrospira sp. | reverse complement strand
GCATCGCCCTTTTAAGGCGAGGGTCCTGGGTTCGAATCCCAGCCGACTCACCATTTAAATCAATGACTTCTGCAGTTTGCCCCACTGCCGCCTTAGTCTCATAGGACAATCCATAGGACAACGGATAGGCTTTTTCGAGTCCTTCCACGGCGGATCTCAGCTTTCGATCCCACTCCGGACCCCCATGTGAATAGTTCGCGGTCATGCCGGGCATGCGATGGCCAAGAAGCGCCTGACGAACTTCGTAATCCACACCGATGCGCTGGAGTCTGGTTGCGAACGTATGCCGCAGGTCATGAAAATGCAGGTCGTGAATCCCGACCCGGCGGCAGGTTTCACTCCAGTATTCCTTAAATGCCCGCTGGTGAGTCCAGCGGCGAAAGACCCGGCCATCGGTAAGAGAGGGAATCTCAGCGCCTAAGGCAAGCATCGCGGTACGGTTCAACGGCACCTCTTGCGGAGTTCCTTTGATACGGCTTGCAGCAGGAGGAAGACAGAGCCAGTATCCATCCTCTCGCTTCTTGATCCACGACCGTTCAATCTCCAGAATTTTTCCTTCTCGTAAGCCGACCGAAACTGCCACCTGGATAATGCGCCACAGCTCTTGCCGGCATTCAAGCTTGGTGGGGTCATTCTCTCGCATCTTGCTAACGAGTGAGAGTTCTTCTGGCTCTGCGATTCTGGTTCGTTTTTCTGCGTCCGGTAGCTCGACATGCTTCAGCGGGTTTCTGTCCAGTTTCTCGTAGCGCACGGCCACATTGAGAATTCGATTGAGGACCTGCCATTCACGGCGGACGGTGCCGGCCGTCGCCCCTTCGTCCAATCGGGCTTTCACATACTTCAGGCCATCTTCCGGTCTGATCGCTGCGAGCGGCTGGTGTCCAAAACGATGACTGCAGGAGAAGTCGTTTCTGACGCACGCATGGCAGGACAGAATGTGATTCTCAAGAATTCCTTTTGGTCGCGTGCGGTCGATGCGCTTTTTCACTTCGAAGGCCTGCCAATACAGCGGGAGGACATCGCGGAGAGTGATGAGCGAACGTGGCTTCTCGTGTTCTTCGTTTTGAATCTTGTGAATCAGGTCGATGGCACACTGTTGGGCTTGATGGGGCGAGAGGTCGTAGCCGAGTAGGGGACGATACCGTTGCCCCTTCCAACGGAAATAAAGGTCAAAGGCAATCCCTTTGGTCGTGCGTCGCTTGGTAATCGTATAAGCCATGGTCATCCCCGATACTTTGGGTTCCGATGGTAAACAGTGGTATGAGCCGTGTCTAGTGGGAAAACCAGCTCGCTAGAATCCGCCGACTGTGCTTCCCCGTTACCACTTTTTAACCAGGCGATCAGCTCGTCTTTGAGAAATCTGACTTCTCGCGATCCCGGCATGCGATGCCTCGGAATATCCTTCCGCTGGTACAGCGTGGATTTTGATACGCGGAGATAGACCGCCGCTTCGGCCAGGGTCATGATGTCCAGCGTCGCGCTGGCTTGCCGTTCCTGATTCATTCTTTTCCCGCTCTCACTGAAACGCCTCTGCACTTTCCGGCTTGGGTCGAAGAGAGCCTCCAGTGGGTACGACCCGGGTCCGGGGAGCACCGGGACAGTCCTTCCGTGTCTCCCCCCTCCAGGCCTGCCCGCTGCGAGAGCCCCGTGCCGCCTCCTTCGTTACGCCCCACCCTTGGTTGGTGAAGGGTGGGGCTAGAACATAATTTCAGAAGGAGGCGGACATGTCCGTTGATAGCTCTCTCGGTTCCTCGAACGGTGGACGGCCAGTGAGCCCGGTTCGGAAATATGGCATCCCTCGATATCGTGTCACGCTGGTTCGGGAGGGCCGACCCCTTCCGGCGGCGGAATCGGTCCATACGTCGGAGGGTGCGGTCGCCATCCTCCGGCCGTTGTTTGCCGGTCTGGACCGCGAACAGTTCCTCATCTGTGGCCTGGACGCCAAGCACAAGCTCATCGGAATCAATGTGGTGTCCACTGGCTCTCTGAATCTGACCATTGTCCATCCGCGCGAAGTGTTCAAACCGCTCATCCTCATGAATGCCGGCGCTTGGCTTTGTGCCCATAATCATCCCTCTGGGGACATCACGCCGAGCCCTGAAGATCGCGTCCTGACCAAGCGGCTGCGTGAGGCCGGAGAACTGTTCGGCATTACGCTTCTCGATCATCTCATCCTCGCCGAAGAACGCTATTACAGCTTCGCCGACCAGGGCTGGCCTGGCGCTTAGCGGAGCAGCCGCAACACCCAGGCCGCCCCGGCAGCCACCAACGCCAGCCCGATCGCCGCCGTCCCCCAGGCGACCAGATCGACAGCCAGTGCATTCCCGATGGTTTGAATTTGTGACGCCGTCATACTGCTCCTTCTTTGTCATCGCGCTCTCTGCCTGCTGTATTTGTTGGATAAAAGGAGGCAGGCTGCTGCCAGCCTGCCTCGATGGGCTCGCTCAGCCCACAATCGCGCGGACGCGCTTAAAGGCGTAGATCGCCAAGGCCACGCCAATCAACGCCGTGGCCCACAAGAGCAGATCGGCCCGCACCGTGGCCACATCTGCCGAGACCGGAAACAACTGCGCTTGCGACAGCGCCGGCACGCCCAAGGCGAACACGAACGCCATGAGCAGGCCCCCGAGCCCTTTGACCCGACCCCATCCCTTCATACGGCACCTCCTTGTGCTGTTAGTGGTTCCGTCCACCCACGCCGCCGGATGACTCGCCGGCGGTCGAACGCCTCAGTAAGTCTGAGGCAGAATCAGTTTGATGATCAGCCCGACCGCAAAGCCGCCGAGCCAGAAAATCGCCGTGAAATAGGTCATGGCCTCAATCGCCGGCAGGTCCATAGAACACTCCTTCGCCAATGAGCCGCATCGAGCCCCCTTCATAGACTTCCGAGACCAGCAGGCCATAGCGTCCGGTAATCTGCGCGGCCGTCAGGATCTCGCCGCTGTCCAGGAGATACCGCCAACCCTGACGATCCTTGCTCATGCCCGCGCCGCCGAGAATGCGCACAGGTCGCTTCGGCACAGGCGGAGTGGTTAGTGTCGGCGAAGACGTGCCCAATGGGCTCAGCAGGCTGGCGGAGCCAGACGCTGGTGCGCTGATGGTCGTTGCTGGAATAGGAGTTGATCCAGATGCAGTCCCTTGCTTGGTTGAACCTAGCGATGACCAGGGCCGCCAGACCATGAGGCCCATGGCAAATAGACCCGCTGCTATCCCAATCGCCACCCGTGCCGACTTGAACACCGTATGACTGCGTTTCTCTTCTCGAATGGCTGCCGAGGCATAACTCGAATAATAGGCGTAGATCGCCGGCGAGTAGGTTCCCACGAAGGCGCGAATCACTTCGTTATCTTCCGGGTTGCCCCGCACCTTGCCCTGATACTTTTTCGACAGGCCAACAAAGGCGAGTTTCCGAAACTTCACGGTGGCTTCAATCAATCGGGTGACCCCTTGGGACATCTGCCGGAAGTCTTGGCTCATCAGCAGAATGTCCACGCCATAGTGGCGATGTGTCTCAAGCCATCGGAGCAATCCTGGTTCGACCTTTTGCATGGACCGAAAGACGGTCTGCGCTTCGTCGATGATCACGGCTGAACCGGGCTCCACATGCTGAAACGCTTGCAGGACTTCGACTGAGTCCTTCCAGATTGTGATTTGTTGTTCGAGCGTTTGGAGTTCGATGCCGGTGAACAGTGACAGCCGGTCCAGATAGAGGCCATCGACCGCGATATAGAGCCGTCGGCCTTGTTTGACCCAGGGCAAGAACTTCTCGCAGATCGCGTGATACGACTTTCCTGAGCCTGGCACGCCTTCATACAGTTCGATCATCGAAGACTCCTCAGATACACCCAAATCCAAAGCGCGAGAACAACAGTCCAGGCATAGGCCCACCCCATCACGAGCTGGTTCATGAGCCCCACCGGACGAATGGAATCGTTTGGAGCAAGAACCGCGTGCCCATGGCGCTCGCCACGATGGCCAGCGCCTGACTCATGCCCGTCGCGCCCAGCACCCACGCATATTGATCAGGAATCACCGGCAGGGTGAGGCCTGCCGTGCCAATGGCGGCGAGCGTGCTGTCCGCCACGGAGAGCAGCGAATCCCAGATCCCCAGCCCCCAATCGGTGAGGGAGAAGAAGAACTCCTGCAGCCAGCAATAGATGAGGGTCAGAATGGCGGTCATGTGGTCTGGCCTCCACCCACGAAGATGATGCGATAGGCGGCAATGGAGGCCGTCGCAATGACGAGGGTGCGGAGGACCGTGAAGAACCAGGCCCATTGATTGAAGTCCACTTGCTGACTTCCAAAGAAGGCCGAGGGCAGCGCGATCACCGGCAAGGTCGAAGGCCAGGTGAGTGACTTGAGCAAATTCAGGGTGCCCAGTATGCCGCTCGTCTCCCACGTCGTCTGATGCGCTTGCAGGACGGTCCCGAAGGTCCGACTCTCATGAGATCCCACCGCGCAGGAGGTCGTCGCCTGGGTTTCTTCTTGTTGCGTCGTCGAGCCGTCCGGATTCTGCGTCGTTGTCGTCGTCGTCGTGGTGGTCTGCTGTTGCGTATTCTGCTGTGGGGTGCTGGCCGGAGGCGGCACGTTGTCTGCCACTACGATATCACCGGCAGGTATGGGTTTCGGTTTCACGGTCGTTGGCATTTCAGTCGGACTGACTGGCTGCGAGACGGTATTGTCTGCCGGCTGCGTCGTGCCGGTCGTACCAACCGGGCTCGTATGTTGTTCGATGGCATTCGGGTCGGTGGGCGATTGCGCCAAGAGGTACTGCTGAATGTCCGATGCCGTGGGCGTGCCGGTGGTTTGTTGTGCAGGAGAAGGCGGACACCACCAGTTCGTGGGCCCGGCGGAGGTCATGCCTGGCGTCGGACTGCCCAGATACCCGAACATGAGCCCGCCAGGACAGTTCGCTGCGGGCGTCGGACTGCCCGCGATGTTGTGGTTGGGAATGGTGTAGGTCTGTCCGTTATACGAATAGGTCCAGTTGCCCGTCGGGGGAGACGCCGCCTGTTTGATGGCGGCCAGATCCGGCTGCGAATAGTACATCTGGGCGAGCACCAGGCCGGCACTCACCCCTAGAGCCGCCCACCCCACTGGACCGGCGACCATGCGAACGGCCATCGAGGCAGCCGAAGGTGCAAGCGCGGCGGTTGCCACCTGACTCGCCAAGGCCGACCGTTGAGCCGCCAGATAGGCAATGCGTTCCGCTTGGGCGACGACCCTCGAATACTGCGTCGTTGTTTGGCCTAAGGATTCGACTGGCGCAAGGCAGAATGAGACGAAGAGTGCCCAGACAAACCCGAGATACGTCATGAGAGACAGGAGTTTCACAATCGCCCCACTCCAAGACCGGTGAGGAAGGCCAGCAATAAGATCGCCACGAGAATGATGGTGAGATCCACCGGCCCTCCTCCCGCTGCCGTTACTTGAGCACTTCCAAGGCCGACAGATCGAAGAACACCCGACCCGTCTGCTCGAACTTCCGTACTTCGATGGAGGCGCGCGCCTGCTTGCCTTCGGCCTGCTTGCAGGCGTCAATCAACGGCATCTGATCCTCCGGGATACCCAACCGCAGAATCCCCGGATCTTTGCCCTTCACATAAAAATCCACCGATCTGTAAACCTTGCCCTCCCGACTCCTCCGCTCGACATACCCCTGCACGGCTCCTTCTGCTTTGACTTGCATCGTCGTCTCCTCCTTCTGCTGAGTGTTGAATCGGATCAGCCAAGCGCCTGATCCACACGCCCCGGCCGAGCGGCCGAGATTTTGACAAGTACTGAAATTCCGAATCACATTCCGTGCAGCTCACAAATAAGGCGCCTTTGACCCATTTGCACGGTGCGCCATGCGCCCCGCACCCTGGACAGCCACGGCGCCAGGCCCCGTTATGAAACTCTAAGGACATAGGGGGTGCCTCTCTTTCGCTGCTTCAACAGGGCATAGTGCTTCTGGTTCCATCGTTTCGTGCCCGCATAAATCA